>CBFGPE010000091.1:0-30306 GCA_965650625.1 uncultured Azospirillum sp. | reverse complement strand
GAACCGCAATACGCAACGGCGGAACAACAGGCGGACACCGCGTCCTTCGGCATGTGGGTGTTCCTGGCGACGGAGATCCTGTTCTTCGGCGGGATGCTGCTGGCCTACACATGGCTGCGCGCCACCTACCCGGAGGGCGTGGCGGAGGCCGGGCGCCACACCAAGATCGTCATCGGCTCCGTCAACACGCTGGTGCTGCTGACCAGCAGCTTCACCATGGGCTGGGCCGTTCATGCGGCGGAGCATGGCCGGCGCAAGGCTCTGACCCGGCTCCTGGCGGTCACCGCGTTGCTGGGGCTGTTGTTCCTCGGGCTGAAGGGCTACGAGTACCACAAGGAATGGACCGAACATCTGGTGCCGGGGCTGAATTTCCACGAGGACAGCGTGCATGCCCAGACCATCGAGCTGTTCTATTTCCTTTATTTCCTACTGACGGGCATCCACGGCATCCACGTCACCATCGGCATTGGGCTGATCGCGGTGATGGCGGTGCGGGCGCGACGCGGCGTCTTCTCGTCCCGCTATTACACCCCGGTGGAGGTGACGGGACTGTACTGGCACTTCGTCGACATCGTCTGGATCTTCCTCTACCCGCTGATCTATCTGGTCGGACGGAGCGGATCATGAAGGCACCTCCCCTCCCCCTGCTGTTGACCTGGGCAGCGCTGCTGGCCTTGCTGGCGGCGACGCTCGGCCTTTCCTATGTACCGATGCCGGGGCCGATGAACGTCGTCGTGGCGCTCGGCATCTCGGTGGCGAAGGCACTTCTGGTGCTGGCGCTGTTCATGAAACTGTTTCGCGCACCGGCACTGACCCGTGCCGCGGCGGCGGCGGGCCTATTCTGGCTGGCGGTCCTGTTCGCGCTGTCGGCGACCGACTATCTGACGCGCAAGGTGGAGCATGCGAGCGACCTGCCGGCACCCACCGGCCGCGAACACCAGCCGGGCAACCGCTGATCCGACATGAGGAGGAGACAGACGCGATGCATTCGGACGCCACCAGCCGGCTGGTCGATGCCGTGGTCCGCACCCGCCGCAGGCTGGACGACGCGCGACGCGAGGCCATCGAACATTTCGGCGAAGGCGCCCGCGACGGCCGCAAGGTGACGATGCTGAAGGACATCCGCAACCTGCACGACCGCATCATCCAGCCCATCGCCGACTCCCGCCAGCCGATCGTCCGCGAGGTCGGCACCGTGTGGTTTCAGGAGGACATCGACCTCGTCCACGAGATGCCGCGCGCCATCGTCCACTTCACCTCGCTCGACACCGCGGAGGATGCACCACGCGCCTATATGACCTTCCATGTGGGGGAGGACGGCACGACATCGGTGTCCGAGAATTTCCTGACGCCGGTGAAGACGACCGACGTGCGGACCTGCCGGCTGGACGATCTCGACAGCGAGACGGTCGCCGGGATGATCGACCGGTTCCTGGCCAAGGCGATGCAGGGATGAACGCCGACGCGACCCTGGCCACATTGCGCAGGCTGCCGCAGGTGCAGAGGCTGATCGACGACGACCGCACGGCGCCACTGGTCGCCGCCTGTGGGCGGACGCCGGTGCTGCAGGCGCTCCGTGCCGAACTGGATGCTCTGCGCTCGGCGCTGCGATCCGGTGCCGCCGGCGGCGACGCCACAACGCCGGAAGCCATCATCGCCGCCGCCGCCGGCCGGCTGGAGCGGGAGGACGCGCCGGTGCTGCGCCGCGTCGTCAACGCGACCGGCATCGTCCTGCACACCAATCTGGGCCGCGCCCCGCTGGCGCCGGAGGCGGTGGCCGCGGTCACGGCCGCGGCGGCCGGCTATATGAACCTCGAATATGATCTGGACAGCGGACGGCGCGGTTCGCGCTATCACGGCGTCACCGGCCTGCTGTGCGAACTGACCGGCGCCGAGGCGGCGCTGGTGGTCAACAACAACGCCGCTGCGGTCCTGCTGGCGCTGGCGGCGCTGGCCGCCCCCGGCGAGGCGGTCGTCTCGCGCGGCGAACTGGTGGAGATCGGCGGCTCCTTCCGCGTGCCGGACGTGATCGCGCAGAGCGGCGCCCGGCTGGTCGAGGTCGGCACCACCAACAAGACCCGCGCCGCCGATTACGAACGGGCCATCGGCCCCGACACCCGCGTGCTTTTGAAGGTCCATCCCAGCAACTACCGCATCCAGGGCTTCACCGCGACCCCCGCCCGCCGGGATCTGGCCGCGCTGGCCGACACCCGCGGCCTGATCGCCATGGAGGATCTGGGCAGCGGCAGCCTGATCGACCTCGCCGCCCACGGCCTGCCGGCGGAGCCGACGGTGCAGGCGGCCCTGCAATCCGGGATGCATCTGGTCACCTGCAGCGGCGACAAGCTGCTGGGCGGGCCGCAGGCCGGACTGATCCTCGGCCGCGCCGACCTGATCGCGCGGCTGAAGGCGCATCCCCTGCTGCGAGCGCTGCGCACCGACAAGCTGACCCTGGCGGCCCTGGAAGCGACACTGAAGCTCTACCGCGCGCCGGAACGGGTGGCGGGCACCGATCCCGGCCATGTGCCGGTGCTGTCGATGCTGACCGCCCCGCTGCCGGTCCTGGCGGAGCGGGCGGAGCGGTTGCGCGCCATGCTGGCCGACCTTCCCGGCCTGACGGTGGAACTGCGCGACGGCGAGGGGTTCGCCGGGGGCGGCACCCTTCCAGAGGCAGCAATCCCAAGCCGTTTCGTCGCCATTCACAGCGCGGCGGTGGCGGTTTCCGAATTGGCGCGGCGGCTGCGCACCCATCGCCCGGCGGTGGTCGGCTTCATCCGCGACGACCGGCTGATCTTCGATATGCGCACCGTTGCGGACGGCGAGTTGGCGGACATCGCAACAGCCTGCCGCGCGGCCCTGGCGACAAGCCCATGACGACCAGCCACTTGAGGACCACCGTCATCGGCGTCATCGGCCATGTGGACCACGGCAAGACGGCGCTGGTCGGCGCGCTAACTGGCATCGACACCGACCGGCTGGCGGAGGAGAAGCGACGCGGCATCTCCATCGCGCTCGGCTTCGCCCATCGCCCGGCGGCGGCCGGAACATTGGCCTTCATCGACATGCCCGGCCACGAGCGCTTCGTCCGCACCATGATCGCCGGGGCAACCGGCATCGACGCCGCCTTGCTGGTCGTCGCCGCCAACGAGGGCATCAAGCCCCAGACCATCGAGCATCTCGCCATCGCCCGCCTGATCGGCGTGCAGCGGGGCGTCGTCGCCATCACCAAATGCGATCTCGTCAGCGAGGCGCAGGCCGCGGCCACTGCCCAGGCGGTTCGGCAACTTCTGGGCAGTACGCCGCTCCAGGGAATGCCGGTCATCCACACCTCGACGGCAACGGGCGAAGGGCTGGACCGGCTGTCCGCTGCGTTGGAGGAGCTGTTCGCGGAGGATGGCGGCAGGCAGGATCTCGGCTGCTTCCATCTGCCGGTCGACCGGGCCTTCGCCGTTCCCGGCTTCGGCCCTGTGGTAACCGGCACCTTGCGGCGAGGAAGCCTGCAGGTCGGCGATACGGTGGAGCTTTGGCCGAACGGCCGGACCCTGCGGGTGCGTGGCCTGCATGCCCACGGGGAGCCGGTGGACAGGGCGGGACCGGGCAGCCGGGTCGCCGTCAACCTGCGCGACGCGGAACTGGCGGAGCTTGGGCGCGGCGGCATCCTGGCGACGCCAGGGCTTCTGGCGCCGTCCCGATGGATCGACATCTGGCTGGACCTGCTGCCCGATGCGCCGCGGGCGCTGAAGACCGGTGACACGGTGCAGCTGCTGTTTGGCACCACCGACGTGACAGCCCGGCTGCGCCTGCTGGACCGCGACCTGCTGGAGCCAGGTGACGCCGCCCCGGCCCAGCTGGCTTGCGCGGAGCTGGTGACAGCCACAGCTGGCGAACCCTATGTGCTGCGTCAGGGGTCCCCGGCCTGGACCATGGCCGGCGGGCGCATCCTCGACCCGGCGTCGGTGCGGCGTCGGCGCTTCGACCCGGCGGTGATCCGCGCTACGCTGGCTCTCGCCGAAGGCCGGTTGCCGGATGCGGTGGTCGAGCGGCTGGCGCTTGCCGGAGACCACGGCCTGCGCAGTGCTGAGTTGGCCCGGCTGTACGGGCTGCCTCCCAGCCGGCTGGAAGCGACGCTGCCGGGTGCGGTGGAACTGCCGCCCGACCTGTGGCTCGCCGAATCGCTATACCGGCAGCTGTGCGATGCGCTGATGACGGCGGTGCAGGAGTTCCAGGCCGCCATCCCGACGGAGCGCGGCGCCCCCGTCGACCGGCTACGCGAGGCTTTGCCACCCCAGCTTCCGCCGGAAACCCTGTCGGCCCTGGTCGCGCAGCTGGTGGCCGAGGGGCGGCTGGTGCGCGACGCCGGACTTCTTCGCCGCAGCGACCTGAACGCCGCCGCCCTGCTGTCGTCCGGCGACCGCGACACACTGGCCCACGTGGAGACCGCCTTCCGCGACGGTGGCCTGACGCCGCCCGACGTGGCGGAGGTGGCCGGCCGCGACGACCGGCGCCACCGCGCCCTGCACTATCTGGCCCGCACCGGCGTGCTGGTGCGCACGATCGACCGGGTGCAGAAGCGCGAGATCGTCTTCCACCGCGACGCCGTGGCGCTGGCCGCCGAGCGGGTCGCAGCCGCCCTTTCCGGGACGGCCGACGGGTTGACGCTGGGCGAGCTTGCCAAGCTGCTGGGTATCACCCGCAAGTTCGGGGTGCCGCTCCTGGAACATCTGGACAGGATCGGCGTGTCGCGGCGGCACGGCGATCGCCGCGTCCTGGCCACCCTGCCGGCTCGGACGGCCGATCCCCAAAAGATCGATGGCGGCGGAGCCCCGGCGTCCACATCTTGAGCCTGCCGGAGGCGATAAGGGTCTGGTGGCCCTCACGGTCTTCAAAACCGCTGGTTCGCCAACAGCGAACGGTGGGTTCGATTCCCATCCGCCTCCGCCACTTTCCTCTCCCGAAAGCCGCCAGGACGGTGCCCCTTCACCGGCCCATAACCAGGAATCGCGCCGCGACGATCTGGACAGCTCCGGTGTTCACACAAAATTGGTTTTCCATAAACCATGCGCCTTGACTCCGGCGCTGGTTTTGTGTGCAGTGCAGCATAATTCCCCGTGCATGAACCTGGACGGCCGCCGTCGAATCGAGGCGCCCAACCGAGGTCGCCCAACATCCATGACGGCTGGAGATGTCATGATCGAGTTGTTCCTCGTGGTCTGCCTCGTTTCCGATCCCGACCGCTGCAGTGTCGAACGCCCTGCATTCCAGGAACCGTTCGTCAATGTAATGGCCTGTTCGCGCAACGGCATGTTCCGGGCCGCCGAATGGGCGGAACAGCACCCGAAATACACCGTCCGCCGCTGGAAATGCGGACCGCGCCAGATCTGAGGCTAACGAGCCGGCAAGGGGTGGGTGGTTTCCGAAGCGTCGGCAATGCGCCCGGGCATGGCGTCGCGCGGTCCACCCCGAAAGACACCCACCCCTTTTGAGTGGCCCAATTCCATCCGCATCCGTGATTGTTATATAGAGCAATCATTGCTGAACCATGGGACCGTCCTCCCGGCACGCACCCATGGGTAAGATGGGAGAATTCCGGCCATGCCTGTTCGCATCGCGTTTGTTCTCGCGGCGGCCCTGCTGTCGGCGGGTCCTGCCGCCGCCAGCCCGGCGAACGACTATCCCACGGCGGCGCGGGCCGATTATGTGATCGCCTGCATGGCGTCCAACGGGCAGTCGCACATCGTCATGGAGAAATGCGCCTGCAGCATCGACGCCATCGCCGACCGCATCACCTATGACGACTACACGGCCATCGAGACGGTGAAGGTGATGGCCGACCAACCGGGCGAGCGCGCCGGGATCTTCCGCAGTTCGGGCTGGGCCAAGGACCTGATGGACCGCTTCCGCCAGGCCCAGGTCGCTGCCGACCGCCAGTGCTTCTGATCTCCGCTTCCGAAAGAATCGTGGCCGGTGGCTAAAGCGCCGGCTCATCCTTGCCGCTTCCGGCCGTCAGTGGAACGGTGTGTGTGAATGTGGCGCCCTTGGTGTCGTGGGCGACCACCTCCAGGCTGCCGCCCTCCACCGGGACGAAACTGAAGCGGAGGTTCGGGTCTTCGCTGATGGAGATGTCGGTGTCCGCCTCCAGCACCGTCTGCCCGCCGACACGGACAGCGATGGATTGGACATAGTGGGCCGGGATGTAGGTGCGGCTGATCTGATCGAACTGCAGTCCGCTGCTGTTGGGATGGCTGATCATGAGCTGGGCCATGGCCGGGCTGCCGGGGGTCAGCGTCTCCGGCAGCTTCACCTTGATGCGGCCGAGGCGCGCCATGGCCTCTTGCGGGTCCTTGACGGCAGGTGCGGAACAGCCGCCGGCCGCCTTGACATAGGCTTCCGTCATCAGCAGCCGGCCGTCCTGGGTCTCCCCCACGGCGCGGACATTGGTGTATTCGTTGACGCGCACGCGGGTCTCAATGCCGCTGCCGGCGCTGGCCGGGCCGAAACGGAAGGTGGCCGCCAGCGGCACCGGGTTCTTGTCGACCAGTAGCGACAGTGTCTTTAGGCGAAGCGACGGTTCGACCTCGACCCGCACCGGCACCAGAGCTGCGTCATAGGCGCGGGCCGGCGCGTCGATGCGGATGCGGTCGCCGGCCTCCTCGATCGGGCGGTCCTTGAAATACATGTCGTGCAGCACGTCCCAGCGCGCGGCATCGTCCGCCGCATCGCCGGCAGCGAGCACAGGCGTGGACAAGACGACCAAAAGCCCCATCAGCGGCCCCGATAGCGGATATCGCGTCATCGCTCCCTCCCTGGATTTGTCCCGTGGCGTCTGCTCCTATTCCCATTCCAGCTCGGCGAAGGTCGCCGTGACGTTGCGCGGGTTGTATGCATCGAACAACAACCAGCGGTCCCGTTCGTCCTCCGCTACGCTTGCAACGGCATCCTGGATGCTGCCGTTGGCCTTCAGCACCCGCCGCACCCCTTCCACCAGCACCGTCAGGTAACGCCGCTCGGCGTCCAGCGCGCCCGGCCAATCGACGACTGCCGGACCATGGCCGGGAACGGCACGCACCGCCGGCACCCGCTCCAGCCTGTCGATCACCCGCAGCCAGCCAAGCGCATTGCCGTCCACCGCCGGAAGATGATCGACGAACAGCAGGTCGCCGGCGAACAGCGTCCCGGTCTTGCGGTCGAAGACGGTCAGGTCGTTGTTGGTGTGCGCCGTGGGATAGGCGGTCAACACGATGATGCGGTTGCCGAGGTCGATCCGCACCTCCTCGGCGACCGGCCGATCCACCCGGACCGGGGCGATGCCGGCCGCTGCGTCCTTCCCCAACTCGTCGGCAAGCCGCCGCTGATAAACCTCCTGCCGGGCGGCCAGCGCATCCCGGAGATTGGCATGCCCCGCGATCGGCACGTCGGAGAAGGCGGCGTTGCCGAAGACATGGTCTGGGTGCATATGGGTGTTGATGACGACCACCGGCTTCCTGTCGGTGCGGGCAGCGATGGCCTCGCGCAGGCGCTGCCCCAGTTCCGGCGTGCCGCCGGTGTCGATGACCGCCACGCTGTCGTCGCCGACGATGAAGCCCATATTGGCGGTGTCGCCATGGTTGTCCGGCGCCGGCTCGGCGATGACGCCCTGGTGGACGAAGACGCCGGGCGCCACTTCCGTCACCGCCAACGGCTCCGCCGATGCGGACGTGGTGACCACCATGAGGCAGAGCGCCGCGACCTCCGTCAGGCGACGTCCGATGTCCAGGCTGGTCGTCATGCCCGTGTTCCTGTGAGGTCGTCTTCGCGCTTGTCCAGCAGATAGGCGAAGAGGCTGGCGACGGTGAGGTCGGCGGAGGTGCCCGGATTGATGCCCTGCCATTTCAACCGCGCATCGAAGACGAACAGATGCTCGCGTTGAAGGGCCGCCGACGATGACCCCGCCACCTGCCTGCGCAGCTCGCGGGCCTCGGCCAGCACGGCCGCCGCAAGCGTCTCGCCATGCTTGCGCAGGATGTGGCTGTCGGGGAAGGCGGTCAGGAATTCCAGATAGACGGCTTCGGCCAGCGACACCACATCGGCGTCCGCCAGCGACCAGGCGCAGGCGACACCAATGTCGAGGACGTCGTGGTAGCCGTCGGCATATTGGGCGGCGATGCGGTCGCGCGACCGGGCGGCGGCCATGGCCTCACGCAGGGTCACCGTCGCCGGGCCGGCAACGTCATGCTCCGGCGCCTGGCCCAGCCCGCCGGGCGATGCAAGGCGGATCGCCGCGAAAGCAGCTTCGGCATCATCCACCGTCAGTGCCGCCAGCACGTCGCCCACCCGATCCCGCAGAGGGCGCGCGGCCGGCATCTCGGCGGCGCGGGCCAGCGGAGCGCACAGCAGCAGGATGCCCAGGTTGGTGTTGCAGCCCACCACCGCGCGGGTCGCCTGCACCGCCCACAGGATGCGTTTGCCAACGGGGGCATGCGCCCGCGCGATCTCCGGCGCGGCGACCTCCGCCGACAGCAGGAAGTCTTCCACCGTCATGCCATGGCCGGCGGCGTGCACATGGACGTTGCCGGGCTTCAGCGCCATCACCTCCGCCCGGCAGACGGCCATGAACAGCTCTGCTATTGCGGTGGTCATCCCGCCGTCCCGCTGAAGGAGCGGTCGAGCATGTCCGGCGCAAGGCGCCCGCCATGGAAGCTGCGCCCACTATCGAGCGCAGTCACCACCACGCGAGCCGGCGCGAACAGCAGCGGATCGATGGCGTAGAAGTCCTTGTTCACCGCCGCGAACACCTCGGCGAAGGGACGCCCATAGTCGCGGGACTCCGTGCTGGGCAGGCGTTGCGCCAAATCGGCGGCGGCATCCTCCGGTCCGGTGACGAACAGCTGAACGGTACCGCCGAACAGGATGGCGTCGTTGGTCCGCCCCATTGCCTCGACGAAGCCCTTGCCGGGCGGCGGCAGGGGGGCCACGCCGATACCGTCGGCGACATGCTCCAGCGGGAAGCCCAGCGCATGCACCTTGTGCAGCGCCACCTCCAGCACGCGGGCAACGATCTGCACCGTGCCGGCGAGGCTTGCCGTCGGCGTCAGCACCAGCGTCAGCCGCTCCGGCACCACGCCGCAATCGGCCGCGATCCGCTCGACCAGCGCCGCCGGCGGGACGGTCCCGCTTTCCAGCACCAGCACGGCGTGATCGCCGCTGTCGGCATAGCCAAGCTCGTCGAACAGCGTCTCCTTGCGGGACAGTGCGCGACCGGGACCGGAGCCGAGCGCGAAGAAGGAGCCGCCCTCGTCCTTGTGCGACAGGCTCCAGCCGGCATATTGACTGCCCAGGCAGGCGAGCACCGGGTCGGTGCTGTGCACCGCCACCTGGAATGGCCAGCGGTCGGACTGGGTGTCGGCCTGGAGCGTCACCCGGCCCAGACCGCCCATGCACAGCTCGGCAATGCGCCGACCGGCCTCCAGCCCGCCGGGACAGGCGATCCCGCCATCGACGATGGTGGCGCCGGCCACCCGGTCGATGCCAAGCCGCAATTGTACCGCATCGGCGACCAAGGCCGCGGCGAGTGGACCCGACAGGGCCGACAGGCTGGGGCGCTGCTGCATCATTTGGCCTTTCCCGCAATGGTCCGCGCCGCGTCCATCGCGTCCTGGAAATCGAAGGCAACGGCGGTGCCGCCGGTCTGCATCCGCTCCAGCAGATGGTGCTGGACCTTGAACTTGACGTTGCCGATGGCGAGCGCGCCGATACCGACGGCGCCGGAATGGCCGGGCAAGGGGGTGCCATCATCCTGCACACCGACACCCTCCAGGCCGGCCGGCGGCACGGCGTTGATGTCGGCCGCCACGCGCAGGCGCTTGGCCGCGCGCAGATCGTCGGCCGTCAACACCGTGATCCCGGCCTTGCCGCAGGCCAGCACGACCTCCGCCCGGTCCATCAGCGCCGCCTTGCCGCCGGTGGAGGTGTCGGCGCAGGACAGCGTGACGCCATAGCGCCGGCCGAACTCCTCCGCCTTGCCCTGCACGGCCGAAACGCCGCGGTGGCTGACCAGGGTGACATTCCCGCCGGCCTGCGCGGCGATCAGCCCGGCGATGCCGCCGACCACGCCGGTGGCGCCATAGACCTGGACATCCAAGCCGACGAGGCCGTCCACTCCCGACCGCCGCAGGGCGCGCTCGACCACCGCGACCATGGCGGCGGCGGTGGTGAAGGCGCCGGACGGATCGGCAAAGACCGAGATCTGGAAGGGCGGGAACATCGCCTTACGCGCGACGTCGAGCATGTCCAGCGCCATCGTCGCGTCGCGCCCGCCGATGAACAGCCCGGTGCGCACAGCGTTCTTCGGGTCGCGGGAGAACATGGCGTCCTGGGTCAGCGCCTCGACCTGGGCGGTCTCGATGCCGGTGTAGGGGACCACGGTGTCGATGCCCGCATCCACCGCCATGTTGACGTCGAACGGGCTGACATTCGCCAGCGGCGTGATCATGTGCAGCACGTAAGGGGCGCCCATGCCTGCCTCCATTTCAGTCGTTCACCGGCCACTTGTTCAACAGCGCGCTCATTCACCCGCGGCGCGGCGGATTGGGGGCGTCAGTTCCGCCTCGGCCGACAGGTTCCGCACCGTCGCGCCGACATTCCGCCCGCGGCAGACCATCACCTCCAGCGGCGAACTGGCCCAACGCGCGCGCATCTCGCCAGCCAGCCGCTCCGCCAGCGCCGCATCGCCGACAATGGCGAAACAGGTCGGCCCCCAGGAGCTTTGGCCGACTCCGGCAATGCCCTGCCTCTCCAGCCAAGCCAGCGCCTCGGCCACCAAGGGGCTGGTAAAGCGCCCGCCCTGAGCCGGGGCAAAATGGTCGCCGACCGTTCGCTGAAGCTCGCCGATGGCTTGTCCGAACCGCTCCACATCGCGCTCGGCCAGCGCCGGCAGCGCAACCATCAGCATCAGCCGGCAGAGATGCGCCGCGGCGTCGGGCGGAAAGGGCGGCAGCCGGCGGAAGGCCTCGACTTCCGGTGTGCCATGCAGCCCGTGACCGCCACGATGGAGCAGCAGCAGAATGCGCCATTCCTCCGGGAAGGGTGCTCGCGCAATCACCGGCGGCGCTGCGTCCAGCCCTCCCCGGCCGCCGTCCAGCAGCACTCCACCCTGCTCAAAGGCCGCCAGCCCGATGCCGGAGCGTGCTCCCCGCTCTAACGCGCGGGCAAGATCGCGGGCGGCGGTGCCCCGCCCCTCCAGGCAGGTGAGCGCCGTGGCGACCGCAAGGTCCGTTTGGGTGCCGGAGCCCAAACCGACATGGGACGGGATCGCCTCCTCCACTGTCACGTCGACGGCATCCGGCAGGCCCGCTTCCGGGCCCAGCCGTTCAATGCTGCGGCGGACGCGGTCGGAGGATGGCCCGCTGACCGTCAGCCGGTCGGCAGGGCGGGCGCGCAGGACGATGGCCGGCCGGTCGATGGCGATGCCGAGACTGCCGAAGCGGCGCCCCAACCCACCATTGAGATCGACGAAGCCGGCATGCAAGCGTGCAGGCGCACGGACCCACACTTCTCCTATCCGATTGCGCTGGTGGCTCATCTGCATTCCCTTTGCGCGGGTCACCGCACAATGTTAGCGTTACGAACAAAATTGTCCGTAGCGCGAACGAGTATCCACGCGCGGTAACCCAAATGGGGCACGGAGATACAGGGAGGAAAACGGGCATGACCGGACCGCTCTGCCTGTCGATAGTCGGCCACGGCCGAACACTGTCGGCTCTATTCCGGATTTTCTGCTTGGACATCCCCCGGCGAAGACCGCCACTCGTCTTGAACCACTCGGATTGACTGCGTCCTTTCGCACAAGCGACTTTTCCGCTTAGCCGAATTGGGGGGCCATGACCTTCCACTCCGACATACTCTGCCCGTTCTGCGGCCTCGGTTGCGGTGACATCGGAATCGACCAGAATGATTCCGGCATCGCTCCCCGGCCCAGTGGCTGCCCGCAGGCCGACCGGCTGTTCCGCCGGTCGATGGCGGTACCGACCGACGCCCGCATGGGCGGCGGCGCCGTTTCCATGGACGATGCCATCGCCGAGGCGGCCCGGCTGCTGGGCGCTAGTCGCGCACCGCTGATTGGCGGGCTGGCGACCGATGTGGATGGCGTGCTTTCCGCCCTGTCACTGGCCGAACGCATCGGCGCGACGGTGGACCATGAGCGGTCCGACGCGCTGTTCCGCAATCTGGCGGTCCTGCGCCGCTTCGGCTGGTCAACCACCACGCTGGCGGAGTTGCGCAACCGCTGCGACCTCGTCCTCGTCGTTGGCCCGGACCCGGCCACCTCCTTTCCACGCCTGTGGGAACGCTGGGTGGTTCCGACACCGGCCTTCGTGCCCGACGGAGCGCGAAGCGTTGTCTTCCTGGGTGGAGAGCCAATGCCGGAGACGGCCCAGCTCCTCGCCGGGCAATTCGAAACGGTCGCACCGGGGGCCGGGGATCTTGGCACGCTCGTCGCCCAACTGCGGGCGGCGCTTGCCGGTCGGGCGGTGGCTGGCGATCCGATGACCGAATTGGCGGCCCGCCTGCGAGCCGCCCGCTATGCGGTGGTGATCTGGGCGGCGGGTCTGTTCGAGGGGCCGCAGCCGGACATGGTCGTGGAGGGACTGGTCCGGCTCATCCGCGCCGTGGACGGCACCACCCGCTGTGCCGGCCTGCCGCTGTCCGGTGCCGACAATCTGATCGGCGCCAATCAGGCCTGCGGCTGGCGCACCGGCTTTCCCTTGCGCACCGGCTTCGACGCCGGCGTGCCGCTGCACGATTCGGAACGGTTCAACTGGCGCCGCCGCCTGCAGGATGCCGACGTAACCGTGTGGATTTCCGCCTTCCGTCCAGAGATGCCGAAATTCAGCACAAACGGCACCGTCATCATGCTGGCGCCGCCGGAAATGGACATGACGCCGGAGCCGGCTCTGTTCATCCCGGTGGGGACGCCGGGTATTGATCATCCCGGCGATGTGTTCCGCGCCGACAGCGTGGTGGCGCTGCATGCCGGAATGCTGATCGACCGCGGCCTGCCCAGCGTTACCGAAGTGATCGGCCGCATCCTGGCGGCGCTGGACCAGACCGCCACAATCAAGGAGCCCGCCGGATGCTGACCAAGCTTGCCGGCGGGCGCGTGTTCGACCCGGCCAACGGTCGGCACGGCGAGGTCGCCGACCTCTGGCTGCGCGACGACCGCATCACCGCCGATCCGGGGCCGGGCGCCATGCCCGACGCCGTGTACGACGTGACCAGCAAGGTGGTGATGGCCGGCGCCATCGACATCCACAGCCACATCGCCGGTGGCAAGGTCAACCTCGCCCGCATGCTGATGGGGGAGGAGCACGACCAGCACCGCTTCGCCGGCAGCGCTTGCGGCTGTGGCGGGGGAAGCGGCATCGCCACCCCCTCCACCCACACCACCGGCGCCCGCTACATCGAGATGGGATTCACCGCCGCCTTCGAGCCGGCGATGCTGGGGTCCAACGCCCGGCACGCGCATCTGGAGATGAGCGACATCCCCTATATCGACACCGGCGGCTATCTGGTGCTGGGAAACGACGATTTCCTGCTGGACCTGATCGCCACCAATGCCGGGCAGGCGGCGGTCAATGATTATGTCGCGTGGATGCTGACGGCGACGCAGAGCCTTGCCGTCAAGGTCGTCAACCCCGGCGGCATCAACGCCTTCAAATTCAATGCCCGCAAGCTCGACCTCGACGAGGCCGGACCGCACTACGGCGTCACGCCGCGCTCCGTCCTGACCGTGCTGGCCCGCGCGGTGTACGAGTTGGGACTGCCCCATCCGCTGCATGTCCATGGCTGCAACCTGGGCATTCCCGGCAATGTGGCAACGACGCTCGACACCATCCAGGCGGCGTCCGGCTTGCCCATGCACATGACGCACATCCAGTTCCACAGCTACGACACGGCGGGCGACCGCAAATTCTCCTCCGGCGCCGCGGCGCTGGCGGAGGCGGTGAACCGGACGCCGACGCTGTCGGTGGACATCGGACAGGTGATGTTCGGCCAGACGGTAACCGCCTCGGCCGACACCATGGCGCAGCGCCACACCGCTCCGCTGGCCCATCCGCGCAAATGGCTGGCGATGGACATCGAATGCGAGGCAGGATGCGGTGTGGTGCCCTTCCGCTATCGTGACAAATCCTATGTCAACGCATTGCAATGGGCGATCGGGCTGGAGCTGTTCCTGTTGCTCGACGATCCGTGGCGGGTGTTCCTGACCACCGACCACCCGAATGGCGCGCCCTTCACCTTCTATCCGGAACTGATCCGGCTGCTGATGGATCGCGATTGCCGGCTGGCGAAGCTGGCGGAGATCCATCCTGACGCGCCGGCTCACACCACGCTGGGCTCGATCACCCGCGAGTACACGCTGGGCGAGATCGCCATCATGACCCGCGCCGCGCCGGCCCGTATTCTGGGACTCGCCGACCGCGGCCATCTGGCGCCGGGCGCCTCGGCCGACGTCACCGTCTACAGCGACTTGGCCGACCGCCGCGCCATGTTCGAACGGCCCGATCTGGTGTTCAAGAGCGGCCAATTGGTGGTGCGCGACGGCACATTGGTGGCGATGGCGCAGGGCTGCACCCATGTCGTCCGCCCCGGCTTCGACGATTTGATCGAGCGCCGCATCGCCCGCTATTTCGACGATCGCATCGGCCTGCCGATCAAGCATTTCCGCATCCAGGACGCGGAGATCCGCCATGGCGCCGGACCACAGCTTCACCCCTGCCAGCGGCGGGAGGTGCCGTGATGGCGGAGATGCAGATCAACGGCGTGCGCATCGAGGACACCTTCGCCGAAGCGTTTCCGATGACCTACACGCGGCTGGTCATCACCGCCGACACGCCCGCCTGGGTCGATGCGGCGACATCCAGCCTGACCGGCTTCGCCACCTCCGTCATCGGCTGCGGCTGCGAGGCGGCGGTGGAGCGCCTGCTGACGCCGGAGGAGACGCCGGACAGCCGGCCGGGGGCCGCGGTGATGATCTTCGGCATGTCCACCAGCGACCTCGCCAAGCTGGTGGTCAACCGTGTCGGGCAATGCATCATGACCTCGCCGGGGTCGGCCTGCTATGCCGGGCTTCTCCAGGGGACCAAGCGCATCCCGCTCGGCAATGGGCTGCGCTATTTCGGCGACGGGCACCAGATCTCCAAGAAGTTCGGCGACCGCCGCTTCTGGCGCCTGCCGGTGATGGATGGGGAGTTCGTCTGCGAGGACAGCGTCGCCGTGGCCAAGGGGATCGGCGGCGGCAACTTCCTGATCCTGGCCGCCAGCCACCGCCAATGCCTCGCCGCGGCGGAAGCGGCGGTCGCGACGATCCGGTCGCTGCCGGGCGTCATCCTGCCCTTTCCCGGCGGGGTGGTGCGCTCGGGGTCGAAGGTCGGATCGAAATACAAGGCGCTGATCGCCTCCACCAACACGCGGTTCTGCCCGACCCTGCGGGCGGTGGAGCCGGAAACCCTGTTGTCCCCGGATGTCGAAGCGGTGCTGGAGCTGGTAATGGACGGCACCGACGAGGCGGCGATCCGCGCCGGCATGCGGGCCGGCATCGCGGCCGCCGCAGCCGGTGGAACGGCGGCCGGCGTGCTGGCGATCACCGCCGGCAACTACGGCGGAAAACTGGGACCGCACCACTTCCACCTCCACGAGGTGATGGCATGAGCGGCCTGACCCTGACCTTCCGCGGTGACGCCGGGACGATTGTGGACATGTCATCCGTGCTGCCCGAACGGCTGGCCGGCCAGACGGCGGAAGACATCGCCGGACTCCCGCTGCCTTGCGGTGGCGGCGTGACGACGGTCGGCGAGATGTTCGAGCTTTCGGCCGGCGATGCGGCCGAAGCGATGCTGATCCGGCCGGGAGAGGCCGTCCTGCAGCGGGTCGGCGCCGGCATGGTGTCCGGCCGCATCCTGGTGGAGGGCGATGTCGGCAGCCACCCCGGCGCCGGGATGAGCGGCGGCCTGCTGCGCATCGCGGGCAATGCCGGCGACGCGCTGGGAGGCGCCCTACCCGGCCTGCCGCTGGGGATGCGGGGCGGGCTGATCAGCGTCGGAGGCAGCGCCGGTGACCGTGCGGCCGAGCGGATGCGGCGGGGGATCATCGTCGTCGACGGCATGGTCGGCGCCTATGCCGCCGGCTTCATGGTGGCCGGGACGCTGGTGGCTGGCGGGGGCTGCGGCCCGCATCCGGGCTTCGGCATGCGGCGCGGCACGCTGCTGCTGGGCCGGTCGCGGGACACAGTGCCCGATGGCTTCGCCGATGGCGGCACGCGCGACTGGTTGTTCCTGCACCTGCTGCGGCTCGGATTGGAGGGGACCGGAAGCTGGTTCGAGCGTGCGGGAACCACCCGCGCCCATCGGTTCATCGGCGACCTTGCGGAAGGAGGGCATGGTGAGATTCTGGCGATGGTCTGAACGACGATCCCGCTTATCGGTATGCCGCCTTGCGGCTGTTATTCTGCCGGTCATCGGGTTGCTGGCCCTTGCGCCACCAGCCATGGCCCAGGGGACCGATACGCAGAAAGCCGGCGCCAAGGTGATGCTTATCGGCTATCTCGCACGCCAGGAGGATCCGCGCACGCCGCTGAGCTTCCTGGAGCCGGTCGCGACCGACGAGGGGCTGCAGGGTGCCCGGCTGGCACTGGCCGACAACAACACCACGGGCCAGTTCCTCAACCAGAGCTACCGGCTGGTGGAACAGGTCCTGCCGCAGGACGGCGACATCTCCGCCGGCGTGAAGGCGCTCGCCGACGAGGGGGTGCGGTTCGTCGTCGCCGACCTGCCGGCCGACGCGCTTCTCGCCGCCGCCGACCGTCCGGAAGCCAAGTCCATGCTGCTGTTCAACGCGCGCGCCACCGACGACGCGCTGCGCAACGACCAGTGCCGGGCCAACATCCTGCACACCGCCCCCAGCCGACGCATGCTGGCCGATGCGCTGGCGCAGTATCTCGCCTGGAAGAAATGGACGCGCTGGAGCCTGCTGGTCGGCCGCGATCCCGGCGACGCGCTCTACGCCGAGGCCGTCCGACGCGCGGCCAAGCGCTTCGGCGGCCGGATCGTCGACGAGAAATCCTGGACCTTCGACACCGGAAACCGCCGCACCGACACCGGTGTCACCACCATCCAGTCCGACATCCCGCTCGCGACCCAAGGGCCGGATTATGACGTGCTGATCGTCGCCGACGAAGCGGGCGATTTCGGCGATTATCTCGACGGCCGCACCTGGTATCCCCGCCCGGTTGCCGGCACCCAGGGGCTGACCGCCACCGCTTGGTCGCGGGTGAACGAGCAGTGGGGCGGTACCCAACTGCAAAGCCGGTTCGAGAAGCTGGCCGGCCGCTGGATGACTCCGCGCGACTATGCCGCCTGGCTCGCCGTGCGCAGCGTCGGGGAGGCCGCGGCCCGCACCAACGCCACCAGTTTCGACGACCTGACCGCCTATCTGCACAGCCCCGATTTCGAACTGGCCGGGTTCAAAGGCGAGGCGCTGTCCTTCCGCGCCTGGAACGGGCAGATGCGCCAGCCCATCCTGATTGCCGGGCCGCGGATGCTGGTTTCGGTGTCACCACAGGAGGGGTTCCTGCACCCGGTGACACCTCTCGACACGCTCGGCGACGATGCGCCGGAAAGCAAATGCCGTCTCAACCGATAGGGCGGACCAAACCCATGCGATTCCTGCTGTCCTGCACCATGCTGCTTCTCGCCGGTCCGGTCCTTTTGGCCGAGCCCGTGCTTGCCGAAACCATCTTCGTGTCCAACGAGAAGGACAACCAGATCGCCGTGGTCGACGGCGACAGCCTGCAGATCAAGAACAAGATCAAGGTCGGCCGCCGGCCACGCGGCATCACGCTGAGCGCCGACGGGACGCAGCTCTTCGTCTGTGTCGGCGACGACAACCGCATCGATGTGATCGACATCGCCAGCGGCAAGGTCGTCCACACCCTGCCCTCCGGTCCTGATCCGGAGCTGTTCGTGCTGTCGCCAGACGGCAAGAAGCTCTATGTCGCCAACGAGAACGACAACATGGTGACGGTCATCGACGTCGCCGACCGCAAGGCCATCGACAACATCCAGGTCGGCGTCGAACCTGAAGGGATGGGGATCAGCCCGGACGGCAAGATCCTGGTCAACACCTCAGAAACCACCAACATGGCCCATTTCATCGACACGGAGAAACACAGCGTCATCGGCAATGTGCTGGTGGACAGCCGGCCGCGCGTCGCGCGCTTCACCGACGACGGCAAGCAGGTGTGGGTGTCGAGCGAGATCGGCGGCACGGTCAGCGTGATCGATCCGGCGGCGCTCAAAGTCATCAAGAA
Organism: uncultured Azospirillum sp.; assembly: GCA_965650625.1. Lineage (GTDB taxonomy): Bacteria > Pseudomonadota > Alphaproteobacteria > Azospirillales > Azospirillaceae > Azospirillum. Next base: position 11,966 of record CBFGPE010000091.1, on the reverse strand, counting down.
GATCAAGTTCGACGTGAAAGGCGTCAGGCGCGAAGCCATCCAGGCCGTCGGAATCCAAATGACGAAGGACGGCAAACGGGCCTTCGTGGCGTTGGGACCGGCCAACCGGATCGCCGAGATCGACACCGACAGCTTTGAGGTGAAGCGCTATTTCCTTGTCGGGCAGCGCGTCTGGAACCTCGCCTTCTCGCCCGACGAGAAGCGGCTCTACACCACAAACGGCATCAGCAACGATTTGTCGGTGATCGACCTGGAGCGCAACAAGGTGATCAAGAGCATTCCGGTGGGCGGCGCACCCTGGGGGATCGTCGTCAAGCCTTGAGCCGGCCCGGGCGATGCGGAGCATGACGGAACCCGCGGCCGGAGCGGCCGGTTGATGCAAGAGGCTGGGTGCGTCGGCGACTGTCGACGGCGGCCCTGCCTCTTGGGAGGTGAAATCATGGAGAAGCATCCAGAAGAACAGCCGCCGACACCCGGAAAGAAGAGTGTTCTGAACGACAAGGCCGAGTTCGAGAAAGACGAGGGAAAAGACACCGTATCGCATATGGGTGATCAGAGCGGCAAGGGCAGGACCGACCGGCCGCCGGATGCGGCGCGCGGCACCACCAAGCGGTCATGATCCCTTTGCCACGATTGTCCATTTCCGGAGACATGCGATGAAATCCTTCAAGACTCTACCCCTGAACAGCCTTGCATGCGCCGCCGGCCTCGCCGTCGGCATCGCCATCGCCGCGCTGCCGGCCTCCGCCCAGTCGACAGGCGGTAACTCGGCGGGCAGCACATCGACCGGCAACAGCGCGACCGGCACCAATTCGTCCGACAGCACCGACCCGCAAAACAAGCTGACCGGCAACACTGGACAGTTGCCGCCCAACTCGCTTCCTGCCGAGCGCAAGGGGGTCATCGGCGGTGCGCCGGTGTCGCAGGGCAGTTCCGGCTCCTCGACCGAGGGTGCCACGTCGCCCACCGGACAGCTGCCCAAAGATTCTCTCCAGAAGGAGCGGCAGGGTGCGATCGGCGGGCATCCGGTCACCCAGGGCGGCTCCGGCCAGTCCGACGACAAGAAGAACGAGCAGTAACCGGCATTATATCCGACTTTGTAACATGATCGCGGCCACCGCCACCGAAGATGGGGTAGCACTGTCCGAAAGGCCGTGCCATCCCGGTCAGAACCCGGGAAGCGGGAAGGTGGCGGCTGCGATTTCAAGTTACTCCGAACCTCTTTTGAGAGTTTGTTGGCAAAACAAACAAGATGCCATAATGCCTGCCGTGACCGACGCCGTGCCCGCAGGTATCCAGTGATGAGTCATGCTGGATCCGTGCGGCCGGTGTGCCCCGCATGACCTGCGGCGGTCCTCCAATGATTTCAAAATGCATGGGAGAAAGCGGCGATGGGCATGTGGCAGGGGTCATCCCCAAAAATCAATCGTGTGCTGGTGGGCGAATCGCTGGTCGGCGACGGCAATGAGGTCGCCCACATCGACCTGATCATGGGACCGCGCGGCAGCGCCGCCGAGACGGCCTTCTGCAACGCGCTGACCAACAACAAGGACGGATTCACCAGCCTTCTGGCGGTCATCGCTCCCAATTTGCAGTGTAAGCCCTCGACCATCCTGTTCAACAAGGTGACGATCAAGGGTGCGGAACAGGCGGTACAGATGTTCGGCCCGGCCCAGCATGGCGTCGCCAAGGCGGTCGCCGACTGCGTCGCCGCAGGAACCATCCCGCAGGACGAGATCGATAACATCTTTATCTGCGTCGGCGTCTTCATCCATTGGGAAGCCAAGGACAACGCCAAGATCCAGGATTACAATTACCGCGCCACCAAGGAAGCGATCGAACGCGCGGTGTCGGGATATCCGACCCTCAAGGATCTGCAGAGCCAGAAGGATTCGGCAAAACATCCATTCGCCGCCGGCTAAGGCCGTTGGCACCCGCCCGGAGGAGCAGCGACCGTGTTGCGGCCGCTGCCCCTCCAGTGCTGTCACAGGGTCGGCCGCAGTCATCGGCGACAGTCGAGCGATGGCTCCTAATCGTCCGCGATCCGGGGACGAACTCCGGCGGCCGTCCTCATTCAGTGTCCTGCCGATCGGCAGGAAAGGACGGAATACCTTCAGCTCATTAAGCATTTTGCAATCGCTGCCGGTGGCAGAGCGCACGTCATGCTGCCTGGGCCGAACTCCACAGGATTTTAGGAAACCATATTGTTTTTTAACACCGTGTCGAATCAGCAGCTATTGCGTAGAATTATTCCAGTTCCAATGAAGCGCTTGTGTGACGCTCATTTTGCATCGCACAAAGAACTAGCCATAATTCTCACAACCCTATCCTTTGGGGTTATGGTCGCTCCATGGCGACACGGGTATAATTTCCTGATGGGCTCTCCCCGGCAATCCTGCCTGATCGCCCATTGCAGCGGAGGAAGCGGACATGAAGACTTGGCGCAAGCCGACGATTGTCGAGATTTCGGTCGGCACCGAGATCAACGCCTACGCCTGCGCCGGTTTGTAACCGGCGCAATTGATCGGCAAGGGTGACCCTTCCCTCAAACATCCGTCCACGCTTTCCACTCATGATGTTCCACTCAGGCCGGCCGCGGCTCGAAATGGGCGAAGATCTGCCCGGTGCCGTCCGGTGCGCTCGCATCATAATGCAGCGCGCAGAGCCGCAGCCGGCCGGCATCGCCCAACTCCGGGCCTGACAACATGCTGTGAAAGCTCTCGCCACCGAGCAGGCGATGCACGGTGGTGAGATACAGTCGCGAAAGTCTGCCGTCCCGCAACATGGTGTCGAGCATCCGCGGTCCCGTCAGCAGGTAGAGGCTGCGGAAGCCCATGCCGCCCAATTCGCTGACCAATGCCCCACCGTCCACCGACATTCCCGCACCTGCAACCAGCACCTCGTAACCGGCGGCACGCCAGTGGGCGACCCGATCGGGTGGCGCCCCGGCACCGGTGGCGATGAGCACGCGCTGACCATGGCGTGCCGGCGAGTCCGGCATCGGGAATTCCAGGCTGGCACTGGCGACGACCACCGCCGGCTGCGGCGGCAGGCCGTTGTCCGCGCGCCATTGGGCAAGCTCCCGCGTCGCCTCCTGCGTGCCGATCTGCAGAACATCGTCCAGCCGCCCCGCCGCGAGGTCTCGCAGGTAGCCGCCGTGGGTGACGAGACAATCCGCTTGCGCCTGAAGCTCGAGGAACAGCCGGAAGTCGTTTCCACTGACCAGCCCGGCCGGCAACCGGCTCTCCCCGGTGACGGGATCGCGCAGCGCGATGCGCCCGTCCAGACTGCCGACGAAGCTGGCGTAGACGAAGGGGGCGGCAGCACTTCCCCGCTCATGCAGGCGGTGGGCGAGATAGGCGCCGGGAAGCGTGATTTCCTCCGGTGCGCCGGGATAGAGCCGGAGCATGCGTGTGGTCATAGTGGCCCTCCCTTGGCGGCGGCATCGACGCGGCGAAGGAAATCGGCGGCAAGCGCATCGGCGATGTCGACTTTGCTGACCGACTGCAATCCCTGCCAAGCGGGCATCGAGTTGACCTCCAGCACCAGCCAGCGGTTTTCGTCGCCGGGGGCGGGAATCAGGTCGACGCCGGCATAGTCCGCGCCGACCGCTGCGGCGGCCCGCACCGCCAGATCGGCGACGACACCTTCGGGGATCAAAGCCTCGCAGCTGGCACCCTGATGGACATTCGTGATCCAGCTGCGGCCATGGCGGATCATCGCCGCCACCGCGACTCCGCCCACCACGAAGACCCGGCAGTCTTGCCATTCGCCCTCCCGGCGCGGCGGCACGAAGGGCTGCAGGTAATAGACTCCGGCGACGGCTTCGGACTCCGGCACCTCGTCCGGCCGCGAGAGGCGGCGCAGGCCGCGTCCCTGGGCGCCGAACAGCGGCTTTAACACGCAGTCAGGAGAGCCCGCCACCGCAGCACGTGCCATTTCCGTGGTTTGGACGGCCACGGACGGCGGCGTCGGCAGGCCGGCATGGGCCAGCAGGAAGCTGGTGGTGCTCTTGTCCACACAGCGTTCGATGGCGCGCGCCGTGTTGTAGACCGGCACCCCCAGGCGATCCAGCGCATGGAGCACCCCCAGCCGCAAGGTCACCTGTTCGAAGCTGCCCTGCCCGACCACCCGCACGAAGGCCCCGGACGGCAGCGTATCGCCGAACCCCGGCAGCAGAAGCCCCGTCACGGTTCGTCCGACGGCAAAGCCGCAGCCGTTCAGCGGGACGCGCCGGCATTCGACTCCCCGGCTTGTGATCGCCCGCTCCAGCCGCGCCGCATGCCAGTCGGCCCCGTCGGTGAACAAAGCGACCACACCGGTCATGCCGCCTCCGCCAATGCAAGGTGCACATACAGCTCACGCGCACGCTGGCCCGCAAGGCGGCGAGCTTCCGTCATGCCGGCCGCTTCGGCAATCACGGTACAGAGCGGAGCGCCGGCGGGAACGCGCGCAGGAGTGCGCGGACGGTCGGCCGTCCAATCCGGCCAGCACAAGTCATCCTGCAACAGGGTTGGCACGGCGCAGTAAACGACCATGACGGCGCGACAACCGGTGAGCGGCGGCAGCTTGGCGGGCAGACTCCCGGCACAGGCGGCCAGATGCAGGCCGAACAGGCTGGGCATCGGCGGCCGGTCGAAGAGGTCGAGCGTCGCCCCCGGCCGCGGATTGATTTCCAGCAGGCACCATCCGGCCGGTCCCACCAGGAAATCGGCGCTGTTGAGCCCGACCAGCCCCACCGCGGCGGCGATCCGCGACACCGCATCGATCATCGCCGCAGTCATCGCAGCGGCGTTGCCGCCGAAAGCCGGCATCGGACCCACCGCACCGCCATAGCGGTAGGGTTGGCCAGGAGCCGGTGCCACCCATTGCCGGCTGAAACCCACGGGCAGCACGCATCGGCCATCGGCCAGGAACAGCAGGGACACCGGACGCCCGGCCATGTGGCGCTGGACATAATGGCCGGCCGACAATCGTGAGGAGGCCGGCCGGATGTGAGCGCCGCCGCTGGCCCCGGCACGCTTCATCAGCCAGCCCCCGGCATCGGCCGGCAGCGACGTAGCGACCTCCGGATGCGGAATGCCGAGTTGGGCCAGCAGGTCTGCGAAAGCGAACGGATCCTTCAACAGCGCCACGGTCTCCGCCCGATTGCCGATCACCGGCCGGCCGCGCGCAAGTTCCCTCAACAGTTCGGGCCGATCCTCGAACCCGGCGCCATAGACGAGCGGCAGCCGTGACAGAACCGGCGCGGCCAACGCCCGCCGCAATGCCGCGGCGGGAATGCGCAGCTGCCGTGACGGCAGGGTCAGGCAAGGATCGGCCATGGTGGCTGTGTCGGCGTCGGCGAACAGGTCCAGGGCGGCGACGCTCCGTCCGTCGCGGCAGGCGCTGGTAACCAGCGCCCGCGCCGACAGCGCCACCACCACGAATTCCGGGACTGCCGTCGCGATCAAGCTTTGCTCCACGTGTAAAAGCATCTTGAACATTCATTCGCAATCCCAACAATCATGCGCAGCAGCCACCTTTGCAATGACCCTTCCGAACAACGGCCCGTGCCGTCTGCCCGATGTCGCCCAGGGACCATTGCTGGGGCGGGGGACAGGCACCCGCCTGGGGGAAGACTGGATGTATGAAGCCGCGATGCCTGCGGACCCTCCGTCGATTCCCGCGATCCACGGCCCTCCCGCCCTGGCCGTCGAGGAGCTGAGCCACAGTTTCGGCAAGCGTATGGCGCTGGACCATGTGTCCTTCGCCGTGCCGCCGGGCGGCTTCACCATGCTGCTCGGTCTGAACGGGGCGGGAAAGACCACGCTGTTCTCCCTGATCACCCGGCTCTATTCCAACCGCACCGGCGCCATCCGGATCTTCGGCTTTGACCTGCGGCGTCAGCCGACCCGTGCGCTGGAGCGGATCGGCGTGGTGTTCCAGCAGCCGACGCTCGACCTCGACCTGACCGTCCGTCAGAACCTTCGCTACCATGGCGGCCTGCACGGAATGGCGCCGTCCGACTGCGAAGCCCGTGCGCGGGAGGAACTGGCCCGCATCGGATTGGCGGAGCGCGCCGACGACAAGGTCCGGGCATTGTCCGGCGGTCAGCGGCGGCGGGTGGAGATCGCCCGCGCCCTTGTGCACCGGCCGAACCTGCTGTTGCTCGACGAGCCGACGGTCGGGCTGGACACCGAATCGCGCCGCCAGATCCTTGGCCATGTCCGTGCGCTCTGCCGTGAGCAAGGGCTGGCGGTCCTGTGGGCCACCCACCTGCTGGACGAGGCGAGGGACGAGGATTCCGTCGTCATCCTGCATCAGGGGCGGCTGCGCGCGTCCGGCAGCGTACGCGCGGTCTGCGCCGAGTCGGGCGCCGCCACTCTGCCCATCGCCTTCGCCGCCTTGACGACCGGGGAGCGCCGGCCATGAGCGCCGCCACCTACTGGTACTGCCTGCGCAGCATCATCATGCGCGAGGGGCTGCGCTTCCTGCACCAGCGCGAACGCTTCTTCGCCGCACTGGTTCGGCCGCTGGTCTGGCTGGCGATCTTCGCCGTCGGCTTCCGCGCCGTGCTGGGTGTGTCGATCATCCCGCCTTACGAGACCTACATCCTCTACGACGAATATGTCGTGCCCGGCCTGGTCGCGATGATCCAGCTGTTCAACGGCATGCAGAACTCCCTTTCGATGGTCTACGACCGCGAGATGGGGAGCATGCGGACGCTGCTGGTCAGTCCGCTTCCGCGCTGGTACCTGCTGGTCGCCAAGCTTCTGGCCGGCGTCGCCGTGTCGATCGCGCAGGTCTATGTGTTTCTCGGCATCGCATGGCTGTGGGGGGTGGAGCCGCCGCCGCTGGGCTATCTCGCGGCGCTCCCGGCATTGCTGCTCAGCGGGCTGATGCTGGGGGCGCTCGGCCTGCTGCTGTCGTCCTTCGTCAAGCAGCTGGAGAATTTCGCCGGGGTGATGAACTTCGTGATCTTCCCGATGTTCTTCGCCTCTTCCGCCCTCTATCCGCTCTGGCGCATCAGGGAGGGCAGCCCGACGCTGTACCAGATCGCCGCCTGGAATCCCTTCACGCAGGCGGTGGAACTGATCCGCTTCAGTCTGTATCTCCGAGTCGACGTGACGGCACTGCTTTGGGTGACCGGCTGTCTGGCGCTGTTCCTGGGAGCCGCGGTTCTCGCCTACGATCCTGGGCGCGGCTTCTGGGCGCGAAGAGGCGGCCCGGCCGAACAGGCCTGAACTTCGGAGCCGCAGCTTCACCGCATGTCATCTTTCGAATTAATCCTTTTATTTCAATCAACCCACTATTTCGCTTCTTCCAAAAACTTTCGCACGGCAGCGGAAAATAATCTTCACAGCCTGTCTTTGTTTAAGCACACTGAATATCAGTTTCACCAACATAGTGCGGGGCAGTTTAGAACCCCGCCAACGCCCGTGTACCGGCAATTTGATCCGGTGCACCCGCGATGCCGAAGCAATGTGTAATCGGGACGCCGGGAGCCCATTCAGCCCGACGCCCCGGTTTGACGTCACGCATCGAACGTCGAGGGAGAACGCCCTCTCAAAGACCGCATTTTACCGAAGCAGCCGCCTGCCGCCGCACAGTCCATGGGACAACCGCCAAAAAACGGGAGGAAACACATGAACCCCTTTGTGCGCTGTCTGCTCGTCACCGCCGCGATCCAGGCGGCCACCGCCACGGTCGCCGTCACCGGCGCTTTCGCCAACGACGACATCATGAAGAACCAGAAGGATCCGGCCAACTGGGCGCTGCAGCTCGGCAACTATGCCGGCCAGCGCTACAGCACGCTCGACCAGATCACCCCCAACAATGTGAAGAACCTGCGGCCGGTGTGGCAATTCTCCACCGGCGTGCTCCGCGGTCACGAAGGCGGTCCCATCGTCGTCGGCGACACGATGTACATCTCCACCCCGTTCCCCAACATCGTCTATGCGCTCGACCTCAACGACAACGGCCGCATCAAGTGGAAGTATGAGCCCAAGCAGGATTCCTCGGTCATCCCGGTGATGTGCTGCGACACCGTCACCCGCGGCGTCGCGGTGGCCGCCAACAAGCTGTTCCTGGGACAGGCCGACAACACGCTGGTGGCGCTGGACACCGAAACCGGCAAGGTTCTGTGGTCGGCCAAGAACGGCGACGCCACCAAGGGCGAGACGCTGACCGCCGCCCCGCTGGTGGTGAAGGACAAGGTCTATGTCGGCATCAGCGGCGGCGAGTTCGGCGTGCGCGGCCATCTGACGGCATACGACATCAACACCGGCAAGATGGTGTGGCGGGCCTATTCGACCGGTCCCGACAAGGACGTGATGATCGACCCGCAGAAGACGATGATGCTCGGCAAGCCGATCGGCGAACCGGACCTGGGCATCAAGACTTGGCCGGCGGACCAGTGGAAGATCGGTGGCGGCACCACCTGGGGTTGGTACACCTACGATCCCGAACTGAACCTGATCTATTACGGCACCGGCAACCCGGGAACCTGGAACCCGACGCAACGCGCCGTCGACAAGGATCGGGCCAAGAGTGACAACAAATGGTCGATGACCATCTTCGCCCGCGATGCCGACACCGGTCAGGCGAAATGGGTGTTCCAGAAGACGCCCTTCGACGAATGGGACTATGACGGCGTCAACGAGAACATCCTGGCCGACGTCACCATCGGCGGAACCAAGCGCAAGGCCCTGATCAACTTCGACCGTAACGGCTTTGCCTACACCATCGACCGCACCAACGGCGAACTGCTGGTCGCGCAGAAATACGATCCGTCCGTCAATTGGGCGAGCGAGATCGACATGAAGACCGGCCGGCCGAAGGTGAACGACAAATACAGCACCTTCGCCCAGGGCGAGGATCACAACACCACCGGCATCTGCCCGGCGGCGCTGGGTTCCAAGGACCAGCAGCCGGCGACCTACTCGCCGGACAGCGGCCTGCTCTATGTGCCGACCAACCACATCTGCATGGATTACGAGCCGTTCAAGGTGGAGTATTCGGCCGGCCAGCCCTATGTCGGCGCGACGCTCAGCATGTATCCGGCTCCGAATTCGCATGGCGGCATGGGCAATTTCATCGCCTGGGATCCGGCGGCCGGCAAGATCGTCTGGTCGAAGCCCGAGCGCTTCGCGGTGTGGAGCGGCGCCCTGTCGACCAAGGGCGGCGTCGGCTTCTACGGGACACTGGAAGGCTACCTGAAGGCGTTCGACCTGAAGGACGGCAAGGACCTGTACAACTTCAAGACCTCGTCCGGCATCATCGGCAACGTCAACACCTACATGCACAAGGGCAAGCAGTATATCGCCGTGCTGTCGGGTGTCGGCGGATGGGCAGGCATCGGGCTGGCCGCCGGTCTGACCGGCGAGCAGGAAGGCCTGGGCGCGGTCGGCGCACACAAGGCGCTGGGCGAATACACCCAGCTGGGCGGCACACTGACCGTCTTCGCGCTGCCCGATAACCAGTGATGTACCGGCAGTGATGAGCTGGCAGTGATGAGCTGGCAGTGATGAGCTGGCAGTGATGCACAGGCGGGCGCCGGTTCCCTGGAGGGCCGGAGCCCGCCCTTTCCAAGCTGATGGTGCCTACGCATGAAGGCAGTGGGGAGAAAGAGCAAGATGCCCAAATACCTGATCGGGCTGTGCGCCGCCGTCGGGTTCACCGCGACCCTGACCCTCGGTACCGCGTTCGGCCAGCAGGATGCCGCACAGAAACCAACCCAGAGCCAGACATCGCCGGACGGAAAATCGACTCAGGAGGCGAAGGCCGCCAATCCGGAAGACCTCGTGGATGACCAGGGCATACCGCTCTACATGGTCAAGGACGGCAAGGTGGATAAAGGGACCTACAACGGCTATCGGCGCTATGCCTCCTCCTGCCATGTCTGCCATGGACCGGACGGGCTCGGCTCGTCCTTCGCGCCGGCGCTGGTCGATTCGCTCAAGCGGATGGACTATTGGCAGTTCACCGACGTGGTGACCAACGGCCGCACCAATATGGGCGCCACCGGCGACAAGGTTATGCCGACCTTCGGGTCCGACCCGAACGTGATGCTGAACCTAGCCGACATCTACCGCTATCTCAAGGCCCGTTCCGACGACAAGCTCGGCCGTGGGCGGCCTGAGCGGATCAAGTCGGCGTCGTGAGTCCGGCATGACGCGCCGGCCTGCCATTCCTCCCCACGCCCTGCTGCTGGCCGTCGCGCTCTGCGCGGCGGCTGTGCCCGCCCAGGCGGCTGGGCCGGCGGAGGGCATCCCCACCGAGGTGCTGCGCGTCTGCGCGGATGCCAACCTGCTGCCCTTCTCAAATGATCGTGGCGAGGGGTTCGAGAACCGGATTTCCCAACTGATCGCCGACGATCTGAAGGTGAAGCTGGCCTTCACATGGTGGCCGCAGACCATCGGTTTCGTCCGCAACACGTTGCGCACCCGCCAGTGCGATCTGGTGATGGGGACCGCGGTCGGCGAAGAGCTGATGCAGAACACCAACCCCTATTACCGGTCCACCTATGCGCTGGTCTACCGGAAGGACTCCGGGATCACCGCAAATTCCCTGGACGACCCGTCCCTGCAGGGGGCGCGGATCGGCGTCGTCGCCCGCACGCCGCCATCCACCGTGATGCTGCGCCATGGACTGACCAACCTGGAGCCCTACCAACTCGACACCGACACGCGCGCCCACCATCCGGCCCAGCGGGCGGTGGAGGACGTTGCGGCGGCGCGCACCGACGCAGCCATCGTCTGGGGTCCGATCGCCGGCTATTTCGCCGCCCGGCAACAGGTACCGATGGCGGTCGTGCCGCTGATGGACGAGCCGGGAACCACGCCCTTCCAATACATGATCTCCATGGGCATCCGCCCGGACGAGCCGGACTGGCGGCATTGGTTGAACGACTTCATCGTCCGCCGCCAGGGCGACATCGACCGCATCCTCACCGAATATCATGTCCCGCTCGTCAACGCCGACGGCACCATCCGGGCGGAGGTGGCTGAGCCGGACGGCTATCGCATGGCCGATTACCGGGCTCCAACCCCGCCCGGTCTGCGCGGCGCCGACACGGTGGGACCGGCGGAGGTCGAGCGGCTGGCGAAGGACGGCGCCATCCTGATCGACGTTCTGCCGACACCGCCGAAGCCCGAAGGCCTGACATCTGACAGCCGCTGGGTGCCGCCGCCGCATCGCAGCCTGCCCGGCGCGCATTGGCTGCCGAATGTCGGCTATGGCGCGCCATCGGCGGAGCAGGAGGCCTATTTCCGCACGAACCTTGAGAGGCTGACCGCCGGCGACCGTAAGCGGCCGCTGGTGATCTTCTGCCAACCGGATTGCTGGATGAGCTGGAATGCGGCCAAGCGCGCGGTCGCCATGGGGTATCAGGCGGTCAAATGGTATCCGGCCGGCACCGAAGGCTGGAAGGCGGCGGCACACGATCTGATCACCGTTGAACCCGAACCCCGGTCTGGACCGCAGCCGATATCCAAGGTGGCGAACTGAGCGATGGGCTCAGGACAGAAGCGCCGACAGCATCCGGGCGATCTGGCCGAGCCGCTGTTCGATCAGGGCCGGCTGCTCGCACACCGCACCCTGCGCCCGCCGGCGGTCGTCGAGGATGCGGCGGTCCCAGGCGATGGCATCCTTGATCTCCTTTGCCCGGGCCGGATCGCCCGACGCGGCGTCGAGGTCGCGCAGGGCCGCGGCGATGCGCTCGCGCAAGGCCCGCTGGTGCTGGGCATAGCGCTCGATGGAAGCGATGGCGGCGCTGCGCCGGCGGTCCAGCGTCTGGAAGGTGCCGGCGAAAGCCAGGGCGATCCGATGGTCGCGTTCCGGCGATGCCCCCTGCTTCTCCGTTCCGGCCAGCGCCTCGGCCTCCGGTTCCAGGGCGGTGGGGTCGACGCTGTCGTCGGACGCGCGTCGGACCAGGGTGGCGACCGCCGGGTCACGCTGCCACGCGTCCCCCAGCCCGTCGATCG
>CBFGPE010000090.1:0-30838 GCA_965650625.1 uncultured Azospirillum sp. | reverse complement strand
AACGAGCGGGCCATCGGCTTTTACCAACGCCTGGGCTTCGAAGCATTCGGAACGGAACCGCGGGCGCTGAAGGTGGATGGGGTTTATATCGACGATCTTTTGATGGTGAAATTCCTTCGTTGCTAGGGGTACTCACCCCAACTCGAAGCTCGTGACCCCGAACAGCCGCCCCAGATCCGTCGCCGGCGCCGGCCCCAGATACATCCGCGCCGTCTCGAACTGCGGCGTCAGCCCGAACTCCTGCGCCAGCCGCACCGCCTCCCCGTTCGGCTCCGGCACGTCGAGGAACACCGGCCCGGCGCCGGCCGCCCGTCCCAGCGCCAGCACCAAATCCCGCGCGATCACCCCATCCGCCGCATAGAGCGGGCCGATCTTGAAGCCGCTGTGGCAGGGCCGGATCACTCCGAAACCGGTCACCGCGCCATCCCTCACCGCCGCCAGCGCCGTGGCGCCCGGCAGGGCAATCCAGTTGGCGAGGAATCCGGGACGCGGCGCCGGAAACAGCCCGGCGTCCAAGGCGGCCAACCGGTCGAAGGGCACCGTCCGCGCATCCACCAGGGTGGTTCCGCCCGCCCCTCCCTTTGCGCCACCGTCCGGCAGGCTGCCGCCGAAGCGGATGTTGCGGTGGGACAGGGCGAAGCCGGATTTGCGGTAGTTCTCCTGCTGGGCGACCACGCCGTCGAGGCCGACGGTGCAGCCCTCCAGATGGCGCAGCCCCTCCTGCCACAGCCGCCAGCCATAGCCCCGCCCGCGCACCTCCGACCGCACGATGTAGAAGCCGAGGAAGCCGAAATTGCCCGGATAGCGGCCCCCTGGATAGCGAACGACGGATAGAGAGGCCACCAGCCGCCCGTCCAGCAGCCCGACCAGAAAACCCGCCGGATCGACCGCATGAAAGGCGCCGGCGTCGTGCAGGCCGGGGTTCCACCCTTCCGCCCGCGCCCAGTCCACAGCCAGATCGAGGTCGGCCCGGCTCATCACGCGGATCCGATAACCGTCCGTCCCCTGCCCTTCGCTGTGTTCCATCGCCGCCTCCCTCGAACGAATGGAACAGAGCGTAACCGTCAGCATCGCCACAAGGCAATCCGGGACACAATATGGGCTGCGGTCGCCACCATCGCCCTCTCCCGCCCCGGGAGAGGGAGCTACATGCGACACGTCCCAACCGCGATTTTCACCCACCTTTTCCTGTCCCTTCGCATCCGTGATAGGAATGTCATCCCACTCCCGCCAGAAAGGGACCGCCATGCTCCGCCGGATACCGCTTCCCCATTCTGCCTTCCCCACCAATGGCTTCACTCCCGATGAAACAGTGGAACAGCCCCCGGATTCCTGTTTCATGCTGTTTCAAACGTCCCATCCGGCACCGTCCGCCGACCACCCCACCGCCGAATGAAACAATGGAACAGTGCCCGCAGCCCTGTTTCACACTGTTCCAAACCTCCAGCCCGGCCTCCCCTCGCCGTCGACCGCGCGCCGTTGCTTTCGCGGCGGGAGTGCGGTTAAGTCCCCGCCGGTTTCCGCTGATCCGCGTCGAGTTCATGCCCGTCGAGTCCCTGGACGTCACCGCGTCACGCCCCGCCTCCCCGTCTCCCGCCCCGCCCCCGTCCGGCAGCGGGGTCGATGCCGCGTTGCGGGGTTTGGCCGGGGCCGCCGCCCTGATGCTGGGGCCACTGGCCGCACTCGCCCCGCGTGGGTTGCCGGTCTGGGCCATTCTGGTCCTTGTACTGTCGCTGACCGGGCTGGCCCGGCGTGGAGCCTTCGGGCGCATCCTGCGGCTGACGCCGGCGGTCGCCGCGGTGACGGCCTTCCTGGTCCTGGCCCTGGTCTCCAGCTTGTGGAGCCCATCGGACCGTGCGCTGGAGACGGTGCTGGAGATCGGCTACATCGCGCTCGGCGCGCTGGCGGGCGGTGCCTGGATCGCCGGGCTGCCGGCGGCAGAGGCGCGGCGGCTGGGCGGGCTGTTCCTGGCCGGCGGACTGGCCGGCGGGCTGCTGTTCGCGGTGGAGGCGGCGCTCGACTTCCCGCTGAACCGCTGGTGGAACAGCGTGCCCGACGACCAGCTGCCCAACCTGCTGAACGGCAATGTACCGAAGCGGACGGCGGCGCTGCTCTGCCTGCTGGTCTGGCCGGCCGCCCTGGCGGTGGACCGCTTCGGGCGGCGGACGCTGGCCCTGCTGGTGCCGGTGGGCTATGCGCTGGCCTGCCTGCCGCTGACCAGCCGTTCGGCCATGCTGGGCATCGCCGCCGGACTGGTCACGCTGGCCGCCGCCCGTGCGTCGGCCGATTGGACCCGCCGGCTGTTCGCCGCCGCGGTGACCGCCGCCTTCCTGCTGGTGCTGCCCGCCGCCCTGCTGTTCTCCGGCCCGCTCGACCTCGCCCATTCGCCGCTGCTGTTCCGCTCCGCCCAGCACCGGGTCGAGATCTGGGGCCATGCCGCGGACCGTGCGCTGCGCACGCCGGTGTTCGGCCAGGGCATCGACGCCTCGCGCTCCCTGCCGCCGGAAGGGGCGGTGTCGGACTTCTCGCCGATCGGCGACAGCCTGCTGCCGCTGCATCCCCACAACGCCTTCCTTCAGGTCTGGCTGGAGACTGGGGCGGTCGGGGCGGCCCTGGCGCTGGCCGTCATGCTGATGCTGCTGGCCGCCACCTGCGGGCTGGAGCGGCGCGACCAGCCCTTCGCGCTCGCCCTGTTCGCCACGGCGATGGCGATGGGCAGCACCGCCTACGGCATCTGGCAGCCCTGGTGGATGGCAGGCTTCCTTTCCGCCGCGCTGATGCTGCGGCTGGCAACCCGTATCGGGGCCCGTATCGGGGACAAGAATCGATGAGCAAGCGCCCGCTCCGCATCCTGGTCATCAAGCTGGGCGCCTTCGGCGACTTCTTCCTGGCCCAGACGACCTTCGCCGCCATCCGCCGCCACCATGCCGGCGACCGGATAACGCTGCTGACCCTGCCCTCCCTCGCCCCGCTCGCCCGCATGAGCGACCTGTTCGACGAGGTGCTGGAGGACCCGCGCGAGCGGTCTCTGTCGGCCTATCTGGCGATCCGCAAGACGCTGCGCGCCCACCGGTTCGACCGCGTGTACGATCTCCAGGCGCAGACGCGCACCGACCTCTATCACCGGCTGCTGTTCCCCGGCCCCTGGCCGGAATGGTCGGGCACCGCGCACGGCGCCTCCCATCCCGACCGCTACGAGGGCCGGCGCAAGGTTCCGGTGCGCGACCGCTACGTCCGCCAGTTGGCTCCCTTCGGCATCGTGCCGGACGAGACGCCCGACCTGTCCTGGCTCGACGCCGACATCTCCAAGTTCGGTCTGCCGGAGCGGTTCGCGCTGCTGGTCCCCGGCTCCTCCCCCGGACGGCCGGACAAGCGCTGGCCGGTGCGCCGCTATGCCGAGGTGGCGGCGGCTCTGGCCGGGCGCGGCATCGTGCCGGCGGTGATCGGTACGGGCATCGAGAGCGACCTCGCCCGCGGCATCGCCGAGTATTGCCCGCAGGCGGTCGACCTCACCGACCGCACCAGCGTGCCGGAATTGGGCGGGCTGGCGCGCCGGGCCTGGGGAGCGGTCGGCAACGACACCGGCCCAACCCACCTGATCGCCGCGGTCGGCTGCCCCACCGTGGTGGTGTTCTCCGACGCCTCCGACCCGATCCACAGCACCGGCCCGCGCGTGCTGATCCACCACCGCCCCGACTTCGCCGACATCGACAGCGCCGGCGTGGTCGAGGCGCTGGACCGCGCCCGGAACTTGGGAGGCTCCTAACGGCAGAAGGGAAACGGCGCCACCTTGGGCATGTAGATCGGGATCCACTCGCAATGGGTGGCCGGGTTCGGCAGCTTGCGGGTCTCGATGATCGGCCAGGCATGGGCGGCAATCACCACCAGCGCCACCCCTGCCAGGATCCAGCGCCGCGGCTTGGTCCGGTCCAGCAGCCCCGGCATCCGCGCCAGCACCCAGGCGGCGGACAGGATCGCCAGCGGGTCGGTGTAGGCGGCATAGGCGCGCTGGAACCCGCGCAAGGAGAACAGCGCCTCCAGCCCCCAGGCGACCAGCAGCAGGAACAGCGCCTGCACCGCGGCCAGCCTTTCCCCCCGCCGCCACAGCACCGCCGCCCCGGCAAGGGCGAACCACTCCACGACGATGGTCTGCGGAATGTTGTCGGGGTGCAGGACAATGGTGCGGATCGCCAGGGTGCGGCCGATGCCGGCCAGCAGCAACGCCAGCGTCCCCTGCCCCACCACGTTGCCCTGCCCCTGCAGTTCCGCCCCGTGCCGCCAGGAGGAGAAGACGAACATGTGCTCGACGAAGTTCGCCACGGCAATGGCGTTCTGCTCGATCCAGCGGATGTCGAGCGCCAGCAATCCCACAGCCAGCCCCAGCAGCACCGCCGCCGCCCCGGCCACCGCGCGGGCCGCCGGCACCCGGTGGACCACCGCATGGACCAGGATGCCGACCAGAACCCAGCCGGCGACGATGCTCTGATAGCCGCCGCCCGACAGCCCGCCGCCGACGGGGGTGTAGGGATAGACCGCCCGCCCCCAGCCGCCCAACCCCGCCTGGATCAGCCCGAAGGCCGGCACCGCCGCCGCGGCCGCCAGCAGCCCGACCACAGCCGCCACGCCCCAGCCATTGGAAGGAGCACGCTCCGGCCGTCGTCCGAACAGGATCGCCGCCACCGGCAGCCCCATCGCCAGGAACACCGCCTGCACCTTGGTCACCATGGCCAGACCGACCAGCAGCCCGCCCAGTGCCAGTTGCAGCAGCGACGCGCCGCCGCACGGCCTGCCCTCGGCCGGCCGCACCGCCCGCAGGACCAGCAGCAGCCCCAGCACGACGAATCCGGCCGACAGCAGGTCGGTGCGCATCTGCCGCCCCTGCGCCGTCAGCCCGACGCCGAAGGCCAGCAGAACTCCCGCCAGCAGCGCCACCCGCCGGTCGTCCAGCAGACCGCGCAGCAGCGTGGCATAGCTGACGGCGAAGGCGGCGGTCAGCAGGATCGACAGTGCCCGCCCGGCCTGGATCAACGACTGCCAAACCGCCTGCGTCGCCGCCACGTCGCTGCCCGGCGGCAAGGCCGACAGGGTGGCGACCGGCAGCAACCCGACCGCATGCAGCAGCCGGTACCAGACGTCGATCACCAGGAAATAGCCGTAGCCGGGATGGTCGAAATACTCCTGCGGCAGCCCGTCGCCGAACAGCAGCCCATGATAGGCCAGCACCAGATCCTGGTCCGAATGGACCCAGTAAGGCAGCCGGAATCCGACCAGCAGGACCGACAGCGCCATCGCCGCGGCCAGCCCCAGACACAGCAGCCACCAGGGCGCCGCTGCGACACGGTCGAGCAGGGAGGGACGGGCGACGGAGGGTGCAGGCGTCATGATGGGCTGCGCTCACGGTTCAGATCGGCGGGCGCCTTGTGGCACGGAAACGAACGATTGGGAACCAGTCCGATCCTGCGGTGTTGCCCTCATGAAACGGCGGAGTCGGGAGTCTCCGTCTCTTTCGTGGTGCCTCGCACGAGTGGCTTTGCAACGTTGGCGGGTCACTGCCACAAAATACGGTATGGCAGACGCGCCGGACAGGCACATGCCAGACAGACACATGGGGAACTCGATGGCCGATACCGACGACATCCTGGAGCGTATCCGACGCCGCGCCCACGAGTTGTGGGAAAGCGAGGGCCGCCCGCACGGCCGCGACTCCGACCATTGGACCCAGGCGGAAGCGGAAATCCGCGGCGCCGGCGCGCTGGAGCCGACGGAAAAGGCCGCCGGATCGCGCAAGAAGCCCCCTATCTCCAAGGCCACCTCCAAGGCCGCCGGCAAGAGCACCCGTGCCGCCGCCGAATCCCTGTCCGAAGTCGCGAGCACCCCGGCAGAGAGCGCCAAATCCGCCCCCGCCAAGCCGGCGAAGGCCAAGCCGGCCGCCCCTAAGGCGAAGGCAGAAGATGCCCCCAAGGCCGAGGCCGGAAAGGCCGCTGCCAAGGCGACCCCCGCCAAGTCTCCGCGCAGCCCGAAAAAGGACGGCGGCAAGAACGCAACGGCCAACTGACCCCAGGTCGCCCCTCCCCCCACCGGCGGAACCCTGCGGCCCCGGAGCCGGTTGTCAGGTCTATCCTGCAATCTTCTCCGGAGGACCTGTCATGGCCGGCACGCCGTCGATGGACGACTGCATCCGCAACTGCACCGACTGCCACACGATCTGCCTGGAAACCGTCGCGCATTGCCTGACCAAGGGCGGTGCGCATGCAGAGGCCGGGCATATCCGCCTGCTGCTGGACTGTGTCGACATCTGCCGCACCAGCGCGGATTTCATGATCCGCGGTTCCCGCTTCCATCACCTGACCTGCGGCGCCTGTGCCGAGATCTGCGCGGCCTGCGCCGACGACTGCGACAGCATGGCCGACGACCCGATGATGAAGCGGTGCGCCGAGATGTGCCGCCGCTGCGCCGAAAGCTGCCGCTCGATGTCGCGCATGGCCGCCTGATCGGGCCATCTGAATGCAGCCGTACCCTACTCCATCACCGCTGCTTCCTCCGGCGCCGGAGCCCCCGGCTTCGGCCGCCGGAGCAGCAGCAGCATCGGAATCACCAGCAGCGCGACGTACATCATCAGCTTGAAGTCGTCGATGTAGGCGATCATCGCCGCCTGCTGCGTGACCTGGGCGTTCAGCATCGCCAACGCCTCGGGCGCGGCGGTGACCTGCTCCGTCATCGCCTGGGAGAACGGCGTCAGGTGTGCGGACAGGCTGGCATGGTTGACCTGGGTGTTCTGCGACAGCAAGGTCATCACCACCGAGATGCCGACGCTGCTGCCCAGGTTGCGGACCAGGCTGAACAGGCTGGCGGCGTCGGTGCGCAGCCGCGGCTCCAGCGTGCCGAAGGCGATGGTGCTGAGCGGCACGAACACCAGCCCCAAACCCAGCCCCTGCACCACGCCGCTGACGATGATCGGGTTGCGGTCCATCACGATGGTGAAGCCGGTCATGTACCACAGCGACCAGCTGGTCAGCAGCACGCCGGCCAGGATCAGCAGCCGCGCGTCCACCTTGCGCACCAGCCGTCCCACCGCCAGCATCGAGATCATCGTGCCGACGCCGCGTGGCGCCAGCACCAGTCCGGTGGTGACCGTCGGGTAGCCCAGCAGGTTCTGCAACATCGGCGGCAGCAGCGCCATCGTCGCCAGCAGGATCACGCCGATCACGAAGATCAGGATCAGGCCGGTGACGAAGTTGCGGTCGCGCAGCAGTGCCAGGTCGATGAAGGGCTCGGTCTTCGTGTTGCCGTGGGCGGTGGCGATGTGGACGGCGAAGATCCAGAAGGCGCAGGCGGCCAGCGCCGTCTCGATCCAGATCTCGGTTGCGCCGAACCAGTCCAACTGCTCGCCGCGGTCCAGCAGCATCTGGAAGGCGCCGACCGCCAACCCCAGCATGGCGAAGCCGAAGAAATCGAAGCCGCGCTGCCGGCCCTTGGTCTCGTGCAGGAAGACCAACATGCCGAAGAAGGCCAGCAGCCCGACCGGCAGGTTGATGTAGAAGACCCAGCGCCAGCTGAAGCTATCCGTCAGCCAACCACCCAGCGTCGGCCCGGCGATGGGGCCAACCATGATGCCGGCGCCCCACAGCGCCATCGCCTGCCCGTGCCGCTCCTTGGGGTTGATATCCAGCAGCACCGATTGCGACAGTGGCACCAGCGCCGCACCGAAGATGCCCTGCACCAGCCGGAAGGCGACCATCTGCGTCAGGCTGCCCGCCAGCCCGCACAGCACCGACGCCGCGGTGAAGCCCGCCACCGCGATCAGGAACAGCCGCTTGCGCCCGAACCGGTCGGCCATCCAGCCGGTGGCCGGCGTGGCGATGGCAGCCGCAACGATGTAGGAGGTCAGCACCCAGGTGATGGTGTCCTGCGCCGCCCCCAGACTGCCCTGCATGCTGGGCAGGGCTACGTTGGCGATGGTGGTGTCCAGCACCTGCATGATGGTGGCGAGCATGATCGACACGGTGATCATGCCGCGATGCTTCACCTCATGCGGGGCGGCAGCGGATTGGGGGACAGCCATGGATGGAGCGCCTTACCGGATCGCCGCGACCGCGCTGCCGATCACGCCCGGCAGCGGCCGGCTGTAATGGGTGTCGACCTCCACATCGGCGCTGAGGCCGGTGCGCAGCGGCACGCCGGCAGCCCCCGACTGATCGCCATCCGTCCCGTCGATGCGCAGACGGACCGGCACGCGCTGCACGACCTTGACCCAGTTGCCGGTGGCATTCTGGGCGGGCAGGACCGAGAACTCCGATCCGGTGCCGGCGCCGATGCTCTCGACATGGGCGGTCAGGGTGCGGCCGGAATAGGCGTCCAGCACCACGGTCGCGGTCTGGCCGACCGCCATGTGGGTCAGGTCGGTTTCCTTGAAGTTGGCCTCGACCCAGCTCGACCCGCTCATCACTAGGCTGACCGCCGACAGCCCGACCGAGGCGTATTGCCCGACCAGCAGCCGGTCGGTCTGGCTGACCACGCCGTCGGCCGGCGCCGTCACCACCGTATGGTCCAGGTCGCGTTGCGCCGTCGCCTTTTTCGCCAGCGCCTCCAGCACCATGGGGTGACGGTCGGTGGGGATGTCGGGATCGCCGCCCAGCGCGGCACGGGCGCTGATCACCGCCTGCTTTTCCGTGTTCAGATCCTGCTGCGCCGCCATCAAGTCGTGGCGCACGGAATCATAGGTCGCACGCGCAGCGACGCCGGTCTTCAGCAGGTCCTGCTGGCGCTGGAACTCGCGCTGCTCGAAGGCGACCTTCTCCTCCGCCGCGGCCTGCTTGGCCTGCGCCTCGCCCAGGTCGGCGCGCAACTGCTCCACCTTCAGCCGTGCGGATGCGAGCGCCGCGTCCGCCTGCTGGAGGGCCAGCCGGTAAGGCTCGTCATCGATGCGGAACAGCAGGTCGCCACGATGGACCGGCTGGTTCTCGCGCACCGCCACCTCGACGATTCGGCCGGAAATATCCGGGCTGATCGTCACCTTGTCCTGCTGGACATAGGCGTTGTCGGTCGAGACATAGCGCCCGCCGACGATATACTCATAACCGCCGCCGACCGCCACCAGCAGCGGCAGGGCGGCCATCAGAATCCAGCGGCGCCAGCGCGTCCGGCGGACAGGTTTGGCGGCCGGTTGAGCGACAGGACGGGTTTCGGTATCGCGGTCGGTCACGGCGGTCATTGCGGTCAGGTCCCGAAGGAAAAACGATTGGCGTCAGGCTTTGGCGGCGATCTTCTCGGCAGTCGCCTTCTCGGGCGGCTCGGCCCTGCGGTCGGACAGGTTGGCCCGCATGTGGGCCAGCATCTCGACCAGCTTGGCCTCGGCATCGGACGGCAGTCCGGCCAGCGCCTCCGCATAAATCCCGGTGGCGAGCGCCCGGCCCTGCTCCAGCACCGCATGCGCCTTCGGCGTCAGGTGGGGCAGGCGGGCGCGCCGGTCTGTCGGATCGGCACGGCGTTCGATCCAGCCGCCCTCCTCCATGCGGTCGATCTGCCGGCAGAGCGTGATCGGCTCGATTTCCAGCAGATCGGCCAGCGTCGCCTGCTTGATCCCCTCGTTCCGCGCCAGCGTGGCGATTACCGACCATTGCGCGCGGGTCAGGCCGAGATGGCGGGCGCGCTGGTCGAAGCGGACGCGCATCATGCGCGCCGTGTCGGTCAGGACGGCTCCCAAAGTCATCGAATGGGGGCTCATCGAATGGGGGTTTGCAGAGCGGGGATCGGCAGCGGAGGACATCGGCACATCATAAGCTTGCTTATCGGTGTCCAGGAGTTAATAAGCCTGCTTATCATCGGCAATCCTCGCGGCGTGCATGGCAGGGCCACGCCGACGTCGCGCCTCCGGCCCCTCAGACGGGATCGCGCCTCTGGCGTCCGCGACAGGAGATTGCTAAGGTGCCCACCCGTTTCGTTCCATTCCTTTCGCCAACTCGCCCGAATCGACCAGCTGAGGACCGATCCATGCCGCACTACCGTTCCCGCACCTCCACCCACGGCCGCAACATGGCGGGCGCGCGCGGCCTGTGGCGGGCGACCGGCATGAAGGACGGCGATTTCGGCAAGCCGATCATCGCGATCGCCAACTCCTTCACCCAGTTCGTACCCGGACACGTCCACCTGAAGGATCTGGGCCAGCTGGTCGCGCGCGAGATCGAGAAGGCCGGCGGCGTGGCGAAGGAGTTCAACACCATCGCGGTGGACGACGGCATCGCCATGGGTCATGGCGGCATGCTGTACAGCCTGCCCTCGCGCGAGTTGATCGCCGACGCGGTGGAGTACATGGCGAACGCGCACTGCGCCGACGCGCTGGTCTGCATCTCCAACTGCGACAAGATCACGCCCGGCATGCTGATGGCCGCGATGCGCCTGAACATCCCGGCGGTCTTCGTCTCCGGCGGCCCGATGGAGGCCGGCAAGGTCAAGTGGCGCGGCAAGGTCAAGTCGGTCGACCTGATCGACGCCATGGTCGCCGCCGCCGACCCGACCGTCTCCGATGAAGAGGCGGCGGAGATGGAGCGCGGCTCCTGCCCGACCTGCGGCTCCTGCTCCGGCATGTTCACCGCCAACTCGATGAATTGCCTGACCGAGGCGCTGGGCCTGTCGCTGCCCGGCAACGGCACCATCCTGGCGACCCACGCCGACCGCAAGGAGCTGTTCCTCGCCGCCGGCCGCCTTGCCGTCGATCTCTGCCGCCGCTGGTACCAGGAGGAGGACGCCACCGCCCTGCCGCGCGGCATCGCCACCAAGGCGGCCTTCGAGAATGCTATGACGCTCGACATCGCCATGGGCGGTTCGACCAACACCGTCCTGCACATCCTGGCCGCGGCGCAGGAAGGCGGCATCGACTTCACCATGGCGGACATCGACCGGCTGTCGCGCCGCGTCCCCAACGTCTGCAAGGTCGCCCCGGCGGTGTCCGACGTCCACATCGAGGACGTGCACCGCGCCGGCGGCATCTTCGGCATCTTGGGCGAACTCGACCGCGCCGGCCTGCTGAACCGCGAGGCGCCGACCGTTCATGCCCCGACGCTGGGTGACGCGCTGGATCGTTGGGACGTGATGCGCACCCAGGACCAGTCCGTCCACACCCTGTACCGGGCCGCGCCCGGCGGCATCCCGACTGTCGTGCCCTTCAGCCAGGAGCGCCGCTGGCCGGAACTGGACCTCGACCGCGAAAAGGGCGTGATCCGCAAGGCCGAGAACGCCTTCAGCCAGGATGGTGGCCTCGCCGTGCTGTACGGCAACATCGCGGAGAACGGCTGCATCGTGAAGACGGCAGGCGTCGACGCCTCCAACCTCGTCTTCGCCGGGCCGGCCCGTGTTTTCGAGAGCCAGGACGACGCCGTCGCAGGCATCCTGGGCGACGTGGTCAAGGCGGGCGAGGTGGTGGTCATCCGCTACGAGGGTCCGCGCGGCGGCCCCGGCATGCAGGAAATGCTGTACCCGACCAGCTACCTGAAGTCGAAGGGGCTGGGCAAGGCCTGCGCTCTGGTCACCGACGGCCGTTTCTCCGGCGGCACCTCGGGCCTGTCGATCGGCCATGTCTCGCCGGAAGCAGCGCAAGGCGGCGCCATCGGTCTGGTGCAGGACGGCGACCGCATCGAGATCGACATCCCCAACCGCATCATCCGTCTCGCCGTCGACGACCAGGAAATGCAGCGCCGCCGCGACGCGATGAACGCCAAGGGTGTGGATGCCTGGAAGCCGGCCAGCCGCGACCGCGTGGTTTCCCCGGCGCTCCGCGCCTATGCCGCCCTGACGACCAGTGCCGACCGCGGCGCCGTGCGCGACGTGTCCCAGGTGGAGAATATCGCCGTCCGCCGCTGAGCCGGGTTTGCCCCGGCCAGCGTCAACTGCGGCCGAGTCAGGCAGAGCGGATATTCATCACAAGTAACAATCAAGGCGCCGCGCAAGTCGCGGCGCTTTCTTTTTGCTCCAAATTACATACACCGATATGTTGGTTTCCGCCTGCGCGAAAATCTTAGGGCGATACATCGCTCGGATGTTCGCAAAATTCGAATTGCATGCTCTAATATGCCAACGCGAATTCCGCAAAGGGGGCGGACATGGCGGACACCATGTTGGGCACAGCGACGGACGAAGGCCGTCCTTGGCAGGAGGCATCGCGCCTGCCGGGCGAAAAGCCGCGCGAGCGCAAGGTGGTAACGGCGATGTTCGTCGACATCGTCCGCTCCTCCGCCATCGTGGCCGGCCGTGATCCGGAGGATGCGGACGACCTGCTCCTCTCCATTCTGGATCGCGTGACGGAGGCGGTTCCGCGTTTCGCAGGCACGGTGACGCAGATGCTGGGCGACGGCTTCCTGGCGACCTTCGGCGCCCCCGGCGCCAAGGAAGACCACGCCCTACGCGCCTGTCTGGCTGCCCAGGACATCCTCAGCGCCACCCGTGACGAACATGGAAAGCCGCTTTTCCAGATCCGCATCGGCATCAGTTCCGGCGACGCCGTGACCCATGTGGTGACCAACGGCCTGTGGTCCGATTACCGTGCCATTGGTGAATGCGTGCATATGGCCGCCAAGCTGCAGCAGCGTGCCGCCTCCGACACCGCGCAGCTCAGCCGCGACACGCTGGACCTGATCCCGGTCGGCGTGACGGCGCGCCCGATGGGAAGCCTGCGTTTGTCCGACGAGGTGGAGCCGATGCCGGCCTTCCTGCTCGACGGAGCCCGCGCCGTCCGCCGCACCGCCACCGACCTGCTATCCGCCACCGACGCCCCCTATGTCGGCCGCGAGCAAGAGGTGGCGACGCTGTTCGCTATCACCGATTCGGTGGAGGCCGGGGCGCCGGCCCAACTCCTGCTGCAGGGAGAAGCGGGAATCGGCAAGTCGCGGCTGGTGGGAGAGTTTCTGCGCGACCCGCGCAGCCGGCGCTGGACCCTGCTGCAATGGCCGCAGATGCCGATCCGCCGACTGGCCGATCCTGACGACCTCGAGGCGGTGGCGCTGAGCCTGGCGGAACAGGTGGCCGGCCGCGCCAGCGAGGAGGGCGTCGGCTGGGTGTGCGAGGCCGCAGGCCGCCGGTCCGGTTCGCTGGCTGGCGATGCCGTGCGGGCGCTGTTCGGCCTGCCGGGGCTCGACCCGCTGTGGAGCGGCCTCGATGCGTCGCAGCGCCTGTCGCTGGGCATCGAAGGGCTGGTGGGGGCGACGCTTGAACTGGCGGCGCCGGTCCCATCGCATGATGGTGCCGAGACCGACGGCGAGGCGATCGAGGGGATCGTGGGCCGGCCGTTGCTGGTCCTGGTCGAGGATGCCCATTGGGCGCGGCCGGTGATGGTGCGGCTTCTGGATCGGCTGGCGGAAGCGATGCCGGGATCCGGATCGCGCCTGCTGCTGCTCGCAACCCGGCGACCGCCGCCGCTTGGACCGGAATCTCGGGAACAGGGCTGGAACGGCCGGCCGGGCGGCCGGCGCATGGAATTGGGCATGCTGTCGCCGGATCAGGTGCAGAGTTTCCTGGCCCACTGGCTGGGACCGGACTGGTCGCTGGTGGAGTTGAAGGCCCAGGTCGCCACCCGCTGTCAGGGCGTTCCGCTTTATCTGGAAGAGGTTCTGCGCACGCTGGAGACATCCAACGCCATCGAAGGCGCGCCGGGCTCCTACCGGCTGATCGACCCACTGGTGGTCGACAAGCTGCCGCGTACGCTGCACGCGCTGTTGGCCGAGCGCATGGACCTGATGACGCTGGAGCGGCGCCGGCTGCTGATGAATGCCGCCGTGATCGGCAACACATTCGACGTCGGGCTTCTGCAGGCTCTGACCGGCCTGTCCATGCCGATCCTGTCCGACTATCTGGCCTATCTGGAGCGCGCCGGCTTCGTGCTGCGCACCCGCCTGCTGCCCAACCTGGAATATTCCTTCAAGCATGCGCTGATCCAGGAGGTCGCCTACGCCACCCTGACGAAGTCCGACCGCCGGGCGCTGCATGCCCGCGTGCTGGAGGCGCTACGCCACCGCCGCGACGCCGACCTGCCCAACCGCCTGGACCTGCTGGCCCACCATGCCTTCAAGGCGGAAAACTGGCAGGCCGCGCACCTGTTCGGCCGGCGTGCAGGCGTGCGGGCGGAACTGCGCTCCCGGTTGGAGGACGCGAGCCGGCATTACCGGAACGCGTTGACTGCGCTTGACCGCTGCCCGGACACGCCGCGCAATCGACTGCGGCGGATTGATACTTCTATTTCTTTGTCACGTGCACGGATGCCACGTGGCTTTACGGATACGGGTCAACTTCTTACCGAATCTCGCAACTTGTCTCTTAATGTTAGAGATCCGCGACGCTATGCGCGGGCGTCGTCCATGCTTGCTGCAGTAGAGTGGTCAAACGGCAATATAGATAAAGCTGTTCAATACAGCCGCGAAGGACTGGCAGCCAATGACGGGAGCTTTGACCGTAAGACACAGATACAGCTTCTCGGACGTCTAGGTGGTATATTGGCAGAAAAAGGCTGCTATTTAGAAGGTCGGAATCTGCTTCGATCCGCCCACAAAATGCTGCCTGACAAGTGTCTTCATGAAAGATTTGGACTTGCCGTTGTTGCAAAGGTTGGAATTTGCGCCAACCTTGCGAGAAACTGTGCTGAAATTAATTTCGAGAGCGAAGCGATCAGCATGGCCATTGATGCTGTTGATGCTGCAGATGCAAGCAATCACAATTTTTCTCGGCTCTATGCCTACGAGCACATAGGGTGGGCTTATTTATTATTGGGGCACCCAAGCAAGTCAATGACATACCTTGAATCGGCACTTGAGCTTTGCGAATCGATACATTCAAAGCTGCATAAGCCATTTCTGATGGGAGCTGTAGCCTACGCAAATGCTCTAACTGGTAGGGTCAACGAAGGCCTTGCACTCTTTCGGCGGGGGTTGGCAATTGCCGAACAGGAGCGGGTCAATGCCTATATTAGTCAGGTACATCTTTGGTTTGCTGAAACATGTCTTCTAGCAGGTGCGCCGGAACAGGCAATAACACGGGCTGCACTCGTCCGGCAGGCTGCGTCCGAAACGGCAAGGCTCGGCTATCTGGCTAAGGCAGAGGCACTTGAAGCAGAAGTAAATTTTATTATGCATAATAGTTCAGGAGCGAGAAAATCATTAGAAATTGCAGAAAAGAAAGCAAGGTCACTGTCCTTGATTCGCATTGCGAACAGGTGCTCTAGAACATTGAATAGAAGAGATTTCGGGATCAGAAATCAGGAAAAGGTTATTAACTAAATCTCGCCGGGCAATTAGCGAATTTCGGCCTGCCGGAAATAATCCAGCACATAGCTGCGGATTGCGTTCGTCAACGGTATCGTGGCCGGCCGCGAAGCATCCACCTCTTGGCAGAGATCACGGACAGGCCGCTCTTCTTTTTTCGCTATTTCGTCCAATCCACTCCAGATCGCCATTTCCAAGCGCAATTTTGCGCGCCGATCCATGAGAGGGATGGTCCGGGAGACCACCGACGGCCACACCATCAGGCTGCGCAGATCAGTGCCATACGATGCATCAGATAAAGTTTTTCTGTGAAATCGCATAGACCGCTCCTAAAGCTGGACGGAATGACGTTGTCTCCTGCGATCTCTACACCGATCACGTTTCGAGCACTGTGAAGTTTTTCACAGCGGCATATTCCTTTGCATGTGAAGAGTTTGTCCGTCAGCCACACACATGAAGGACATTCTTATGAACATGTCGATTTCGCAGGCGTCGATGATCCGTGGCGCCGATGGCCGTCTGTATGCCGTGACCGCGCACGGGGTTTCGGAAATTGCCGACACGGCTATTGCCACCGCCCGTACCCATATTCGCTCGGGTGATCGCGCCGGTTTCGAAACCGCAGACCACGAGGCTGCCCGTACCATGATCGCTCCGGGCGCCTGATCGGGTTCCCGGTTCTTCGGACCGTGGCCACCAGCACTGCCTCAGGTGCTGACCGGCCACGGACCCGGGAATGGGACGCTTCCTCTCGATTTTCCTCCGCCCCGGACAAGCTGCGATGCCCTTCGATCTACTCGATGTCAAAGCCTCCGTTTCGGATGCGGTGAAGGCCCACACGGTCGGCACCCACCGGGTCATGGCGCCCGAACAGACCCTGGCACGGGTCGCCCCGTTCCTGCCGATCATGGGAATCACCCGGGTGGCCAACGTCACCGGGCTGGATGCCGTCGGCATTCCGGTGGTGATGGTGACGCGGCCGAACTCGCGCTCCATCTCGGTGTCGCAGGGCAAGGGGGTGACGCTCGCCGCCGCCAAGGCGTCGGGAGTCATGGAGTCGATCGAGAGCTATCACGCCGAACGCATTACCCTGCCGCTGAAGTTCGCCAGCTTCGAGGAGCTGCGCTGGACCCACCCGGTGGTGGACGTCGACCGCCTGCCCCGGCTGTCGACCGGCAGCTTCAATCCCAACAGCCCCATCCTGTGGATCGAGGGGCAGGACCTGCTGAACGGCGGCCCGAAATGGGTTCCGTTCGAGATGGTCCACCTGAATTTCACCGTGCCGATGGCCCCCGGCCACGGCGCCTTCCTGGCCGGCTCCAACGGGCTGGCGTCGGGCAACCACAAGGTGGAGGCGATCAGCCACGCCGTCACCGAGCTGGTGGAGCGCGACGCGACCACCCTGTGGCGCCTGCAGGACCCGGCTGCCCAGACAACGACCCGCATCGACCTGGACAGCATCGACGATCCGGTCTGCCGTTCGCTGATCGACCGGTTCGAAGCCGCGGGCGTCGCCGTCGGCGTGTGGGAGACCACCAGCGACGTCGGCCTGCCCGCCTTCCTCTGCCGCATCGTCGAGCGTGAGGAGATGCCCCAGCATTCCATCCGCCCGGCCACCGGCATGGGCTGCCATGCGGCGCGCGAGATCGCCCTGTCCCGCGCCCTGACCGAAGCGGCGCAGAGCCGCCTGACCTTCATCGCCGGCGCCCGCGATGACATGCCCCGTGCCGAGTACGAGCGCCACCTCGACCCTGCCCACCACGCCCGCTGGAAGGCGATGATCGTGGAGGGCGCCGGCCGGCGCTCCTTCCGCCATTGTCCGACCAGCACCGCCCCCACCATCGAGGCCGACCTCGCCCATCAGCTCGACCGTCTGCGCGCCGTCGGCATCGAGGAGGCGGTGGCGGTCGATCTGACCAAGCCCGAATTCGGCATCCCCGTCGTGCGCGTCGTCGTGCCGGGGCTGGAAGGTGCCGACGAGTCCCCCGATTACCTGCTGGGCGAACGCGGCCTGCGCGTGCTCGGCACCCAAGCCATGGAGAAGGCGGCATGAGCGGCGTCTATGTCTTTCTCGGCCCCACCCTGCCGCGTGAGGACGCGGCGCTGGAGCTGGACGCCACCTATCTGCCGCCAGTCGCCCAGGGCGACGTTCTGCGGTTGTGTGCGGAAAAGCCGGCGGCCATCGGCATCATCGACGGCTTCTTCGAAAGCGTGCCGTCGGTCTGGCACAAGGAAATCCTCTACGCGATCCATGCCGGCATTCCGGTGTTCGGCGCCTCCAGCATGGGGGCGCTGCGCGCGGCGGAGCTGTATCCCTTCGGCATGGTCGGCGTCGGCGCCATCTTCGAGGCGTTCCGCGACGGCCGGCTGGAGGATGACGACGAGGTGGCGGTGATCCACGGCCCGGCCGAGCTGGGCTACACCTCCCTGTCGGAGGCGATGGTCAACATCCGCCGCACCCTGTCCGACGCAGTGGCCGACCGGATGCTGACCGCCGAGACGGCCCTGCGCCTGGAATCCATCGCCAAGGAACTGCCCTACCGCGAGCGCGGCTATGGTCGGATGCTGCGGCTGGGCGGCGATATCGGCTTGCCGGCATCCGAATTGGCGGCTTTCCGCGGTTGGCTGCCGCAGGGCCGGTTCGACCAGAAGCGCGAAGATGCCAAGGCGATGCTGCGCACCATGGCGCGGCGGCTGGGCCGTCCGACGGGTGACGATGCAGCGCCGGAAGCCCGCTTCCACTTCGAGCGCACCGTCCTTTGGGAGCGTGCCCTGCGCGACGCGGCGCCGCGCGCGTTTTAGGGGCCCACCCGCTAGCCGCAGCGCGCGGGGGGGGCGAGCCCCCCCACCCCGCCGCGAAACTGTGTCTGGACGGACGGATGAACGCGCCGATGGATATTGCGGCGGTGCTGAGGCGCAACCGGCTGCTCGGGGAACTCGATGCCGGGCAGATGGCGGAAATGCTGACGCTGGGTCGCATCGCCCGCTTTGATGCCGACCAGATCATCTTCGACAAGGGGGACCCCGGCGACAGCCTGTTCGCCGTGTTGAAGGGTCAGATCGCCATCCGCACCTCCTCGGCGGACGGCAAGACGATGCTGCTGAACATCCTGGAAGCCGGCGATGTCCTGGGCGAGATCGGCCTGATCGACGGGCGGGAACGCACGGCCGCCGCGATCGCCCTGCGGCCGGTCGAGCTTTACCGCATCGACCGCGCCGACTTCATTCCCTTCCTGGAGCGCCACCCACGCCTGTGCACCCGCATGATGATCGTGCTGTGCGACCGACTTCGCTGGGTATCGGAGAATATCGAGGACGCCGTTTTCCACGACGTGCCGCGCCGGCTTGCCCGCCGGCTGCTGCTGCTGTCGGACAGTTACGGGCAGCAGACCGGGACCGGCTTGCGGCTGACCCTGCCGCTGTCGCAGGAAGCCCTGGCCAACATGTTGGGCGTCACCCGCGAAATGGTGAACAAGTGTCTCGGCGCCCTACGAAAGGCCGGAGTGGTGACATACGCCAAAGGGTTTATCGTCATCAACGATCTGGCATTGCTTAAGGACATGGCCGGTGACCCCGAACGGGTTCCCTAGGGGGAATCCTTACCTGCCTAAAGTTTTGTTCCCAAAACCGGTTGTGGTCGCGTTATAGTGTGCATGCGTTGGGGGCAATCGCACGGGTAGCACGAGGGCTTAAGAGCATGTCGAGCGAAGGGAACAGGAAATCTCGCGTCGATCAATTTACGGGCGTCGCTTCATTGACTTCCCGCACGCTCAAATTGTCCGGGCGCGATGTCACCATCCGATTGGAGCCGTCCTATTGGGAAGGCCTCGAAGAAATCTGCCGTCGGGAAGACCTGACGGTGGACGAACTCTGCTACGATGTCCGTGACCGCATGGAGCAGCAGGGACGCCGCTCTACCCAGGCCGGCGTGTCGCTTGCCAACGCCTTGCGCGTGTTCGTGGTCGGCTATTTCCGGCAGGCGGCGACCGAACGCGGCCATGCGCGTGCCGGTCATGGCCAGGGCCGCCCCTTCATCGCGACGCCCTTCGACATCGTCCCGGTCACCAGCGACAGCTGAAACCTGGAAAATCCGGCACTCTTGGGGACGGGCCTTTCGACCCGCTCCCAATGCTTGGCTTTGCCTGCTTATTGGGCGGTCCAGCCGCCGTCCATGGTCAGCGCCGCCCCGCGCATGTTGCCGGCCGCTTCCGAGCACAGGAACACCGCCAACTCGCCCAACTGTTCCGGGGTGACGAAGGACTTCGACGGCTGCTTCTCACTCAGCAGCTCGCGTCCGGCCTCCTCCACCGACAGGTTGCGTGAGGCGGCCAGCGCATCGATCTGCTTCTGCACCAGCGGCGTCAGCACCCAGCCCGGGCAGATGGCGTTGCAGGTGATGTTGGTCTCTGCCAGTTCCAGCGCCGTCACCTTGGTCAGGCCGATCACACCGTGCTTGGCGGCAACATAGGCCGACTTGTTGACCGACGCCACCAGCCCATGCACCGACGCGATGTTGATGACCCGGCCCCAGCCACGGGCCTTCATGCCCGGCAACGCCGCGCGGGTGCCATGGAAGACGGCCGACAGGTTGATGGCGATCACCGCGTCCCAGCGCTCCACCGGGAAGGCGTCGACTGGCGCCACATGCTGGATGCCGGCATTGTTGACCAGCACGTCCAACCGGCCATAGGCCGATTCGGTGGCGGCGACCATCGCCTCGATTTCTTCCGGCTTCGACATGTCGGCGCCATTATGGGCGACGCGCACGCCGAACTCCGTCGACAGCGACCGGCACAGCTCGGCGATGTAGTCGGCATCGCCGAAGCCGTTCAGCATCAGGTCAGCGCCCTGCCCCGCAAGCTGCCGTGCGATCCCAAGGCCGATCCCGCTGGTGGACCCAGTAACGAGCGCGGCCTTCCCCTTCAGATTGGTCATTCTTCTTTATCCTTCGATCGGCATGGAACGGAGGTCCGGAGCGACGATCAACTCGCACCCGGTGTTGGCGATCACCTGCTCCACCGTGACACCGGGGGCGGTTTCCTTCAAGACGAGGCCGGCATCGGTCGGCTCGATGACGGCAAGGTCGGTCACCACCAGGTCGACCCGGCGGACCGACGTCAGCGGCAGGGCGCAACATTCGACAATCTTCGCCTCGCCCTTGGCGCTGTGCTGCATGGCGACGATCACCCGGCGGGCGCCGGTGACCAGATCCATCGCCCCGCCCATGCCCGGCACCATCTTGCCCGGTACCATCCAGTTGGCGAGCCGCCCCTCGCGGTCCACCTGCAGGCCGCCCAGCACGGTGACGTCCAGATGGCCGCCGCGGATCAGCCCGAAGGAGAGGGCGCTGTCGAAGGACGCCGCCCCCGGCAGGGCCGAGATCGGCGAGCCGCCGGCGTCGGTCAGGTCGTGGTTCTCCGCGCCGGTGATTGGGCCGGACATGCCGACGATCCCGTTCTCCGATTGGAAGAACACGTGGCGTCCGACGGGGACATAGCGGGCGACCAGGGTCGGCAGGCCGATGCCCAGGTTGACGAGGTCACCGTCCTTCAGTTCCAGCGCGACGCGCTTGGCGATCAGGGTCTTTTCATCCATGGCTCGATACTCCCCAATCAGCGCGGCTTGGAGGTGACGATGTGGTCGACCAGCACCGACGGCGTCATCACGGCGTCGGGCGGGATGCAGCCGACGGGCAGGATATCCTCTGCCTCGGCAATGACGGTGGCGCCGGCCATCGCCATGAGTGGGTTGAAGTTGCGCGCGGTCAGCGCGTAGGTCAGGTTGCCGTACAGGTCGGCCTGCTTGGCGGCGACCAGCGCGAAGTCGGCCTTGATCGGCATTTCCAGCAGATAGGTCACGCCATCGATCTCGACCGTGCGCTTGCCCTCCTCCACCGTGGTGCCGACGCCGGTGGGGGTCAACACGCCGCCCAGCCCGACGCCTCCGGCACGGATGCGCTCGGCCAGCGTGCCCTGCGGCACCAGTTCCACCTCGATGTCGCCGGCGATCATCTGCTTCTGCGTCTCGGGGTTCAGACCGATGTGGCTCGTGACGACGCGGCGCACCAGCTTCTCGACCACCAGCTTGCCCAACCCGTTGCTGGGCCGGGCGGTGTCGTTGGCGATGATGGTCAGGTCGCGCTTGCCCTGGCGGATCAGTTCGTCCACCAGCCGGTTGGGGCCGCCGACGGCCATGAAGCCGCCGATCAGCAGGGAAGCGCCGTCGGGAATGCGCGCAACGGCTTCTTCCAGGGATATGAGCTTGTTCATCGTCAGACGATCCCGGTCAGGTAGTAGACGGCGATCACGAAGAAGACCGCCAGCGTCTTGATGCAGGTGACGGCGAAGATGTCGCCATAGGACTGCCGGTGCGTCAGCCCGGTGACGCCCAGCAAGGTGATGACGGCACCGTTGTGCGGCAAGGTGTCCATGCCGCCGCTGGCCATAGAGGCGACGCGGTGCAGGACTTCCATCGGGATGCCGGCGGCGTTGGCGGCGTTGATGAACTGGTCGGCCATGGCGGCCAGCGCGATGCTCATGCCGCCGGATGCCGATCCGGTGATGCCGGCCAGAGCGGTGACCGTCACCGCCTCGTTCACCAGCGGGTTGGGGATGGCGGACAGCGCATCGCGGATCACCAGGAAGCCCGGCAGCGCCGCGATCACCGCACCGAAGCCATATTCCGACGCCGTGTTCATCGAGGCCAGCAGCGACCCGCCGATGGCGGCCTTCGTGCCCTCGGCGAATCGCTGGGACACCGGCTTCCAGGCGAAGGCCAGCACCAGCAGGATGCCGCAGAGCAGCGCTCCTTCCACCGCCCAGATGCCGGCGACGGCGGAGACCTGCGTCACCAGCGGCTTGGCGCCGGGGGTCAGCGCCACTTCGCTGGTGGCGCCGTACACGCTGGGGATCGCCATGGTGAACAGCTTGTTCAGCACGCCGACGGCAACCAGCGGCAACAGCGCCAGGATCGGGTTCGGCAGCAGTTCGGACGCCACCGGCTCCGGCTCGTTGGTGTGGCCGCTGCCATAACCCTCGCCGCGCGCAATGGCAGAGCGTACCCGCCATTCCAAATAGATCAGACCCAGCGTCAGGATGAAGACCGAACCGATCAGGCCTAGCCAGGGGGCGGCATAGGCGTCGGTCTTGAAGAAGGTGGTGGGGATGATGTTCTGGATTTGCGGCGTGCCCGGCAGCGCGTCCATCGTGACGGTGAAGGCGCCGAGTGCCACCACGCCGGGGATCAGGCGCTTGGGGATGTCGCCTTGCCGGAACATCTCCGCCGCAAAGGGATAGACGGCGAAGACCACGACGAACAGCGACACGCCGCCATAGGTCAGCAGCAGGCAGACCAGGACGATAGAGGTTACCGCCCGCTCGCGCCCGACCAGCTTGATGACGGCGGAGACGATCGACTTGGAGAAGCCGGACAGTTCGATCACCTTGCCAAACACCGCGCCCAGCAGGAAGACCGGGAAGTACAGCTTCACGAAGCCGACCATCTTGTCCATGAACAGGCCGGTAAAGACCGGCGGCACGGCCGACGGATCGGTCAGCAGCACCGCCGCCAGCGCCGCCACCGGCGCGAAGAGGATGACGCTGAAGCCCCGGTAGGCGACCAGCATGAGGAACGCGAGCGCTCCCAAGCAGATCAGGAAACTCATTTGGACGATGCTCCCTCGGTGGTTCTTTTCGGATGCCCGACGTCTTGGGTGTCGGTTCCGGGCATTGCGGCTGAGACAGCCGACACAGCCTCTCGTGGTGGACCCGGCTACGGGTACATGCATCGATATGAGCAAGGGTCATGCCACTGGCAGGGAGCACAGTCGTCGCAGGCGAAACCTTTGGCACTGCTGACTTTTTGCGCTGCACATAAAACTGTCGACCAGATTCTCTGTCTCGGTTTTGAGACTACACGTCCGCAAGGAGTCTCCTATTGGAGATACCGTCTCACTTCTTAGACAGGGGTGGCGAGACGAGACGATCCCAACGGACAGCGGTTGAGCGGGCCAATGGAATGCCGCTTGACCTTCCAATCGCTGAAAGGTGCAGCCTGTCCCTATCGAGCATCGTCACACTGTCGAGGGAGAAGACCCATGCTGACATTGAAAGTGTCCGGAATGACCTGCGGCCATTGCGCCCAGACCGTGACCAAGGCCGTGGAAGCCGTTCCTGCCGTAGACCGTGCGCTGGTCGATCTGAAGGCCGGCCAGGTCGCTGTCGAAGGAAATGCCGACGAATCCGTCATCCGCCAAGCCATTGAGGATGCCGGTTATGAGGTACAAGGCCGGGCGTGAGACGTCATCACAAAAAAGAAAATGGGCGCCGGATCATGTGGCCGGCGCCCATTCTCGGTGACGTTTTCCCGGAAGGTTCGTTGAAGGTCTTTTATTTGGTCAGAATCAGCTTGTTGGCGCGGGTCACGCGCAGGCGGTAGCTCTGCCCGGCGTGCTGGATCACGATCTCGCGGCTGCCCGACATCAGGCGGGCGGACTCGACCACCGGCAGGGACGCAGCGATGAAGGAGGCGGGAGCGGAGACGGCGCTGTCGTGCATGGCGTGTCTTTCTTGCTGGACGGACGTTGCGGTCGGCGATGTCCGGGCGTGAACCCTGAACCGGACCCTACCCTCGCCCGACTCTAATTGCAAGTAATTCTCATTCGCTTTTCTGTGCGCGCCGTTGCAACTGCCCTATCAATCCCGGACCACGCTGCGGACCATCCAGCGCAGGCCCACCACCAGCAGCTTGTTGTATTCGTTGACCAGCAGGTTGGCGGTGCCGGGCCACATCCACCAATCGTCCAGATGGACGGTGGGAGCGACGACGGGATGGGGGACCAGTTCCACGTCGGGCATCGCCATCGACAGTTCCAGCATGCTGCGGCGCATGTGGTAGTTGGCCGTCACCAGCCGTAGCGACCGGAACCCCTGGTCGCGCATCCAATCCGCCGTCTCATAGGCATTGCCGATGGTGCTGTCGGCGGAATAGCCCAGCGTGATGCAGCATTCCATCTCGGTCGGGGAATGGCGGGAGAGCTTCAGCAGTTCCTGCACCTCCACCCCGTCATAGACGCCAGACACGAACAGCTTCTTCGCCCGCCCGGCGGCCAGCAGCTCCAGCCCGGTGACCAGCCGGTTGCTGCCGCCGGTCAGCACGACGATGGCGTCGGTCCGCCGTTCGGCATCGGCGCCGGTGGGGGGCGAGCGCGGCACGTCGGCCGCATACCAGAACAGGCCGGCCAGCCAGGCAACCGCCAGCACAAGCGCGCCAGCGAACAGATGTCCGACCGCCCGCGCCATCACCCCGCTGCCGCGCTGCCGGTGGGTGAGGCTCATCGCGACCCCGTCACGGCATCGACTCCAGCGTGCGCAGCACGGTCCAGCGCGCGGTCGCCAGCGCCAGCAGGGCCAGCGCCGCCGGCACCAGCAGCAGAACCACCCATTGCCAGGGCTCCAGGGCCAGATCCGGCAGCAGGCTGGCCCGCAACCCCTGGGAGGCGCGGTGCAGTCCATACATGGTGCCGCCGGCCAGTAGCAGACCGATCCCGCCGCCGCGCAGGCTCAGGGACACCACGTGACGTTCGAACTGGCGGGAGACATAGCGGTCGGTGGCGCCCATCAGGTGCAGCAGTTCCACCACCGGCCGATGGATAGCAAGGCCGGTACGCACGGCGAAGACCACGGTCATCACCGCCGCCGCCCCGATCAGAAGCACCACGCCCAGCGCCGCCAGCCGAATTGCCCCGGCGAAGGAGCGCAGGTCGGCCAGCCAAACCGCATGGTCGTCCAGCGTCGCCCCCGGCGCGGCGGAGGTCAGGCGCAGGCGCAGAGCGGCGATATCGACCGGCCCATCGGCGACGACGTCGATCATCCGCGGCATCGGCAGCAGCGGGTCCGAAGCCCCCGATCCTAGCCAGGGCTCCAGCAGCCGGGCGATCTCGCCGCCGCTCAGCAGGGTCGCCGAACCGATCCCAGGAGTGGAGCGCAGCACGGTCAACGCCGCCTCCGCCCGCTCGTCCAGCGGCGCCACGGGAGCGCCCGGCATCGGCGCCACCTGCACGGTCAGCCCGCCGGCAAGCCCGCTGTCCCAGCGTTGCGCCATGTCCGACACCAGCATGGCGCCGGCCAGCGCCAAGGCCGCCAGGAACGCCATCAGTGCGGTGATCCAGCCGAGAAAGCGCGAGGACGGATCGACCGCCAGCGGCAGGTCGGAACGGGGACGCACGGGGCGAAGCGCCATGCCGCTACTCCAACCTTGCATCGTTGGCCCGTGCGTCCTGCGACCGGCCCTCTTGCGCCCGGCTGCCGCGCGAGGGCACGACCATCAGCCGGCCGCTGTCGAGATGCAGGCGCGGATGGTCGAAACGGCGGATCAGCGCCTCGTTGTGGGTGGCGATCACCACGGTGGTCCCCAGCTTATAGAGTTCCTCGAACAGATAGAGCAGCCGCATGCCGATGCCGTCGTCGACATTGCCGGTCGGCTCGTCGGCCAGCAGCAGCCGCGGCCGGTTGATGACCGACCGGGCGATGGCGACCCGCTGTTTCTGCCCGCCCGACAGGGTCGACGGCTTGGCATGCAGGTGGTTGCCCAGCCCCACCCAGCGCAGGATCTCGCTGCAATGGGCGACCACGTCAGCCTCCGGCGTTCCGGCCATGCGCAAGGGCAGCGCCACATTGTCCAGCGCCGACAGATGGTCGAGCAGTGCGAAATCCTGGAACACCACGCCGATCTGGCGGCGCATTTCCGGCAGGTCGCGGCGGGTCACCATCGCCATGTCGCGGCCGAACAGGGTGACCAGCCCGCGCGAGGGCCGGTGGGCGAGATACATCAGCTTCAGCAGCGACGATTTGCCCGCGCCGCTGGCGCCGGTCAGGAAATGAAAGGATCCGGGCTGAAGGGTAAAGCTGATGTCGCGCAGCACCTCCGCCTCGGTGCCGTACCGCAAGCCGACATTCTCGAAACGAATCACGGTCCCACCACAGCTCGTCATCCCCTCCACGCCGGGGACAATGCACCCGGCCGGGGGCGGAGTCCACCCCGCCCCGCAACCTGAGACGATGTCCCCTCTTTCCCCTCTCTGGCCACGCGGAATACTTGAGAAGTCGGCGAAGACCTGACAAGTTGCCGGCCATGATCTGGATCCGGTCCCTCGCCTTCAACATCGCGTTCCATCTCTGGACCGCGGTGATGTGCTTCGCCCTGCTGTGGATGCTGCTGCTGCCGCGTCCGCAGATGGTGGCGGTCGTGGTGTGGTATCTGCGCACGGTCGGCTGGCTGGAGCGCACGCTCGTCGGCATCCGCTATGAGGTGCGCGGGCGCGAGAACCTGCCCGACGGTTCTTTCCTGCTGGCGGCCAAGCACCAGTCGGCCTGGGAGACGATGAAGCTCCACCTTCTGGTCAAGGATCCGGCGATCATCCTGAAGCGCGAGCTGATGTGGATCCCGATCTGGGGCTGGTACGCCGCCAAGGCGAAGATGATCCCGGTCGACCGTGGCGCCGGCGGGGCGGCGATCAAGTCGCTGATCCGCAACTCCCGCCCGGTGCGGGATGAAGGCCGCCCGATCGTGATCTTCCCGCAAGGCACCCGCGTCGCCCCCGGCACCTACCGGCCCTACCGCATCGGCGTCGGCGTGCTTTACGAAAGCCTGGGCATTCCCATCGTGCCGATGGCGCTGAATGCCGGGCTCTATTGGCCGCGCCACAGCTTCCTGAAGCGTCCCGGCACGGTGGTGGTGGAGTTCCTGCCGCCGATCATGCCCGGAACGCCACGCGCCGAGGCGATGCGTGACCTGGAGGAGCGGCTGGAGGCCGCCAGCGACCGTCTCGTCACCGCAGCCGGCGGCCCACCGACCCTGCGCCCGTCGCAGCCGGAACCGCAATCGGACAAGCGGACGGTGACCGCCGTTTCGTAAGGGCGGCCGCCAACAACGGGCCTCAACGGTTAATTCCTTGAGCACGGCGGCGTATCTGCCTACGCTCGCGCAACGAATCGCCGGAAGGGCCGGTTGAACCGGCTCCGGATGACGCGCGAGAGGAAGATGACGCAAACCGAGAAGCCCCAAAGGCCCACCCGGCGTCAGGACCGCTGGACGAAGCGGTGGCGCGCCGCCGCCGTCGCCCTTCTGATGACGGTGCAGCCGCTGTCCGTTCCGGTCGGCGCAGTCCTCACCGCTCCCGCGGCGTCCGCTCCGCTTGCCGTCACCGCCACCGTTGCAGCAATCACCCTGGCGCCGGCAGAGGCCGAAGCCCGTGCCGGCTCCAGAAGCCGGTCGTCGGGCGGCTATTCGCGGCCGTCGCGCACCCCGTCCATCGGCGGCGGCAGCGGCGGCTATTCCCGCCCCTCGGCGCCGCGAACGCCTTCCACCGGAAGCGGCGGCGGCTGGTTCTCCGGCGGTTCTTCCAATTCCAGCGGCGGCTATGCCCGGCCGGGCAACAGCGCCCCGCCGGTCGCAGCGCCGCCCAGTTCGGCCGGTGACCGGACCTTCAGCCAGCAGGGCTCGGCCGACGCGCTGAACCGCTACCGCACCAAGCAGGAAAACGATCGTACGCCGCCGGCCCAGCCGGGCGCGCCGCCGCCCGCCGCCTCCACCCAGGGCCGCAGCAACGGCTCGAGCGGATCGGGCTGGGGGTGGGGGTGGGGATCCGGCGGATCCTCCTACCGCACCCCGTCCACCCGGCCGGCCCCCGCCAACCGTTATGGCGGTTACGGCTGGAGCCCGCCGCCTTATGCCTACAGCGCGCCGCGCCGCTTCGGCATCTGGGACGGGCTGTTCCTGTGGT
Source organism: uncultured Azospirillum sp. (assembly GCA_965650625.1). Lineage (GTDB taxonomy): Bacteria > Pseudomonadota > Alphaproteobacteria > Azospirillales > Azospirillaceae > Azospirillum. Next base: position 2,815 of record CBFGPE010000090.1, on the reverse strand, counting down.
TCATGCTCGACACGCTGACCCGGCCGGGCCATGCCGCCTTCTTCCACAACAACGCCGAAGACCCCGGCTATCGTGAATGGCGGCAGGAGGCCGACCGGCTGGCCCGCGACAATGCGGAGCTGCGCGCCAAGCTGGACCAGCTCGACCAGTCGATGGCCGCCCAGGCCGGAACCCCGCGCGAGGCGGGACAGCTGCCGCCCGACGTGCCGGCTGATCTGGCCCGCGCCGACTCCGCCAGTTCGGTGGACAGCGCCAGCGCGGCGCAGGCCCCAGGCGGTGGCGGATCCGGCGGACACGGCTTCTGGTGGTGGGGCCTGCTGCTGCTCGGCGTCGCGGTGCTGTTCCTGCTGTGGCGGGCGCGCCGCCGGATGGATGCGCCACCAAAATCGGGTCCAGTCGCCAACAGCCCTGTATCCAAGGGCTCTGGCTCCAAGGGAGGATCGGACGTGCCCCTGTTCGGAACGCTCGGCAATTACGTCAACCAGAAGCTCAGCGGCAAGACCTACAGCCCGTCGCTGTTCCGGCTGGGCATGACGGTCACCGTCGACCCCACCCCCTTCCTGCTGGCGGAGGGCGCCACCAAGGTCAAGGCGCCGGACACCGGCACCGACCGGCTGGTGTCGATCGAGGCGGTCGGCACCGTCACCTCCGGCCCGGCGACGGTCTATCGCCTGCATCTGCCGGGCGGCGGCTTCTTCCAGATCCACCTCGGTCCCGACGGGCAGCCGGACGAGTGCCGCTATTTCACCCCCATCGACAGCGTCACCCCGTCCGACGAGGATGAATGGGGATTCTGGCTGGACGATGCGGAGGGGATGATCGGCTGGCCGGAGTTCCAGACCAAGGACGGCAAGCTCTATCCCCGGGTCTGGCAGCCGGGCGCCAGCCGCATCCAGCCCTTCACCCTGAGCGAGGCGCGCCAGACCCTGCGCGGGACCGAGACGGTGGTCAGCCAGTCGATGCTGTACGGCGCCGCCACCGGCGCCGCGGCCCCGGCGCCCGCCACCGAATATATCCTGGTGGAGGCGGTGGAGCGGTCCGGTCGTGCCTCGGTCGAGATCGCCGCCGGCATCGACGTGAATCCCGCCTCCCTCTCCCTGTCCTAACCCACACGACAAGAGTGCCGGCCCCATGGAAAGCACCTTCGGTTCCATCCTGACCGCGCTCGGCACCGGCCTTCCGGTGCTGCTGGTCCAGCTCGCCGTCACGCTGGCGCTGCTGGTGGCGGGCGTCGCCGTCTACACCCGCATCACCCCATTCGACGAGCGCCGGCTGGTGGCGGAAGGCAACGCCGCAGGCGGCCTGACGCTGGCGGGATCCATCGTAGCGCTCGCCATTCCGCTGGCGGCGACGCTGGCGACCAGCGCCTTCGTGCTGGATATCCTGTTGTGGGGCGTGGTGGCGCTGATCCTCCAGCTGGTCGCCTTCGCCGTGGCGACCCTGCTGATCCGCGACCTGCGCGGCCAGATCGAATCGGGCAACGTCGCGTCGGCCGCGGCGCTGGTCGGCGTCCAGCTCGGAGTGGCGGTGATCAACGCCGCCGCCATGGCCGGATAAGAGGGGCCGGATAGATAGCCCCCGAGAGGTAAGGATGGGGGGTCTGGTTCCCGGATCGTCCCCTCCCCATCTGTGCAGGCGAAGCGTCCGCGCTTTCGTGCGGGCGCCTCCAACAACCCTCCTTCGACAGGAATCAGCCATGCTTGCCTTCATCCGCAACCTTATGGGTGTCAAGACCGACCAGGCCGTCCAGGGCGCCATGGAGGCGCTGGTGCGCTGGGATCCGAAGTCCGCGACCGAGGCGGAGCTGCGGACCATGGAGCAGCATCTGGACCAGCTTGGCCGGCAGGTGGCGGAAGCCCGCGCCATCCATGACCGCGAGCAGCGCGAGGCCGACGAGATCAAGGCGCTGTCGAACCAGCGCATGGCCGCGGCCGAGCATCTGCAGCGCCAGATCGACGCCGAGACCGACCCGTCGCGCAAGGCCGGCCTGGAAAAGAGCCTGGAGACCGTCGTCGCCATGCTGGAGGAGATGGCTCCGGAGATCGACCGCGAGGTCCGCGATGCGGTCGAGGCACGCGAGTTCCTGGAGATGCTGGAAAAGAACTATGCCGACGCCGGCGCCAAGCTGAAGGCCGCCCGCGCCGAGCTGACCCGCGCCCAGCGCGACATGGGCCGCGCCGACCAGCAGCGCGCCATGGCCGAACGTCAGGCCGAAGCCGCCCGTCAGGCCGCCGGCCTTGCCGGCGCGACCAGCGGCCTGACCGTCGCGCTGAAGGCGATGCAGGACACGGCCGCCAAGGATCTGGCCGCCGCGGAGGCCGCCAACGCCAAGGCCAAGCTGCTGCGACCGTCGGCCCCGGAAAAGGAAGATCCCAACATCGCCGCCGCCTTGGCCGCCGCGTCGGGCAAGACCACGCCGACCAGCCTGTCCGACCGTCTGGCGGCGCTGAAGGCCAAGCAGGGCTGAGTGTTTGAGGGATCGGCGGGGGCTCTCCGCCGATCCTTACCGCTTGGGGGCCATTGGGGGGATGGAACAGCGTGGAACGTTTTCCGGCGGCTGTTCCATGCCCGCTGGCCTGACCGCCTCACAGACGGCCGAAGGCGGCCTTGCCGCCCTGGCGTTCCAGCGCCGAGCCGAGGGTGGGATAGGGATCGTCGGGGTTGAGGGTCCAGGGATAGACGCCCTTCGGTCCAGCCGATTCCGGGCGGGCCAGGATGGCGGCGACGGCGCGCGGATCGGGCGGCGTGCGCTCACGGATCGCGCCGGGGATGCTGTCATCGTCGAGTTCGGGGACGATCTCGGCGGACGGGTCTT
>CBFGPE010000089.1:0-31032 GCA_965650625.1 uncultured Azospirillum sp. | reverse complement strand
CCCCTTCCCACTTCGCAGCCGATGCGGCCTTGCCCCGGACGAACACCTCGGCGGCGGGATGGATGCTGTAGTTACCGCCCCCAGGATAGCCGGCATGGCCCAGCGCCCGCCCCAGCTTGCCGAGACCGGCATTCGACATGGCGGCCCGCATCTCGTCACGCATGGTAGAGGCGGCATGTTCCGTGGCGTCGGTCAGCCGGCGGGCGGTCCCTTCCGTCCATTCGTTGAAGGCGTCCTCCAGGCTGCCGGTGATGGTGACGCTCGAACGCATTGTCACCCCACTGGATTTCATCTCTGTTACAACGAAGAAATTATTCGAAGCATTTTGATCGGTGACAAAACTTACCACCATCATAATCTTATGCTCTCTCACAGAACCCGCACTCAATCAGAAGAAATGCGGAACTATGGAGATATACATGATATTTTATACTTTCAGGAGCGAGCTAAAATCTATTATGTCATACACCGATATGCAGGTTATATGCGTGTCGTCTGCAAGATACAACAGAAGCTCAAACGTCACAGGTTTCATGATTGAATGTGGTGGAGTGTTCCTTCAGACTTTGGAGGGGCCTGAAGAGGCGGTTAACTCAATCTTTCGTAGGATCACTGCCGACGACCGACACCATCACGTTGATCTTCTGCTGTCCAGCGATGGGCTGGCTCGCCGGCAGTTCGGCGCTTGGGGCATGAACCTGATGTTCCTGGATGATCCTCTTCTCTGGAGAAGGGTTGTCGGCTCCTTAAGCCCCTACGATGACTTCCTTAATCGATCACAAGATCCGCTCTTTTCGCTCGGCCTGCTGTCACTCTCCTACCGATTTGCTTGTTCCGCGCTCAGCATCGATCCGGCCGCAGTTGGACTGAAGCGCGGTCGAGTTCCGCGCGGTCGGCACATGCTGCGAACCTGAGAGGTGCCGTGCCCGTCGAAGCACATCCAAGTGAACTGCCTCGACAACTGCGATCATCTGGGAGAGCACATCAGACGGGATGCTCAACAGGTCCATAATCACGCCGTCGGCTTCAGACTCTTGATCACGAGCTGCGTCAGGCTGCGCACCTCCGACACCACCGCCTTAACGTCCTCGGCGATCCGCTCGTTCTGCTGAACGATGGCCGTCATGCTGGCCGATGTCTCCGCCTGCGCCTGAGCTGTAACCCGCAGGGCTTCCACCACCGTGGCGGCATCGGGGCCCGGCAGCGGCCGACGGGACCAAATCCAGAGTCCCACCACACAGCCGATCACCAGCAGCGCCGTGATCTGAGCGGCCGGCGACAGGATAGCGATGCGAGCGAGCGTGTCGCCGACGTCGGGGAGCGGAAGAGTGTCCATCGTGGCGAAACTCCAGAAACAACAAAACCCCGCAGCGGATTCCTCCGGCGGGGTTGGTTTCAGTCACACCTCAAGCGGTGCACGGCGTCAACTATTGCAGGGAAATCCTTTAAGAAACCTTAACCAATCGATTTTGCCGGCTTGGACGGTCACCATGTGTTCGAACGTCCTGCCGCGCTCCAGATGCCAGGAGTTCGCGGTGTGTTGACGCTGTCGAACCGACCGCCACATACATTGCGCCAACGCACCGAGCCGTGAGCACCGGCGGCTCCCTTGCCTGGAGATCGGGTGAATGCCGAGAGAAAACGATGCGGACCCGGTATCCAACACGATCAGTATGCGGGTGCCGCCGAACAAGCGAGATGTGATCGACCGCGCCGCCAAGTTGGTCGGCAAGACGCGTACCGAGTTCGTTATCGAAGCCGCCTTCCGCGCGGCCGAGGGCGTGCTGCTGGACCAGCGGGTGTTCTACCTAGACGACGCCAGCCATAAGCGGTTTCTGGAAATGCTGGACGAACCCGTCGGCGACATCGACAAGCTCCGCGCTTTGATGGCCGGGAAAGCCCCGTGGGAGAAGTGACGCCGTCGCCGGGCATCACCGACCAAGGGAACGGCTTCGCACCGTCGCCCGTTGCCCCTCTCACGCTGATGGTGACGCTCGACGACATGGAAAAGGCGACTGACCGCTGAGCCGTGACGTTGGAAACAGCAATGTGTTAAAGTAACTTCGATGTTTGCACGCATGTGCAAACCCGACGCGTAGGAGATTGCGTTATGGCTGTTCGCAAGCCGAAGGATGACATGCTCCGTGCGAACTTCATGACGGAGCTTCCGGCAACAGGCAAGTCTGCCAATCCCGCCGTTTCCGCGTTTGAACCGAAGCCCGCCACCAGCAAGGCCGATTTCGACGAGCGCCTGACGAAGGTGATGGGCAAGATTTCGAAGACGCGCGCCTACCTTGCCAAGTGAGCCGCTCTGGCTGATGCCGGACGACCTCGAAGCCATCAACCGGCGAGAGGTGGAGGAGACCGGCGAGACGCATTTCACCCGTGATCGGGGACTTTTAGAAAGCGCCGCAGCCAAGCCGATCAACCGCTGGACCTACGGTGAGACCAACGTTGTCCGCCTCGCCGTGGCGCTCCTGCATGGCATCGCGCAGAACCATTGCTTCGAGCAGGGCAACAAGCGGACGGCGGCCACCTCTGCTTTGCTGTTCCTCGATTTCAACGGCTACGAATGGGTCGCCGAGGATAACGAGGAACTCGGCCATTGGATCGTGGCCCTGATCGAAGGCCGCATTGATGAGGACAAGTTGGCAGACCTGATGAGTGATCACCTCCAGCCGATCAAGCCGACATAGCCCCGGCAGCGCTGCCCGCCGTTGGGCAGGGCGCACCGGGGCGTTGTGCTTGAGAGGCATGATGTTCAAGGACATGAAGCGCGCCCGTCGTCGACAGGAGCGGGCGCGGATGCTCGCACGGGCGAAACGGTTCTATCCCGGCCAGCGCCATCAGCGGCTCGCCGACAACCTCGCCTCCTGTAGCTGTTGGATGTGCGGTAATCCGCGGCGGTGGTTTGGGGAACTGACCATGCAGGAAATCCGACAGGACTCCCACGACCGCTACAGCGAATGAGCCTATAAGCGATATCGCTTATCGTTGCCGGTGTGGTGGATTCGCCCTATCTTCGGGGTAGGCGCGCCGGGGTTGCCGCCCCGACACGCCCGCCCGCCCGATCAGCGGTTCAGGTAATCAAGGACAGCCTTGAGAACCTGCAACAGCAGGATCAGGAGAGTGAGGATCTGATTCATCCTCTTGCCCTCCATGCGTGCGGCGCGGGTGGTGGCCACTCCACCATCCCGACCGCGCCGCCGGTTATAGCCATGCTGTCCGGCCAGCGGGCTTTTGTACCAATCAGCAGTGCAATTCCGACAGTTTCACATACCTGCCAATCCCTTAGCCGCACCATCGAGGAGGCATTTATCGTTGCGTCACTAAACCATCTGCTTCCTAATCGTCACGCGCTGAGAGAGCGCTAATTGTCCACTCAGGCCCGCCTCCTTCTCCCGAGGTGGGCCTCTTTATTCTCGTCACCGCAGCTGCCTTTTTGAGCCTATTCTCCCCCATCAAGTCCATGGCTCCGCCGGCACACAGAACCCGACGAGTCGGTGATCCCGCAACACCACGCGCCGCAGCCCCCGCTCAAGCGCCATCATCCCCGCATGCCACGCCGCATAAATGGCGTTCATGTTGGCGATCCAAGCGTCCGACGGATACGGCTCCACCGGGCACCAGCGCACGGCCACCTGACGCCCGCCGTCATCGGTGATGCGGTAGGCGAAGCCCGGCTCCTGCGACGGGAACCGCCGCCGGCCGTAGCGGTCGAGGATCGGCACGCCGCGGCGCCGCAGATCGGCCAGCAGCACCGATTGCAGCGGCAGGTCGACCCACTCCGCCCGGACGACGTGACGCACTGCTCCGCGACGGCTTTCGGGCACCGGGACGGGGACCAGCATCTGGTCGCCGTTGGACCAGTCCGGCCGGTCGCCGAGCTGGGCGTATTCGAACACCAGCCCGCGCTGACGCCAATCTGGAATGGCGCGGATCGCGTCGACCACCGCCTCGGCATCCGGGTGGACGCGGGGCTGGACACCCCGCATCGGCCCACCACCGTCAATGCGGCAACCACCCGTCTCCCGCCGGCGCATCAGCGTGGCGACGCCGTCCCGGCTGCTGCCTTGCGGCTCCCGGTCGGGATGGTCGAGCGCGGCCTCCAGATCGAACAGCGCGCCGCCGGTGCGGTCCGCCTTCTGGTCGCGGATTGCCCAGATCGCCAGCCTCTCGACGTCCACCGGCTGACGGGTGTCGGGTGCCATGGCATCGTTGGCGGGCCGCCGCCCAGAGCCGGCGGGAGCGGTCGCAGCGGTCATGCAGCCCAACCGCCAATGCCGCGCCAGGCGTGATCCACCGCCGTCGAGGCGTGGTGCCCGGCGGTGCGGTCGAGATCGTCCCAGATGTCCACCATCACCCCGGTGCCGCCCAGCGCGTCGATCCGCTCGCCGATGCGGCGGATGTCCGCCCGCAGACCGGTCTCGGTCGGGTCGTCCGGCATGGCGCCGCCGGCCCCCAGCCGCTCCCGGTTCGCCAGCAGGGCGCGGGCCTTGGCCTCCAACTCGCTCTGGAGCCGGAACAGCTCGACCACGCCGTCGGCGTGATGGCCGGCGGATGCCAGCATGGGACGCTTACGGGAATTCGTCATGGCATTCGGTCCTCTCGTCGGCTGGTACGGGCAGGGCGCGCCGATAGCGCCCTACGCCCGTATATCTCCCGCAGGGAGATAGGGGGGTGCGAACAGGGGGGTACGAACCCCTGTGAAGGGGGTGCGAAGGGGAGTGCGAACCCCCTGCGAACCCCCCGTGCGAAGGGGGTGCGAAGGGGGTGAACAAGCAGCATTGCTGACCTATTTTCGGCACGAACAGCACACGCCCGGACGGCCAAGGACACGTCGCGGTCGGCATGTGTATGGTGAAACCCGGCAGCGGGAATCATGGAAGATCGGTCGGTCCTGCCGGAAGCGGGGATGCTCATTCTCCGGTTTCCCCCGCCCTTTCCCCCGGATACTTGGTATCGGGGGTACGAAGGTAGACGAAGCGGCGGGAGGGAGGCCCCATCTCCACCGCGACGATCTTCCCTGCGTCGATGAGGCGCCCCTGCGCGTCGGCGATGAACTGCCATTTCAGGTCCTTGCAGGACGGCAGACCGCGCGCGAGGTTTGCAAATCCTGTGCGGCTGTTCGGGTCCATGGCGACCCGGTTGCCCTGCTTGACGAGATAGCGCAGGGCGTCCACCAGCCGGTTGTCGGCGTCGATCCGGTCGATCACGTTCCGGGTCGGCTGCGGGGTGTCCATCGGCGTGAAGACGCCTTCCACCCAGCGCAGCTTCACCCCGGCGCCGGCCTTGCCGTAGTTCGACTTCATGGTCTTGAGCACGCGGTCGTCCGCCTGCTCCTCGTCCTCCTCGTCCCACCCCTTGGGCCGCTTCAGGTACATGTGGCAGCGCACGGTGGCCTTCCAGGCGGTGGAGCCGGATGTGCCGGTGCCGCTCTGCATCCCCTGGGTGCTGGGGTGGGAAGTCAGGATGACGGTGCCGTTGATCTCCATGGCGATGCGGGCCAGCGCGTTGACGAACATCGTCACCTGCCCGCGGTTGATCTCCACGCCGTCGAAGACTTGGGCGGCTGTGTCGACCACGACGATCTGCGCGCCCTGGTCCAGCACATGGGTGCGGAGCTGGTCGTACAGCGGTGTGGTTTCCCCCTGATCGGATCGACGGTTGAAGCGCATCAGCGCGTTGTCCTTGCCGACCCGCGAGGTCATCGCCATCCGCAGTTCCAGGTCACCGGCATCGACGCCCAGATAGCGGTTGATGTCCTCCTGCCGCCGCTGAAGCTCGTCGATGGGGTCCTCGCAGAACATGCCGTAGGTCTTGCAGGGATCGACGGTCATGCCGAGCCAGGGCAGCCCCAGCGCCGCGCAGGTCAGCAACTGCTGCATCAGCAGCGACTTGCCCAGCCCGCTGTCGCCGGAGAACAGGCACACCGTCCCGCGCAGGGCTGCGCCGTCGATCACCCAATCGCGCGGCGGCGCCTTCTGGCCGGCCCACTGCGACGGATAGACGATCTCGAAGGGTTCGATGCGGCGCTGGGTCCGCAGAGGGGTGACGACGCTCATGCCGCCACCGCCCCGCGCGCCATCAGCGCGTCGTTCCAGTCGCCTTCCAGCGGCGCCTCGATGTCGACCAGCAGCCCGCGGCCGGCGAACAGGTCGGCGGCCCGCTGGGCGGCGGCCATGCCGGTTTCCCCGGCATCGGCGAACACCACCACATGCTCGACGCAGTCCGGCAAGGCGACGCTGTGCATGCGGCCGGCGCCATTGGCCGACCAGACCGGCAGGCTGTAGATCTGACGGGCCGACAGCGCCGTCTCGATGCCCTCGGCCAGCCCCAGCACCCTGCCCGGCCGCGCCAGCCGCACGGCGCCGTCGCGCATCGGCCCCTTTCCCTTCTTGCGGGGCTTCACGTCCAGCTTCCCGCGCCCGTCCGGCGTCAGGTAGATGCGCTGGACCGCGGTGATGGTGCCGACGCCGTCCTGCATCGCCGCCACCAGCGCCGGGAACTCCCGCCGGGCGGTGGCGTGCCACAGGGCCGGGGCGAAGCGCAGGGTCGGCGGCAGCGGCAGGCGGATGCCGCGCCAGCGCAGATAGGTCTCGGCGACCGTGCCGGCGAGGGGCCGGGCGTTGAACCAGATGGCGCGCGCATGCTCCATGCGGGCGCGCTCGTCCTCATCCGGTTCCCAGCCCCTGCCCTCGGCGGCGGTGTATTCCTCGGTGGCCGCCATCATGCGGCGCTCGAACTCCAGGGCGGTGTTGCGGCGGAGCGCCGGGCGCTCGCCCGACAGAGCCTCGACCGCGGCGGCGAAGTCCAGCCCGTCCAGCCGGCGCAGCAGGTCGATCACATCGCCGTGCGCCCCGCAGCCGAAGCAGTGGAAAAAGCCCTTGCGGTCGCTGATGAAGAAGCTCGGCGACTTCTCGTCATGAAAGGGGCAGCAGGCCTTGAACTCGCGCCCGGCCTTGACCAGCCGCAGGCGCTTGGCCGCGACCTCGGACAGCGGGACGGATCGGGCGCGCTCGATAGCGGCGGGGTCGCGCATCATGCCTCCGCCAGCCCGAGACGGTCGAACAGGGCCGCCGTCTCCTCCATCGACAGGATCCCGTCCTCATAGAGCGCCGTGACCAGCAGCTTGCGTTGCTCCGGCGTGTCGAGACGGCAGGCGTCGGCGACGATGCGCAGGCGCGCCTCGTTCAATGCCGCGGAGCCGGGCGCAGCCTCGACCGGCAGATCGGCGACGGGGTGGATGTGCATCAGGTGCGGACTCCCCGACCGGTCACTTCCGGTTCTCCTGCTTCAGCAGGCGCCGCCGCAGCCGGTTGATCCGCCACCGCACCCAGGCTTGATACAGCCGCAGCATCCAGGCGGGCGGTGATAGCGGCATCCACGGTCTCCAGTCGGGCAATTTCGGCTTTCAGTCGGGCGATCCTCCGGGCCTTGGCGGCTTCGGCTCGGGCCTTCATCGACAGGTACTCGGACGCCCACAGCCGCTCGACGCGGCCATAGTAGATGGCCCAGGCGCGGTTGAAGCTGATGCCCAGCTCCTTCGCCCCACGGGTCAGCGACGCCTTGGTGGTCGGCGCGCCGTCCCCGGCGTCCCGTAACCACTCCCGTGCTTCGTCGATGAGTGCCTGATCCGTCACAGACATTGGCGGATTGACCTCAAGGTTGTGATGCATCCGACACAACTCCCCATGCCATGGTTCGGGCACGGAGAGGCGGATGCCTCATCGTTGACGTTGGGAACCTCGCCCGTCTTCGGACGGGCGCTTTTTTCGAAGCCGCCGGATGCACCGGCCGAACCGGGATGGAGACACCGACGATGACCGACAGCCTGGGCACCGACTTCACCCAGCACACCGAGGAAGTCCTGGCCCGCATGACGCTGATGGCCGAACTGCTGCCGGCCGGCGAGCGGCGCGACCTGCTGGCGCTGAAGGGGCGCGTGAAGGTGCTGGCGGAGCGGGCAACCCGCAGGCCGCAGGCCCACTGACCGCGTGCGTGCGCGGGTCTGCGCCGTTTGCACCGGCCGCACCACCATCGCGCGCATTGCCCTAGATCGGGCGACGCGGCAAATCTGTCCTGGGAAGGCACCCACCCGATCCTCCTTCCTCATGTGCCGGGACGGTTCGCACCCGCCGCCGGCACGATTGAACCTACCGCGGCGCCTTGGGTTTCAGTCCCCCGAGGCGCCGCCGTCGTTCTCCGCCCACGGCGGGCGGGCGGCCTGCGGATCGAGCGTCGAGCGCCCTTGGCGCGACGGGTCCAGTTCGGCCGGTCTTCGGCGGCAATCGCCAGAGCTTCCAGCGTCACCGGCAGATCGCGCAGCACCGCACCGCACACGAGCTTCCGCCAGCATTTGGCCGGCACGCTGTTTCGATGGCGCCAGCACACCACCAGCGACGCCGTAACCCCGGCGTCCTCGGCAAAGGCTTGGTCGCTCGGCCATTCGGCAATGATGTCGATGAAGGTTTTCATGCAGCATAGAGTGGCCTAACGCAATTCTTCTGTCAACCCGTCGCTATGCGTATTGCAATTTATCGCTGCTTGCGTAAGCCCCGCTTACCTTTAGGCTCACAGTCATGAAGCGTGACATTGCACAGCGCCTGCGCCTCGCGCGCACCGCGGCCGGCTATCGGACCGCCAAGGAGTTCGCCGCCAGCCACGGCGTGCCGCAGCCGACCTATGCCCTGCATGAAAGCGGCGAGCGCGGCCTGCGCGCCGATGTGGCCGACCGCTACGCCTCGCTTCTCGGCGTCTCCGCCGCTTGGTTGCTGACCGGCGAGGGCCAAGGCCCGGCCGCCATCGCCTCGACCCCACCGGAGCCGCTTGCCCCGCCCGCTGACCGGCGGCTGACCGGCGAGAGCGACGACACCATCCCGGTCCCTGAGATCGACGTGCGGGCCGGCATGGGCGCCGGGGGCGAGGCCCTGCTCGACTACCAGCCCAACGGCGACGGCGGCGGTTACAGCGAGACGGAGAAGATCACCGGCCTGTGGGAGTTCCCCCCGGACTATCTCCGGCAGGAGCTGCGCATCGGCAACGGGGCCGCCCGGATCATCCCCGTCCAGGGCGACAGCATGGAGCCGACGCTGGTCAGCGGCGACCGGGTGATGGTCCACCTGGAGGACCGCTTCCCCTCCCCGCCCGGCATCTTCGCCCTGTGGGACGGCTTCGGCGTGGTGGTGAAGCGGCTGGAGTTCGTGCCGAACAGCGATCCGCCGCGGGTCGTCATCGCGTCCGACAACCCGCGCCATGGCCGCTATGAGCGCACCTCCGACGAGGTGAACATCATCGGGCGAGTCGTGTGGTTTGCCCGACGGATGTGAAGCCGCCGACACCTACTGGCCGCCCTCTCGATTACCACTTGTAAGTTGACAGCCTACCCCAAAGGAGTGATCCTAAAAAGGTCATCGCTGGCGACAGAGAAGATGTTCACACTATATGCAGCAACCATGATAGCGGCCTTAATCTCATGAAATTCCAATCAAAGTCCGCGCATGGTGGCGCCTTGATGTTAGCAGGCGCGCCCAAGGTTATGCCTTCGCCCAAGACATTGACGCCGGAGCAACAGCGCCGTGCAAGCAAGGTTATTGCGCGTGTCGCGAAGGAAGTTGGCAAGTCCGGCTGGAAGCCGCTTCGCAAGGCTCCCTGACTTATGCCGCCTCGCTTACCTTTCGGCTCGTCTCCCCTCCGGACGGTATGTGATATTGAGGCCGCTGACTCCTACAAGGAGCGCCGGAATGATCTGCCATCCTTCGAACGCTCCATAATAGATAAAATTGAAAATTCATTTGAAGAAAAGCCCGGTTACAATGCCGATGTAGTCTGGACCGATCCAAGCCAAGGCACCTTCCTGATCCGCGAACGAGCTGGTCTCTACGTCATGTACCAGCATTTTAGCGGCACCCGAACAAGAGTTCTGATCAAAATCTGGTGGTGCGGGACCTATGAGGACATAGGCGGACGGCGGCGATACGACTTCGAAGTTGAGGATGTTGAACCGTAATTTTCTTCCAGATACTTTGATAGAATATGCGTTTGTTAGGGTCGCCTCGGGGCGGCCCTTTGTCATTTGACCTGATTGTCGCACCGCCACGCTGAAGCCAAGTCTCGACTTATGAGGATTGCTCTGCCACGTCACGATTGCACATGGCGATAGGCATTCGTATTATTGGATGCCTCTCTATCCTAACCTGCCTAACTAAGGGAGCATCAAGACAAGGCATGATTGGGCTGCATCGATCCACGTTGGAGGGTAGTTGACCATACCTACTCAAAGCCTTTGATGTCGCACTCAAAACCTTCCGCTTTCTGCTCACCCTCCCCACTAAAGGTTGCGGCTACATGGATAAGCCTATTACAGCTGATGATTGGTTCGCGCTTAGTTTCGAACTAACCTCTCTATTTTCTGGTGCACCAATAGCAGAAGAAGAGTTGTTTGCCGGCCGCGCTTCGGAAGTGAGAAGAATTCTAGAAGCAGTATTAGACCGATCCCGCCATGTCCTATTATATGGTGAGCGCGGAGTGGGGAAAACGTCTATATCTAATGTATTTTGGCGTCGTTATAACAAGACTCTTCAAACCGTCATCGCAGCTCGTGTGCAAGCTGATCCGTCTGATGATTTCACCAGCCTTTGGCTTAAAGCTCTAGAGGAAATACAGACCACTGCGCATCACATTGGGAAATCTGAGTTAATAGATGTTAAATCGGATTATGACCACCTCACCCCTGATATAATCAGACGCGAGCTTTCTTGCACGAAACCAAACGCTATACCTATCATAATAATTGACGAATTTGACAAGCTTACTGACTTGAATGCACGGGAGTTGACGGCAAATGTTATAAAATCTCTGCACGATTACTCAATCAATGCCACAATTGTAATTGTAGGGGTTTCAGAAGATGTCAGCAGCCTGATCTCAGACCACGCATCTATTCGCCGGGCCCTTGCACAAATCAAGCTTGAGAGGATGTCTAGGCTAGAGTTAAATGAGATTATCGATAAGCGGCTCAAGCTTACTCCAATGAAAATCAGCAACGATGCACGCTGGATGATAGTGACACTATCTCGCGGACTTCCATACTTTACCCAAATGCTTGGTAAATTTTCAGCTCAGAGTGCCGCATCTAATCAACGCATTCTCATTGATGTGGATGACGTCGATGCCGCAATGGAAAGGTTTATAGAGGAGGAAGACCAGTCATTTCAAGACAATTATAGGGCGGCAACAGAGAGTAACCAAGCAGAGAATTTCTTTTCTCAAGTTCTCCTTGCTTGCGCCCTTGCAAGAACAGATGATAGTGGATTTTTTACACCAACGGACGTGATTGAGCCGCTAAACGCTATCTTATCAAAAAAGAAAAGACATGCTCATTTTCAGAGACACTTAACAGAATTCATTTCCGACAAAAGAGGGAATGTACTTATCAGAAGAGGGACTGAGCGTCAGTATAGATACAGATTTCGAGATCCAATGATGCAGCCATACGTGATCATAAAGGGGATAAGGAGCGGAATGATTGGGAAAGAATCAAAGTACTTCTTAATTCAGCCTGATCAACCTCTTCTGCCAATTATACCTTCTTAGAAAAACACAATCCGGTAAGTTATTCATGAGAAAGGGCTGCCCGATAGAGCGGCCCTTTCTCATTGGTGGAGCGCGCTATCGGAGCGCACTTATAGCGGCATTGCTCCACCTTAGCCCAAATGGGCTTCCTGATCAGCTTGATAAAATGTCCTCTATGGTGCTTTTTTTGCCAAGAGATTTGGGTATTTCTTTGCAAATCCTTCAGGATCGGCCTCTCTAAGCTGAGAAATTTCGGAAAAAACCTCCTTCATTTCTCGAAGTTCGTCGCTCTGACTGTCTCTGTAATCTTCAAGGTCACGGACAACGGGATTCATCATTTCAGCAACAGCGTCTGCGATGTCTTTAGAAACTTTTCCTTGCTCAGCCCCATCGGCAACGCAGCGTATTATTTTTCCAAACGCAATATGCAGGTTCTCATACATTAGTCCCTGAGTCACAAGTGAGCGGACTGCGTCTGATCGACTTGGAATTAAGTCTTGCTTTCTGCGCCATTCATCAATGACCCGTGCGAACGCAGCGGATGTCCGCATCTCGAAACGCTCGGTTTTCATGGTCATGGCGTCACTCCGTAAAAAGATCGGCCGGAGTGTACGGACACGCGGACCTTCCGTCAAAAGACTTGACGCACTCTCCGATATAGCCGAATGTACGGACACGCGGCATGTACGGAGACGCGGTCATGGAGAGACGGACTGAGCGAATCGAACTGAGAACCACTCCTTCGTTCATTGAACTGCTGGATGAATGGAGACGAGCACAGCGAGCCATACCCTCGCGTAGCGAGGCAGTACGACGGCTGGTTGAGATCGGGATGAGAGAAGGTTTCCAACATATTCCTCCAGAAATGCAAACGGCACCCGAGGTCTGGCAGGACCAAGAGTGCCGCTTGCGGTTTCAACCGACCCTGGCAGGGGCCGATTAACTTCATGAGGTCAACGTCATGAACTGCATAGATATGCCGTCCGACAGGGACAATAGCAATGGTTTGGCACTGAAAGATGTTAATGGCGAGCCGCGCATCCGCGATCTCGACCTTGCGATACGGCTGGGCTTTTCGGACGCTCATAAGATCCGGAACCTGATTGAGCGCCACGCCGACGCCCTAGTCGCTCTGGGGGTTTCCGCCACGGTGGCGGAAACCTCGCCGAAGGGAGGCCGTCCCGGCAAGGCGCACTACCTGAACCGCAAGCAGGCGATCTTCATCACCGCCAAGTCAGAGACACCGGAGGCGACGGAGATCACTATCGAGATCATCGAGCGGTTCGACGCCTATGAGCGGGGTGCGATGGCGCCTCAGTTTGCCATCCCGCAGACCCTTTCCGAGGCGTTGCGGCTGGCTGCCGATCAGGCAGACACCATCGAGCAGCAGAAGGCGGAGATCGAAGCCACCAAGCCGGTGGTCGCAGCCTTCGACCGGATCGCCAACGCCGACGGCAACGTCAATATGACGCTGGCGGCCAAGGCTCTCCAGGTTTCCCCGCACTGGTTCATGAAGTGGTGCGACACCAACGGCTGGACCTACAAGCGCGGTAACCAGCGCATGGCCTATCAGGACAAGGTCAACGCCGGCTATCTGCACATGAAGACCGACACGGTCGAACGGCCGGACGGGTCCGACAAAGCCGTCTATCAGGTCTTCGTCACCCCGAAGGGCCTCACCAAGCTCGCGAAGCTGCTGAGCGGTTCCGGCGGTGCGCCGGCCACCCTGCCCCTTCTCCGCCCCAACGGCCTGGGCGGTTCCAGCGTCCACCACGCTCCCGCGATGGAGTAACCGCCCATGCATCACCGTATCTCGACCCGCCGGGGCATCCTGGCGGGAACGGTGGCGGCTTGCGTGGCGCCGGCCGCCCTCCTTCCTCCCCCGTCCGTCGTGCCGTCGCTCCACCCTGACGACGCCCTGCTGGCGCTCGGCCGGGAGATGGACGATCTGGTCGCCGCCCTCTACAGCGCCGACAGCGACGAAGCCCGCGACGTGCTGTGCGCCCGCTATGCGGCCGTACAGGATCGCGTCGCGGCCCTGGTGCCTCGCACTCCGGCCGGCTTGGCGGTGCGGCTCCGGCTCGCCTGGAACCTGTCCGCCGAACTGGACGGCACCGAACACCGCTTCGGCCCCCAGCCCTACAGCGATGAACGGACCCGTTTGCTGTGGGCGCTGATCCAGGATGCAGAGCGTCTGTCCGGCATTGCAGCGTGAGTTGACTGGGCGGGTGTCCGAACGCCCGCCCACGTCCGACTCGGTACCGCAGATCGCCGAAATGCGTTGAATGCAATTTCTAAACTCATTGCGCGATTTGCGTATTGACGCATTGCGCTGCATCCTGCAATATCCGTCACATCCTCACCCGGCAGGCGCTCCCTCAACCTTCGAGTCGCCGCCCCATCATCGGGAGTGTGGACATGGATCTTCACGACGGGCATGAGCCGGCCCTGAACGGCTCCAACACCGTCATCCTCTCGCCGGAACTCCGCCTCTTCGCCCAGATGCTGGCCGCCAAACTCGACCGGGTCGACAGCGGCAGCTGGCTGTCCGATGAATATGTGGACATCGCCGAACTGCGCCTGTCGCAGACGCTGGGTAAGCCGCTCAAGGATCCCGAGTTCGTCCGCATCTGGAACGCCGTTTTCGACGAAGCATGCGCCCAGATGCAGGAGGACGAACCCACCGACCCACTGCCGCCCGGCACGGTCCCCACCGAAGCGGAGCTTGCCGGCCTTCCGTTCCGGGAATGGCATGTCAGCGCCAGCGACATCTACGGCAAACCCATTCAAGGCGTTCTGGTGAACGCCCGCACCATGGCCGAAGCGTCCCGGCTGGCCAGGGCGATGAACCTCCCCGGCGCTTACTCCTTCGGCTACACCCCGGCCGACAACATTCCGCGCTGCATCGTCCGCGACCTCGCGAAGCATTGGGACGACAAGGTGGTGCGGGAAGTCGCCGCCAAGCTCGGCGTGGATTACGACGCCCTGTTCGCACCGGCCGGCAGCAAGGCGCACTGACCGCCCGCCCGGCGCTCCACCGCTTTTCACGATGATCGACACCGCTGCGCCGCGTGCCCTGCTCGCGGCGACGCCCTCCCCTTGCCCGCAAGGTGCCCCGTCCATGATCGACACCAGTCCACCGGCCAGCCAGACGGGCATGATCCCGCCCCGGCCGATCACCATCCACAAGGGCGACCGCTGCTCCATCACCTTCGACGGCTTCGGACTGGTGGAGATCACCGGCCCCCGCCGGACCGAACTGGCCGGCATGGTGTCGGCCCTGCCGATGGTGCTGAAGGCCCTCGCCTCCGTCACCACCGCGCTGCGCACCGGCTCCGGCATGCCCGACCTCTACGAACTGGAGAGCGCCCTCGCCGAAGCGGGGATCGTGCCCGGACGCATCGCCGCCAGCACCCTGGAGGATGCCGTGACGGAAACCGCTTCCGTGCAGGACGGCCGCTTCGCCGGGCTGCTGGCCGCCGTCGCCCTCAAGCTCGACGCCCTGCTGAAGGACCGCGCCAACTTCCGGACGCCGCGGGCCATGAAGGATGGCCTCGCCGACGCCATCCGCTCCATCCGCGAGACGCTGGAGGAGACCGGATACGGCCACCTCCTGGCCGACCTGACCGACACCATCGACCCCGCGCAGCCGACGGCGTAACGCCCGGCCGCGGCCTTTTCGGAGGCTTCCCGATGAAGATGCTGACCACGCCGCCATTGGCGGATGACACCCCCGGAACGCCTGTGGCGGACGATGCTGACCGGCGCCTCGCCGTCGCCGCCCGCATGTCCTACCTGTGGAACCGCATGACCCTGGACCGTCAGCGGTTGATGCTGACGGAACTGGAGCGGATGGTGGCGGAGGACGATGCCGCCGCTGGAGGAATGCGCCGCACCAGCCTGCGCGCCGACCGCCGCGCCCTGGCCGCCGCCTTCCCGGCCTGCTTCAACCCGCCGAAATCCAGAACGCCGAAGCACCCGCTGAAGGTCGGCATCACCGCCGATCTCATCGCCCGCGGCGTCACCGGAGAGGACGGGCTGCCGTTGTCCCGCAACCGGATCGAGCGCGCCGTCCGGGATTATTGCCTCGGCACCAAATACCGGGCCGCGCTGGTCGCGGGCGCCATCCGCGTCGATCTGGACGGCAACCCGGCCGGCATCGTCAGCCCGGAGCAGGCAGCCGTCCGCCAGCCGGAGGAGGGGATCGCATGAGCTACATATCCCCCACCCCGGTCCAGGCCGATTCCGCCGACATGCTGCTGGCAACTCCGGCCGATCCTTTCTGGCTGCACGAGGCCAGCCGCTCCGACTGCCCGCCGGTCCGCCGGCTGTTCCGCCTGCTAGCGCTCGCCAACCCCAAGGGCCGCGCCGACGCCATCGACCAGATCACCGACCACTGCCGCCAGCGCCTCGGTAACGAGGCTGTCGATGCCATTCTCAACGGGAGGACCGCATGAGCCTGCTGCCGATTTCCAAGCCCGTCGCCGAAGACGCGCCGGCCTCCTTCGTCGGGTCGCCGATCTCTCCGGTCCTGCGCGCGGCCTATCTGGACTGGCGCCGGGTGTGGACGGTGTCGTCGCTGTTCTGGAAGATCACCGGCGATTTGCCCTGTGGAGACGAGGAGGACGCCACGTCCAGCCTCGGCAGCGCGGCCGACCAGTTGGAAGGGGTGCTGCGCGACCGGGTGACCGGCTTCACGGCGCTGACGGACGCCGACCGCATGTTGAAGATGCGCTGCCTGCTGGAGAGCGACGAGGACGCGCTCCAGGGCTTCGACCACGGGCTTCTGCCGGACCTGATCGCTCTGGGCCGTCTGGCCGTCGTGGTGGAGCCGGCGGCGGTCGAGCATCCCCGCACCGATACGGAATGGCGGGACACGCTGACCGCCAAGCCGGACATGATCGTCGATCAGAAGCCGGCCGACCTGCTGCGCATCTTCACGCTCGGCGAGGGTGGCGAACTCTTCGCCATGGCTGCGGCCTACCGTGCCGCCAAGAGCGGGGCGCCGGATCGGATGGGTGCCATCCTCGCTTCGCTGGACGCCTACGGCTCATTCGCCTGCGCCTTCGGGTACGACGACAAGGGCGACTATCAGTTCCTTCCCGGCGCCATTCTTTCGGAAGAGGAACGTGCAGCCCTCGCCGATTTGGGCCACTTGCCGGACAGCGCCGTCGAGCGGCTGTGCAGCGCAGTCGAAGCCCATCGCGCCGCAGTGTCGGAGCGCTACCGCCAGCAGGAAGAGGAGCGGAAGGCAAAGAAGGCCGCCGAGGATCGCGCGAAGCACGGCCCGCCGTTGCGCGAGAGGCTGGTACCGCTGCTGCCCTCCTTCTCCGATGAGGCACGGGACAGCGCCGTCCGCATCATCTACGGCGCCAGCATGATCGCCCTCGCCCGCGTGATGCTGCCCGAGAAGGCCGAGAGCCTGTCGGAGGCGGAACTGGAAAGCCTGCGACGGC
Organism: uncultured Azospirillum sp.; assembly: GCA_965650625.1. Lineage (GTDB taxonomy): Bacteria > Pseudomonadota > Alphaproteobacteria > Azospirillales > Azospirillaceae > Azospirillum. Next base: position 14,002 of record CBFGPE010000089.1, on the reverse strand, counting down.
TGGACTTCTCCACCCTGACGGAGCGCTTCGAGCCGGGATGCGAACAGGCCCTGCATGAAGAGATGGACCGGCTGCTCGGCCTGCGCCGCAGCCCGCCGGCAGCCTGACCGGAGAAGGGAGGACCATGACATGGACGGAATGCTCGCCCCCTGGTCGCTGACGGAGATCGCCGAGTGCGTCTCCGGCAACGCCGCCGCTCCGGAAGAGGTCGCCGTTGTCGAAACCCGCGACGATGCGCCGGGCCGGGTGACGGAACTGGCCTTCCGGGACCTGGAACCCTCCGGGGATCTCGGCCCGATGCCGGTCTTCGCTTGGCTGCCGAAGGCTGCCCTGCGGATCGACCCGCGCTATCAGCGGAACCTCTCCGACAAGTCGAAGACGCAGATCAAGCGGATGGTCGAACGCTGGCGCTGGGAGAAGTGCCAGCCGCTGACGGTGACGGAGATCGGCGGCGACCTGTTCGCCGTGGTCGACGGCCAGCACCGCGCCGCCGCCGCCCTGCTCCACCCCCAGGTCGATGAGCTGCCCTGCTGGATCATCCGCACCGAGGAGGTGAAGGAGCAAGCCAAGGTCTTCGTCGCGGTCAACGCCGACCGCACGCCGATGACCACCCTCCAGATGTTCCGGGGCAAGCTGATCGCCGGTGACCCGGACGCGGTGCAGGTTCTCAACGTCTGCACCCGGTCGGGGATCGAGATCGCCTATCACATCAGCAACACCTCCAAGCGACTCCCGCCCCGGCATACGCAGTCGGTGGCGACCATCCGCAAGCTGATCGCCAAGTATGGCGAGCGGCCGGTGGTGCGCGCCCTGTCGGCCCTGGCGAGCGCCTATCGGGAAGTGCCCGACCAGCTCCGCGGCCCAGTGATCGAGGCGGTGGTGACGCTGGTGGTGCAGTACCGTGACCGGCTGGACGAGGAGCGGCTGATCAAGGCGCTGTCCGGCACGGATTGCACCGTGCTGTGCGAACAGGCCAGCAAGATGCGGAAGCTGGTCGGGCTGTCGGTGCAGGACGCCCTGATCGCCTCGCTGGTGAAGGCCTACGACAAGGGCCTCGCCGACGCCAAACGCCTCTGCCCGGCGGTGGCGTGATGCAGACGGTTGAAGAGGCTCAGAGTTTCCTGCATGCCGTGATCGGCGCGCTGGACACGGTGCCGGCGTATCCGAAGGCTCCCGCATACCATACGGCCACGCTGGCGAGCTATGACGCCCTGTGGAAGCGCGGCATCAAGGTGCCGGTGCGCACGCTGTGCGACCTTGCCCGCCTTGATGAGGCCCACGTGGTTGCCGGACGGCGGCTGGCCGAGATGCCTGACAGCCGTGAACCTGGGAGGACACACAGCCGCGCATTCTGGCATGGCTGGCGGTCCCGCCGGATGGAACTCAGCCCCGATGACCGGGAGGAGGCCCATTGCGAGCTGTATTTCCGCTTCTGGTGGTGGGTGCTCCGCCACCGGCCCGACAGCCTTCGGATCGTCTCCGGCTACGCCCCCGATAGCGATATCGCCCAACCCGGCGAGTACGCCGACTTGGAACGCGCCCTGGAGCGCGGGGAGCCTGTGTGATGGGAACGATCATCGCCTTCCCGCGCCGGCGGGTTAGCGACGCGGAGCGGGTGGAGGCGGCCAAGGCGAAGTGCGAGGCCGCTCTCGCCTTCGATCAGGACCCGAGCCTGGAGAACAGGGAGAGGCTGATCGAGGCGCACCGGCAACTGGCGGAGAGCCGGCATGGCGGCGTGCAGGCCCTGGTCGACCGAGACATGGCCGCCTTCCTCCGGATGATGACCCTCAGCGAACAGGAGCCGGCGTGACCAAGGCACAGGGAAAGCGGGTGGGCGAACCCGAGCGCGTCCAGACACCCAGGGCAGCCGAGATCACCGGACTGTCGATCCGGACCGTCCAGCATCTCGCCTGTGGTGGGAAGATCCCCGGTGCCGCCATGCTCGGCGGGCGCTGGACATTCGACCCCGAGCAGCTCCGGCGCTGGATCAAGAACCAAGAGGAAGAAGCATGTCAAAACGCCCATCGGCTCCCGGTGACCAGAACCTCTACCAAGTCGGAGACACTTGGTATCTCAAGGTCCAGATCGGCGGCCAGCAAGTACGTGAAAGCCTACGAACAACGGATCAAGCGGAAGCCCGCCTCCGCCGCGACCGGCGCATAGCCGAGCTTCGGGGCAACCTGCATTCCTGGCCGGAGGCGATCGGCCGCTGGCTGGAGGAGTTCCTGCCGGAGAACGTCGATCCCTCCACCGCCGAACGCTATGCCGTGTCGATCGGGCAGATCGACCCGGCCATGGTGACCGACACGACGACCGGCCGGCGGGTGCCGCTCTGCGAACTGCCGCTGGAGCGAATCACTCAGAAGACCATCGGCGAGATCGTGTCCTGGTCGAAGCAGCAGCGCGACGCCACCAACGCGACGCTGCGGCGCGACCTGACCGCCCTGTCCAGCGTGCTGCATGCATCGATCGGCTGGGGATGGCGGGACGACAACCCGGCCAGAACCTGGGACCGCTCGCACATCAAGGAACGTCGGGAGCCCATCGTCCTGCCGACCGCGGAGGAGATCGAACGCTACTGCGCCAATGTGAAGCCGATGTGGGCTGCGGCGGTGCGGTTCCTGGCGGCGACGGGGATGCGCGAGTCGGAGGTCTTCGGTCTACAGCGCAGCCAGATTTCCACCGACGGCACGAGCATCACGCTGACCACCACGAAGGCACGGCGAGCCCGCGTGGTTCCGCTCAGCCCGGTGGGGGTCGGCATAGTGGTCGGCATACCTCGGCACATCAAATCCGGCGTGGTGTTCTGGCATGGCGACGGGCTGCCGTACCGCAACGTGTCGAGCCGCCACATTCAAATCCGGGAGCGGCTGAACGCGGCGGACGAGAAGGCCGGAAGGAAGCGCAACCCCTTGAAATTCCGGCTTCATGACCTGCGCCACCTGTTCGCGGTGAACTATCTGCGCGACGGCGGAAGCATCTACGACCTGCAGCTCGTGCTGGGCCATTCATCGGTCAAGGTGACGGAGATGTACCTGGATTACGTCGACCCGACGACACGCCAACGGGCGATGCGGTTTGGAGGCAGGTCGGCATAGAAGTCGGCATAGCTGTAACGGTTCCACGAAGGTTGCAACCTTCGAACCACTCCACTGAACCTGCTATGTCGTTGATTCGCCTACGCGGTGGCGGAGGGGATGGGATTCGAACCCACGATAGGGCTTTAAACCCTATGACGGTTTAGCAAACCGTTGCCTTCAGCCACTCGGCCACCCCTCCAGCCAGTGCGGTTGCCCGTGGGGCATCGCTGGCGTGGGGAGGGTTCTAGCGGCCGGCCGTAGCCTTGTCAACGCTTACGGACACACAAATCCGCTTTTCCCGAAAATCGTCAGAGAGAGACAAATCTATATAAAATTTTAGGTGCTTTTTAACGGAAGGCGGATATGATGCCACCATGAGCAATAAAAAGCCTGGGTGACGCACAACTCGGTCGCGCGGGGGCATCGCGAAGGCCCGCCCCGCCGGACAGTGACGCCGCACCCCGTCGCCGTGGAGGATGCCATGACCCTGTCACGCCGTTGCGCCGAAACGCTGATCGACCTTGTCGAGATCAAGCTGAGCTGCCTGGAGATCACCGACCGCGAGGACCAGCGCGAAAAGGAACTGCTGCAGCGCTGCGTGCAGGAACTGAACGCCGAACTGCGCGGGGAGAACGGTGCGCTCGCCAACTTCGCGGTGCCCAAGCGCCGCGGCCGGCGGCCCAAGCATCTGCAGTTCCACGAACTGCACGTCGCCTGAATTGCCGACCGCCGCCTGACCGGCCGCGGTTCCGCATCAGCCCAATGCCGGCTCCTCCGTCAGGGCCGGCTGCATGGCCGGCGCCTCGCGCGGCAGCAGGATGGTGAAGCGGGTGCCCTGCCCCGGCCAGGACTGCACGGATACGGTGCCTCCCAGTGGGCCGGTGACGGTGTTGAACACGATGTGCAGCCCAAGACCCGACCCGCCCTGCCCGCGCTTGGTGGTGAAGAAGGGGTCGAAGACCTTCGACAGATGTTCCGGCGCGATGCCGGCGCCGTCGTCGATGAAGTCGATCCGCACCTTGTCGGACCCGTCCGGCTGGGCGGTGATCCTGATCGTGCCGGATGGTGTCTCCGACGGGCGCTCGCCGTCGCCATAGGCGTGGACGACGGCGTTGATGACCAGATTGGTCAGCACCTGCCCCAGCGCGCCGGGGAAACTGTCCATCGTCAGTTCGTCGTCGCACTCCACCGCCACCTTCAGGTTGGTGCGCTTCAGACGGGGACGCAGCGAGAACAGCAGTTCGCGGATATAGCCGCCCAAGTCGAACACCCGCCGGTCGCCGGAGGACTGGTCGACCGCCACCTGCTTGAAGCTCTGCACCAGTGACGCCGCGCGGTCCATGTTGGCCATCAGCAGGCGGCTGCTTTCGCTCAAGCCATCCAGGAATTCCAGGAAATCCGAACGCCGCAGCGTGTTGCCGGCGAATCGGTCGCGCAGGGCCTGCGCCTGTTCGCCGATGTGGCTGGCGGCGGTCAGGCCGATGCCGATGGGCGTGTTGATCTCGTGCGCCACCCCCGCCACCAGCTGGCCCAACGACGCCATGGTCTCGGCCTGGATCAGGCTTTCTTGTGCCTCGCGCAGGTCGGCCAGCGCCTGTTCGGCCTCCTCCCTGGCCTGGTTCATCGCCGACTCGGCGGCCTTACGGTCGGTGATGTCGTAGAGCCAGGTCAGAAGTGCCGATTCGCCGTCCAGTTCGATGCTGTTCCACGAGGACAGCACCCAGACGACGCTGCCGTCCGGTCGGCGGAAACGGATTTCGGCATTGCGGAAGGCCCCCTCGCGGTCGAATCGGGCGATCAGCACCTCGCGGTCGGCGGGATCGGCATAGAGGTCCGCCACCGGCGTGCGCATCAACTCCGCCCGGTCGCGCCCCATCAGCCGCACCGACTGGGCATTGCAGAACAGCCAGCGGCCGTCGCGGGTGGTGACGTTCACCGCGATGGGCGCCGCCTCCATGATCTTCAGCAGCCGCTCCTCGCTGGCGCGCAGCCGCTCCTCCTGCCGGCGGGCTTCGGTGATGTCGGTCATGATGCCGGCATAGCGCACCGCGCGCCCGGCCTCGTCGCGGAAGGCGCGGCCCTTGGCGGCGATCCACACCCAGCCGCCGGCCTCGTGGCGCAGGCGGTAGGAATAGGCATAGGCCGAGGTCTCCCCTGCCAGATGCGAGGCGATGTGGGCCAGCACCCGGTCGCGGTCTTCCGCATGCAGCCGCCGTTCCCAGAAATCGGGCGGCATGGCCGGCCGGCTGCGAAAGCCCAGCATGCGCGGGAAGGTGTCCGACCACCAGCAGGTGCCGGCCACCAGATCGGCATCCCACACCGCGGCCCCGGTCGCTTCCAGCGCCATCTCAAGCCGCTCGCCGATCTCCGGTTCGTGGAGGAGCGGCGCCGACACGATTCTGCCGGACCCGGTGCCGGACCCGCTGGCGGATGTGGCAGGCAAACGCCCGGCCGTCCGCCGCCCGGCATACCGGCCCAGCAGCACCCCGAGCAGACCGCCGACCGCACCAGCCGCCAGCGCCACCATCACCGGCTCCGCCGCCATGGTTCCTCCACCGTTTCCAGCACTGTGACGATGGAAACCGGGAAAATTCAACTGCGGCTTTACCGTATAGACGGACAGTACCCAAGAAAAAAGCCCCTCCGCCGGGCGGAGAGGCTTTCTTTCGGACAGGGCGGGGATTTCGCCCCGCCAACAGGCCGTGGCCGCTTAGCCTTTCAGCTTCTTGGTCAGGATTTCATTGACCATGGCCGGGTTGGCCTTGCCCTGGGTCGCCTTCATCACCTGACCGACGAAGAAGCCGAACAGCTTGTCCTTGCCGCTGCTGAACTCCGCCACCTTGTCGGGGTTGGCGGCCAGCACGGCGTCGATCGAGCCTTCGATGGCGCTGGTGTCGGTGACCTGACGCAGCCCCTTCTTCTCGACGATGTCGGCGGCCTTCTCGCCGGTCTCGAACATCGTTTCGAAGACTTCCTTGGCGATGCGGCCGGAGATGGTGTTGTCGGCGATCAGGTCGATCAGGCCGCCGAGATTCTCGGCCGACACCGGGCTTTCCTCGATCTCCTTGCCGGCCTTGTTCAGATAGCCGAACAGCTCGCCGGTGACCCAGTTGGAGGCCAGCTTCGGATCGCGGCCCTTGGCCACCGCCTCGAAATAGTCGGCCTTCGACTTCTCCGAGACCAGCACGCCGGCGTCATAGACCGACAGCTTGTAGTTCTCGATGAAGCGGGCCTTCTTGTCGTCCGGCAGTTCGGGCAGCGTCTTCTTGATGTCCTCCACCCATTCCGGGTCGAGTTCCAGCGGCAGCAGGTCGGGATCGGGGAAATAGCGGTAGTCGTGCGCCTCTTCCTTCGACCGCATGGAGCGGGTCACGAACTTGGTCGTGTCCCACAGCCGGGTCTCCTGGTCGATCTTGCCGCCTTCCTCGATGATCTCGATCTGGCGGCGGGCCTCATACTCGATCGCCTGCATGACGAAGCGGATCGAGTTGACGTTCTTGATCTCGCAGCGCGTGCCGAAGGGCTCGCCCGGCTTGCGCACCGACACGTTGACGTCGCAGCGCATGGAGCCTTCCTCCATGTTGCCGTCACAGGTGCCGAGATAGCGCAGGATGGAGCGCAGCTTGCGCACATAGGCGCCCGCCTCCTCCGAGGACCGCATGTCGGGTTCCGACACGATCTCCATCAGCGCCACGCCCGACCGGTTCAGGTCGATGTAGGTCTTGGACGGGTGCTGGTCGTGCAGCGACTTGCCGGCGTCCTGCTCCAGGTGCAGGCGCGTGACGCCGACGGTGCGGCTGGTGCCGTCCGGCAGGTCCAGCACGATCTCGCCCTTGCCGACGATCGGCTGCAGGAACTGGCTGATCTGATAGCCCTGCGGCAGGTCGGCGTAGAAGTAATTCTTGCGGTCGAAGACCGAGTTCAGGTTGATCTGCGCCTTCAGGCCCAGACCGGTGCGCACCGCCTGTTCGACGCAATATTCGTTGATGACGGGCAGCATGCCGGGGAACGCGGCGTCGACGAAGCTGACCTGGCTGTTCGGCGCGGCCCCGAATTCGGTGGCGGAGCCGGAGAACAGCTTCGCGTTCGAAATCACCTGGGCATGGACCTCAAGCCCGATCACGACTTCCCAATCGCCCGTTTCACCCTGGATGTACGACATCGTTCCGCTCTTCGACGTTCACGGCACGGGACCGGACGGGCGCCGCCCTGGAAAAGGGAGCCCCGACCATACCCTTGGAATCCTGTTTCTTCTAACGCCCTTTGCGCCCGCGCGCACGCTTTATCGCGCCGCGCCTCTTCTACCCCCAATGTGCGGCCGGCCACAGACGCGCCGTTAACCCTCAGGCAAGCTTTGCCCGCCACGCTGAACCGGACGAGCGCGGGAGGGTCTGATGTCGGTGCAAAAGCTGCTGCGGAAGGTCGGGTTCGGTGTCGGTCTGGGCGCGCTGCTGATGGCGGGCGCCGCCCTCGGCCATGCCGCCACCCAACCGGACGGCCTGTCGCTCGGCCCAGTCGGCAGCCCGGTCAGTGCCACTCCGGCTTCCATCGGCCCGGTCACCGTCAACCCCGTCACCGTCAACCCGGTACCCGCCGCGCCCACCTCCTCCGACTATCCCGACGCCGCCATGTCCCGCGACGACCAGGGCGACATCACCATCCTGCGTTTGGACGGCATCATCACGCCGGGGGCGGAGCGCAGCTTCGTCGATGCCCTGCGCACCCTGCCGGCCCGCCGTCCGCTGGTGATCGAACTGTCGAGCCCCGGCGGCTTCACCGCCGCGGGATACCGGATGATCGACGCCGTGCTGGCCGAACGCCAGGGCGGGCGGCCGGTCGCCACGCGGGTGCGTGACGGCGACTCCTGCGAAAGCATGTGCGTCGGCCTCTATCTGGCCGGCTATCCGCGCTATGCCGCCCCGCGGGCGGAGTTCATGGTGCATGCGCCGCGCATGGCGGAGAACGGCCGGATGACGATCCGCTCCATCCAGATGATGGTCGACCGCTTGGTGTCGCTCGGCGCCTCGCCGGCCTGGATCCAGCGGGTGACGGCGGAGGGCGGCTTTTCCGGCGCCCGCGACTACCGCGAGACCGCCGACCGGCTGAGCGCCGACGGCGCCAACATCGTCACCGACCTGCTGCGTTGACCAGACCTTCGGCGACCGCCTCCGGCGTGCGGCCGACGATCCGCTCGTAAACCTCCGGGTCGGTCGCCCCCTCGGTCCCGAACACCAGCACGCGGGCGTCGGGAACAAGGCCCAGCGCCAGCCGGGTCTCCTCATGCGCCGCGGCGCAGAGCAGCCCGGCCAGCCCGGCGACGCCGGATTCTCCCGCCACCACCGGACGGCCGCCATGCCTGCCTTCCGCCAGCTTGCGCATGGCGGCGATCGCCCCTTCGTCGGGAATGGTCAGGAAATCGTCGGCGCCGCGCTCCAGGATCGCCCAGGCCAGCAGCGAGACCTCGCCGCAGGCAAGCCCCGCCATCACCGTGTCCAGATCGCCCTCCGACCGCACCGGACGCCCGGCCACCACGCTTTGATACAGGCAATCGGCGCTGTGCGGCTCCACCACCACGAAGCGCGGGCGCTGGCGGCCCCAGCTTTCCCACAGATGGCCGCAGACCGCAGCGGGCAGCGCGCCGACGCCGCCCTGCACGAAGACATGGGTCGGCCGCTCGCTGGCGGGCAATTGCGAGATCGCCTCCTCCACCATCATGGTGTAGCCCTGCATCACATCGCGCGGCACATCCATATAGCCGGTGTAGGAGGTGTCGGAGACGACGAACCAGCCCTGCTCCGCCGCGTCGGCGGCGGCGCGGCGCACCGCGTCGTCGTACGACCCGTCGACCACCACGACCCGCGCCCCATACGCTTCGATGGCGGCGCGGCGGCCGGGCGTACAGGCGGCAGGCACGTACACCACGCAATTGCAGCCGAACACCTGCGCGCCCCAGGCGACCGACCTGCCATGGTTGCCGTCGGTCGCCGTGGTGACCGTCAGCGTCCGCGTCACCTTGGCATAGCGGCCGACGACGAGGTCCAGCGCGGTCACCGGCACGCCGGGCACCCGCGCCGTCACCTCCCGCACCAGCAGCCGTAGCACGGCGTACGCCCCGCCCAGCGCCTTGAAGCTGCCGAGAGCGAAGCGGGCGCTTTCGTCCTTGTACCAGAGGCGGTCGATCCCGGCCTCCCGCGCCAGTCCCGGTAGGGAGCGCAACGGGGTGGGCGCATAGCCGGGCCAAGCGCCGATTTCCGCCATCGCCTCCTCGAAGGCGGCGCGGCTGAGGATCGCGCGTTCCGACGGGCCATAGACCCGCTCATGGTCGGCATGCGGATTGGAAAAAAGGCGCGGCAGGCAGGAGGATGGCGAGACGGCGTGGTGGGTCATGGCATCGCTCTCCGGGCCGGCGATGCCGTCGGCGACGGCACATCCCACGACCACGCATAACGAGACCAAAAGCCACCGCCCGCCGTCAAGACGCCAGCGCGGGCGCGGCTGCTACCGAATGAAGCAATTCCAGAGGCGGCCCCAAGGATGGGACGCCGCGGTCAGCGCTTCCATTCGCGGCTGGACTTGATGAAGTCGGTCAGGGTGACGCCGATCTTGTCGTCGATGATCGCCACCTCGCCGCGGGCGACCAGCACGCCTTCGACATAGACGTCGGTCGGATCCTTCAGATGACGGTCGAGTTCCACGACGGCGCCGCGGCCCAGCTTCAGCAGGTCGCGGACGCGGAGCATGGCGGTGCCGATGACGACCTTGATCTCCACCGGCGCGTCGCCGATGGCGAAGGACGCGGCGTCGCCGTCGTTGGGATCGGCCGCGCCGAGCAGGTCGTCGATGTTGGCCATGGCTGTCCAAGCTCCCGCGCCGGAATGGGCGCCTTCTTACACGAACGGGACATCCTACACCCCGGACGGGTTAGCCGGCAACGCCACCGACCGATGGGGATTGCGACAAGATTGGGCTTTTCCCATACCGGCGCTTCGCCCACACTGTCCGCCCGCCCGCTTGCCGGCCTTTTCGTTGCTGTTGAGCAACGATCCAGGCACCGCAGGGCATCGACCAACCGGAACCGGGTTCATCCTGATGACCGACAGCAGCATTTCCCCGCTTGTGGACGCTTCCTGGCTGAAAAGCCGGCTCGACAGCCCCGGTATCGTCGTCCTCGACGTGCGGACCCCGCCCGCCGGCGGCTTCGTTTCGGGATCGGTTCATTCCGATTACGCAACGGCTGGCTGGCGGACTGTGGTCGGCGGCGGGGCCGGGATGCTGCCGGAACCGGAAGTGCTGGCCGGGCTGATCGGCGGGCTGGGGATCGCAAACGCCGACCATGTCGTTCTGGTGGCCGCCGGCGCCAATGCGTCAGACATGGGCAACGCCACCCGCGTCTATTGGACCTTCAAGATGCTGGGCCATAACGCGGTGTCGGTGCTGGACGGCGGTTTCGCCGCCTGGACCGCGGCCGGCGGGCCGGTCGATCCGCAGCCGGCGGTTCGCCAGCCGACCAGCTTCACCGTCCACCCGCGCGCCGACCTGCGCGCCACCGTGGAGCAGGTCGAGGCGGCGGTGCAGGCCGGCGGCACGCCGCTGCACGACGCCCGCTCGGCCGAGCAGTTCGCCGGCAAGGCCAAGAGCCCGCAGGCCCGCGCCGCCGGCACCATTCCCGGCGCCGTCAATCTCGACATCGCCGCCCTCTTCTCCCCGGCGGAGCACCGCTTCGCCTCGCCCGAGGCGGTGAAGGCGTTGGCCGACCGGGCCGGACTGCCGCTGCGCGACCAGCCCATCACCTTCTGCAACACCGGCCACCTCGCCTCGGTGTCCTGGTTCGCGCTCAGCGAGATCGCCGGCGTACCGGGCGTGCGGCTCTATGACGGCTCCATGTCGGAATGGAGCGCCGATCCGCAGCGGCCCTTGCAGACCGAAGGCTGAGCTACGCCTTCGCCCGGCGGCGGCGCAGACGGCCGAGGTCGCTGCGCCGCACCAGCCCCAACAGGACGACGGCGACGGCATAGACGGCCAGCCCGACGACCGCCAGAACCAGCAGCCCGCCCAGCCGCTCCACCATGCTCATGGCACCCAGCCAGGGGGCCAGCCGCTCGGTCGCCAGCCACAGGGCGCCGGCCATGGCGGCGGCGGCGATCGCCATGCGCGGCAGGTTGCGGGTCAGCCGCGCGTCGGCACGGAACAGGCCGCGCCGGTGCAGCAGCAGCGCCAGCAGCCCGGCATTCACCCAGGCGCCGACGGAGGTGGCGACCGCCAGCCCGACCTGGGCCAGCGGTCCCATCAACGCCAGCTTCAGCGCCACATTGATGCCGACCGCCACCAGCGCAATCCGCACCGGCGTCGCCGTGTCGTGGCGGGCGTAGAAGCCGTTGACCAGACTGCGGATCACCACGAAGGCCGGCAGACCCAGCGCATAGGCCTGCAGGGTGAGCGCCGAAGCGGAGGCGTCCGACGGGCCGAAGGCGCCACGCTGGAACAGCACCGACAGGATCGGCGTGCCCGCCACCAGGAAGGCGATGGCGGCCGGCAGGGTCAGAACCAGCGACAGCTCGATGGCGCGGTTCTGGCTGTCGACCGCGCCGGCCTCGTCGCCGCTCTTGATCCGCTTGGACATTTCCGGAAGCAGAACGGTCCCGACCGCGATGCCGATCACCCCCAGCGGCAGCTGGTTCAGCCGGTCGGCGTAATAGAGGTAGGACACAGCGCCGGTCGGCAGGGCCGAGGCGATCAGGGTGTCGGCGAACAGGCTGATCTGGGTCAGCCCCGATCCCAGCGCCGCCGGCCCCAGCACCGCCAGGAAGCGCTTCACGTCGGGCGACAGCCGCGGCATCACCGGCCGCAGGGTCATGTCGGCCCTTCGGGCGTCCCAGGCCAGATAGAGATACTGCGCGACGCCCGACGCCAGAACGCCCCAGGACAGCGCGTGGCCGGCCGTCGGCATCAGCGGCGTGCCGACCACCAGCGCCGCGATCAGGCACAGATTCATCAGGATCGGCGCCGCGGCAGCCGCCCCGAAGCGGCTCATACTGTTCAGCACGCCGCCATAGAGCGAGACCAGCGAGATCAGCAGCAGATAGGGGAAGGTGATGCTGGTGAACAGCACCGCCAGCCGGAACTTCTCCGGGTCGTTGGCGAAGCCGGGGGCGAAGACCGTCATGAATTGCGGCATGAAGGCCAGCACCGCCAGCAGCAACACCATCTGCACGATGACCAGCAGGGTCATCACCTCGTCGGCGAAGCGGCGGGCGGCTGCGGCGCCATCCTGCACCAGCTTGCCCGAGAACAGCGGCACGAAGGCGGAGTTGAAGGCGCCCTCCGCGAACAGGGCGCGGAAATGGTTCGGCAGCCGGAAGGCGACGAAGAAGGCGTCGGCCACCGGCCCCGCCCCCAGCAGCGCCGCGGTCAGCACGTCGCGCAGGAAACCGAGCACCCGGCTGGCCAGGGTCAGGCCGCCGACGGACAGGATATGACGGAACACGATGGCAGGGTCGCTCTTGTGGTGCAGAATTGGCCGGGCGGCATCCTAGCGGTCCGTCCGCGTTCGTCATAGGATCGCCGCCCGCATCCGTCCAGAACGCATCTCCAGTCACCCAATCGGTCAAAGGTCCCCGACATGCCGCAGCAGCAAGCCCTCCCCCTGACCTATCTGGAAGCCGGCGAAGCCAATGGCGGCACGCCGATGCTGGTCCTGCACGGGCTTTTCGGCTCGGCCCGCAACTGGCAGACGCTGGCCCGCCGCTTCGGCGAGCAGCACCGGGTCTATGCGCTGGACCTGCGCAATCACGGCGGCGCCCCCTGGGCCGACGGCATGAGCTACCCGGAGATGGCGGCCGACGTGCTGCGCTTCCTCGACGACCGCGGCTTCGCCCGCGCCACCGTGGTCGGCCATTCGATGGGCGGCAAGACCGCCATGGCGCTGGCGCTGGCCCATCCCGACCGGGTGGAGCGGCTGGTGGTCGCCGACATCGCCCCCGTCGCCTACACCCACACCCACGCCCCCTTCGTCGCCGCGATGAAGGCCGCGAAACTGGAGGGCGTCACCCGCCGGCCGGAGGTGGAGGCCCAGCTGGCCGACGCCGTGCCGGAGGCGCCGCTACGCTCCTTCCTGATGCAGAATCTGGTGCTGGAGAACGGTGTCTTCTCCTGGCGGATCAATCTCGACTCCATCGGGGCGAACATGGAGGGGCTGATCGGCTTCCCCGATTTCGCCGGCGCCCGCTATGACGGCCCCACCCTGTTCATCGGCGGCGGCGCGTCGGACTACATCCGGCCGGAGCATCACGACGCCATCCGCCACTATTTCCCCAAGGCGGAAATCCGCATGATCGAGGGGGTCGGGCACTGGCTGCATGCCGAACGTCCGGCCGAATTCGCGGCGCTGGTGGAGGGTTTCCTCTGATTTCCGCGGCAAAACTCCGCATTTTCGCGTGGTTGTAAGCCGAACCAGATATTGCATCGCCCGGACGTCGGGGCTATCAAGCCTGCGCGCCTTAAAACGCGGCCTGCGAGACAACGCGGCTGCCATTCCTCGAAGGATCGACCGACCATGAGCGTCATCACCGAGATTCACGCCCGCGAAATCCTGGACAGCCGCGGCAACCCGACCGTGGAAGTCGACGTTGCGCTGGACAGCGGCGCCTTCGGCCGCGCCGCGGTTCCGTCGGGCGCCTCCACCGGCGCCCATGAGGCGGTCGAGCTGCGCGACGGCGACAAGTCCCGCTTCGGCGGCAAGGGCGTGCTGAAGGCGGTCGAATCGGTCAACGGCGAGATCTACGACGCGCTCGCCGGCCTGGACGCCGACGACCAGCGCGCCATCGACCTCGCCATGATCGACCTGGACGGCACCGAGAACAAGAGCCGGCTCGGCGCCAACGCCATCCTGGGCGTGTCGCTGGCGGTCGCCCGCGCCGCCGCCG
>CBFGPE010000088.1:0-31088 GCA_965650625.1 uncultured Azospirillum sp. | reverse complement strand
TCGGCGTGTCGGCCTGCGCCACCTGCGACGGCTTCTTCTTCCGCGGCAAGGAGGTCGCGGTGATCGGCGGCGGCAACTCGGCGGTCGAGGAGGCGCTGTACCTGACCAACCACGCCACCAAGGTGACGGTCATCCACCGCCGCGACAGCTTCCGCGCCGAACGCATCATGCAGGACCGCCTGTTCCGCCACCCGAAGATCGAGGTGGAGTGGGACAGCACGGTGGAGGAGATCGTCGGCGAGGGCGACGGCACCATGGGCAACCCGCGCGCCGTCACCGGCGTGCGCGTGAAGAACGTCAAGTCGGGCGAGGAGCGCGTGATCCCGGTGGCCGGCGTCTTCGTCGCCATCGGCCACGTTCCTGCGACCGAAATCTTCAAGGGCAAGGTGAAGATGGACGAGTCGGGCTACATCGTCACCGCCCCCGATTCGACCGCCACCGACATCGCGGGCGTCTTCGCCGCCGGCGACGTGAAGGACAAGGTCTATCGTCAGGCGGTCACCGCCGCCGGCATGGGCTGCATGGCCGCGCTGGAGGCCGAACGCTGGCTCGCCCACCACGAGCCGGCCGCCGGCGCCCATGGCGACCAGAGCCCGGCGGGGACTTGGTGAGCTGAGGCATTTGCCCCCTCCCTATCCCTCTCCCGCTTTGCGGGAGAGGGGATTGGACGCTTGTCAGCTTGATGTGATGCAAGGGAGAGGCGGAGTTCCCTCTCCCGCGCTAGCGGGGGAGGGTTAGGGAGGGGGCACACGCAGCAACCACTCCCCATACCCCCCCTATGCCCTTGACGGGCTTTGCACAAAGCCCCGACTGTGATTCCTTAGCGCGTCCAATCGCGAGGGAGTCCTCTTGCCTACGCTGAAACGCGGCCTGACCCTGCTGGTCACGGTCGCCGCCACCCTGCTGGGCCTGCTGCTGGTCACGTTCCTGATCGGCCGCGTCGTGCCGATCGACCCGGTGTTGTCCGCGCTCGGCGACCGGGCGAGCGCCGAAAGCTATGCGCAGATGCGCACGCAGCTGGGCCTCGACCTGCCGCTGTGGCAGCAGTTCCTCCGCTATGTCGGCGACGTGCTGCAGGGCGACCTCGGCACCTCGGTGCTGACCTCCCGCCCGGTGCTGGAGGATGTGCTGCGCGTCTTCCCGGCGACGCTGGAACTGGCGACGGTCGCCGTCGTGCTCGGCGCCCTGCTGGGCGTGCCGGCGGGCGTGTTCGCCGCCACCCACCGCGGGCGCTGGCCCGACCACGCCATCCGCCTGCTCGGCCTGATCGGCCATTCGGTGCCGATCTTCTGGCTCGGGCTGATGGCGCTGCTGCTGTTCTACGCCAAGCTGGACTGGGTACCGGGACCGGGGCGGGTCGACGTCTTCTATGAGGGGATGGTCGATCCGGTGACCGGCATCGTCACCGTCGACGCCCTGCTGGCCGGCGAGGCTGAGATCTTCTGGAACGCAGTTCATCATCTGGTGCTGCCGTCGGCCATCCTCGGCCTCTACAGCGTCGCCTACATCGCGCGGATGACGCGCGGCTTCATGCTGGACCAGCTGCGCCAGGAATACATCACCACTGCGCGGGTGAAGGGACTGTCGGAGACCCGCGTGGTCTGGCGCCACGCGCTGGGCAACATCGCGGTGCCGCTGATCACCGTCATCGCCCTGTCCTATGCCAGCCTGCTGGAGGGGTCGGTGCTGACCGAGACGGTGTTCGCCTGGCCCGGCCTTGGGCTCTACATCACCAATTCGCTGCTCAGCGCCGACATGAACGCGGTGCTGGGCGGGACGCTGGTGGTCGGCGCGGTCTTCATCGCGCTGAACCTGCTGTCCGACCTGCTCTATCGCCTTCTGGATCCCCGGGCCCGATGACCGCGCGCACCGATACCCAATCCGCCGGCTGGCGGGAGTGGCTGACCACCGACACGCCGCAGTCCCGCGCGCAGGCCCGGCTGGGCCGCGCCTGGGCCGGCTGGACCGCCTTCCGCCGCAACCGGCTGGCCGTCGCCGGGCTGCTGATCGTGCTGGCGCTGGTCGTCGTCGCGGCGTTGGCCCCGGTGCTGGCGCCCTACCATCCCTATGCCCAGAACCTGGACAACCGGCTGATGCCGCCCAGCCTCGCCCATTGGCTGGGCACCGACGCCTTCGGACGCGACATCCTCTCGCGCCTGATCCACGGCGCGCGGCTGACGCTGATGATCGTGGCGCTGGTGGCGGCGACGGCGCCGCTGGCCGGTCTGATCATCGGCACGGTCGCCGGCTATTTCGGCGGCTGGGTCGACACCGTGCTGATGCGCATCACCGACATCGCGCTGGCCTTCCCCAAGCTGATCCTGGCGCTGGCCTTCGTCGCCGCGCTCGGCCCCGGCATCGAGAATGCGGTGATCGCC
The DNA here is from genome assembly GCA_965650625.1 of uncultured Azospirillum sp. Lineage (GTDB taxonomy): Bacteria > Pseudomonadota > Alphaproteobacteria > Azospirillales > Azospirillaceae > Azospirillum. The sequence continues at coordinate 28,710 of CBFGPE010000088.1, read as the reverse complement.
ATCGCCATCACCTCCTGGCCGCCCTATGCCCGCATCGCGCGGGCGGAGACGCTGACCGTCCGCCGCGCCGACTTCATCAGCGCCGCCCGGCTGCAGGGCGCCTCCAGCCTGCGCATCATCCTCGGCCACATCATGCCGCTGTGCGTCGCCTCGCTGATCGTGCGGACGACGCTGGACATGGCGGGCGTGATCCTGACCGCCGCCGGCCTCGGCTTCCTCGGCCTCGGCGCCCAGCCGCCGCTGCCGGAATGGGGGGCGATGATCGCCAGCGGCCGGCAATATGTGCTGGAGCAATGGTGGGTCGCCGCCATGCCCGGCCTCGCCATCTTCATCGTCAGCCTGGGCTTCAACCTGCTGGGCGACGGGCTGCGCGACGTGCTGGACCCGAAGGGGGATTGACGATGACCGATAATACCCCCCTGCTCGAAGTCTCCAATCTCCGCGTCGCCTTCCCCACCCGCACCGGCTTGGCCGAGGCGGTGCGCGGCGTCTCCTTCACGCTCGGCCGGGAGAAGCTGGGCATCGTCGGCGAGTCGGGATCCGGCAAGTCGATGACCGGCCGCTCCATCCTGCGCCTCGTGCCCCCGCCGGGCCGGGTCACCGCCGATCGGCTGGCCTTCAACGGCGAGGATCTGCTGGCGGCCTCGTCCAGGCGCATGCGCGACATCCGCGGCCGGCGCATCGCCATGGTGATGCAGGACCCGAAATACTCGCTGAACCCGGTGATGACCGTCGGCCGCCAGATCGCCGAGGCCTACCGCGTCCACAGCAGGGCCGGCGCCGCCGAGGCGAAGCGCCGCGCGCTGGAGATGCTGGCCGCCGTGCGCATCCGCGATCCCGAGCGGGTCTATGACCGCTACCCGCACGAGGTGTCGGGCGGCATGGGCCAGCGCATCATGATCGCGATGATGCTGATCCCCGACCCCGACCTGCTGATCGCCGACGAGCCGACCTCTGCGCTGGACGTCACCGTGCAGATGCAGGTGCTGGCGATCCTCGACGACCTCTGTTCCCAGCGCGGCATGGGCATGATCTTCGTCAGCCACGACCTGAACCTCGTCGCCTCCTTCTGCGACCGCATCCTCATCATGTATGCCGGCCGGGTGGTGGAGAGCTGCCGCGCGTCGGAGCTGCACGCGGCGCAGCACCCCTACACCCGCGGCCTGCTGGCCAGCCTGCCGAAGATCGACGAGCCGCCGGGCGACTTGCCGGTGCTGAGCCGCGATCCCGCCTGGTTGGAAGTGTGACGATGATGATCGATATCCAGGATTTGCGGGTCAGTTTCGGCGATGGCGCCGACGCCGTCACCGCGGTGGACGGCGTCACCCTGTCGGTGCGGGAGGGCGAAAGCTTCGGCCTTGTCGGCGAGTCCGGCTCCGGCAAGTCCACCGTCCTGCGCGCGGTCAGCGGCCTGAACGACGACTGGACCGGCCGCATCGCCGTCGCCGGGACCGAGCAGGGGCCAAAACGGCAAAAGGGCTTCTACAAGCTCTGCCAGATGGTGTTCCAGGACCCCTATGGCTCGCTGCACCCGCGCCACACGGTGGACCGCATCCTGGCCGAACCGATCGCCATCCACGGGCTGGGCGATGCCGACGCCCGCATCGACCGGGTGCTGCGCGATGTGGGACTCGGCCCGTCCTTCCGCTTCCGCTACCCGCATCAGCTGTCGGGCGGCCAGCGCCAGCGCGTCGCCATCGCCCGCGCCCTGGTGCTGGAGCCTCGCATCCTGCTGCTGGACGAGCCGACCTCGGCGCTCGACGTGTCGGTCCAGGCAGAGATCCTGAACCTGCTGCGCCGGCTGCGGGCGGAGCACGGCCTGACCATGGTACTGGTCACCCACAACCTCGCCGTCGTCGCCAACCTATGCGACCGGTTGGCGGTGATGAACCGCGGCCGTCTGGTGGAGGAGATGAGCGTGGAGGAACTGCGCCGGGGCGCGGCGCGCGAGCCATACACGTTGCAGCTCCTGCGCGCCAGCCTGGGCTACGACCGCGCGACGGCGGAGAGCTTCCGGGATTATGCGTGAGGGAAGCGTCCCCGGTTTGCGATCACTCGGCCGCCAAAACCTGGGCGACCATATCGGGCTGCTTTTCGATGACGCGCAGGTAGGAGGCGACGGCGGCATCAGGCTCCCGCCGCCCCTGCTCCCACTCCTGTAGCGTGCGCAGCGGAATGCCGAAACGCTCGGCGAACGCCTCCTGCGACAGGCCGGTCGAGCGGCGAACCCGCTTCGCCAAGGGCGGATGCCGCATGGCGGCGAGTTGCTCATCGGTGAAGCTATCGTGGTCGCTCATCGGGATCACCTTGGGTCTAGGATGCCGTTGCTCAGGAGTTGGCCTTGAAATAGTGGGCCGCCTCGCGTTTGTCGGCCTCCCGCACTGAAATGAATCTTACCCCCTCGGCACGTTCAGTGTAGGTGACGGCGTAGACCTTGCCATTGACCATGCCCAGCGCGTTGAAGCGCTCTTCGCCATAATCCATGGACAGATCGGGCGCTTCGATCAGGTTGCGGTCGCGAAGGACCTCGGCCCCAAAGGACAGGTCCAAGCCGTGCTTGCGGCGATTGAGCAGGTTCTTGACCGGATCGAATGGCTCACCCATGGCACTCAACACTACGTCAATGACGGAGTCGACGCCAGAGGGATATCACATCACCCCAGCCGCACCACGCACAGCTTGTCGTCCGCCCCCTTGGCGGCGGCCTTGTGGTCGGCGATGGCGGCATTGACGGCGTCGGGGGTCAGCTGACCGCCGCCGGGCGGGATCACCACGGCGACGCCGCTAGCCGCCAGCAGCGGGAAGCGCCGTAGCGCCCCATAGCGGTCCTTCGCCAGGAACCCGCCGCTGACCCGCGTTTCGGCGTCGTACAGGCTCTCGGCATCCGAACGGAACAGCGCCAGCAGTTCCACCAGCCGGGCCAGCACCTCGCCCTCCTCGCCGCCGCTGACGCCCAGGAAGAAGTCGTCGCCGCCGATATGACCGGCGAAGGCGTCAGCGTCGATCGCCGCCCCGGCGCTGCCGGCCCAGGCCTTCAGCCGCTCGCTGAACATCAGGATGGCGCGGTCGCCCTGGCGGAAGCCGAAATTGTCGTTGAAGGGCTTGAAGTTGTCGAAATCCAGATAGGCCAGCACATGGCCGCGGCCCCCATCAGCCAGCGCCCCTTCGATGTGGCGCAGGATCGCCGCGTTGCCCGGCAGCCGGGTCAGCGGGTTCTGGTCGGTCGCCATCGCCAGATTGCGCTCATGCACCAGCCGCAACAGGGCGCCGCTCGACAGCACGCCGGCATAGGCGCCGCCCTCCACGATCACGATGCCGTCGGCGGCGGATTCGGTGGAGAAAGCCTCGATCACCCGGTCCAGCGGGGTGGAGATGTCGCAGACCGGCGACCGGATGACCAGATCGTCCAGCCGGTCGCCCAGGCCGCGGTTGCGCAGCAGCTCCCCGCCAAAGCGCGAGTAAACGTAACGCTTCAGGTCGCGCTCGCGGATCAGCCCAAGCGGCCGGTCATGCTCGTCGATGATCGGCGCGATGGGAGCACTGCCGTCGCGGCGGAAATAGTCCAGCAGCTCGGTCTTGCGCGAGTCCACCCGCAGCGGCGGCAGCCGTTCGATCACCTCCGACAGGCGTCGGTGCGACTCGCTGGGCTGGCGGCGGTCCTGGCGGTTGAGATCCTCGACCATCGCATAGCGGTTGGGCAGCCCGGTCAGATCCACCCGCGGCCGGGCGATCAGAAAGCCCTGCGCGAAGTCGCAACCCAAATCGCGGCAGGTGTAGAACTCGGTCGCGGTCTCCACCCCCTCCGCCACGATCTGGATGCCCAGCGCATGGGCGTGGCCGGCCAGCGCCGCCACCAGCGCCCGCTTGCGCGAATCCGCGTCGATGCCGGCGATGAAAAAGCGGTCGATCTTCACATAGTCCGGCCGCGCCTCGTACAGCGTGCGCAGGCCGGAATGGCCGACGCCGAAATCGTCGATGGCGATGCCGACCCCGCTCTGGCGGTAGCGGTCCACCGCCGCATCCACCGCGACGCCGCTGGGCACCGGCCGGCTTTCCGACAGTTCCAGCACGATGCCGCTGTTGCGCGAAGCCGCCGGATCGCGGGCGAGCCAGGGCGAGTCGGGCCGGCCGATCAGCCGGGCATCCAAGTTCAGGAACAGCTTCGCCTCGCTCCAGCCCGCCAGCGCGCGATAGGCGGCGACCGCCTTGGCATGCAGCGCCGTCTCCACCGTCGCCAGCAGGCCGGTGGCCTCGGCGGCGTCCAGCAACTCGCCGGCATTGGCGAAGCCGGTGCGCTCGAACCCGCGCAGCAGCGCCTCATAGCCATGGCAGCGGCCGGACCGAAGCTGGACGATGGGTTGGAAGGCATAGCGCAAGGCGCCGACCGCCGATGCCCAATCGAACGCCGCGGCGGCACCATCGGCGGCGCGGACGGCGGTCCAGTTCGCGCCATAGGACTCGGCGGCATCGTTTGCCGTTCGCCCGGTTTTGGCCCCGGCTATAGTCGTGGTCAGCACAGTCATCGCTCGGTCCGCCAGCGCCGATCCGGCATGAGATCAGCATCCGCTTGTAACAGAGCTTGTTTGCGGTTTCATGACCGCAGCGTCACGTTGTTGCGCAACGCGCCCTCCCGCCGCAGACGCGGAGGAACGGACAGAATCCGATTTCCGGTTGATCACAATCCAGCCGCGTACACGGTGCGGTGGAATGCGCATTGCCCGCACCATCATGCATCGCTATGCATGCATCGGTGGGAACCGGGCGGCGGAATGGCCACCGCCCGCGTCCCACCTACCTGGGAGCACAGAGTGGAAAAAGCACTCGTCCTCCTGGTCCTGGTGCTTCAGCTGATCAAGGCGATCCTTGACCTGCTGAAGTAACCGGACCGGACGGGGGGTGCGGCTGGCACCGCACCCTCCTGTCCGCCAGAATATGGTCAAACCGCCCTCCGCCGCAAGACCCACCCCACCACCGGAGCGCTCATCCGCGCCATCGCCGCTCAATCGGTCGGAGAGTGGTTCCCCCTCGGCGGCCCGGTGGTCCCGAATCGAATCCTCGTATCGCCGCGCCCGCCTGCGCTATAGGAAGGCCCCGCCAATCATGAGGGCGGTTCGGGTGAGTGGGAGGCGAGCGGCATGAAGGTCGGCATCGACATGGGGGCGACGAACGCGGGCAGCGCCGCGACGCTCGACCTGGAGGAGCTGCTGGCGACCCGTCTGCTGGTCCAGGGCAATTCCGGCTCCGGCAAGTCGCACCTGCTGCGCCGTTTGATCGAACAGAGCGCCCAATGGGTGCAGCAGGCGGTGATCGACCCGGAGGGCGACTTCGTCACGCTGGCCGAACGCTTCGGCCATGTGGTGGTCGAGGCCGACGAGCACAGCGAGGCCGCCCTGCAATCGGTCGCCGCCCGCGTTCGCCAGCACCGCGTTTCCGTCGTCCTGAACCTGGAAGGGCTGGACGCGGAAATGCAGATGCGCCACGCCGCCGCCTTCCTCGGCGGGCTGTTCGATGCCGACCGCGATTTCTGGTATCCGATGCTGGTGGTGGTGGACGAGGCGCAGCTGTTCGCCCCCTCGGCCGCCGGCGAGGTGTCGGACGAGGCGCGCAAGGTCTCGCTCGGCGCCATGACCAACCTGATGTGCCGCGGGCGCAAGCGCGGTCTGGCCGGGGTGATCGCCACCCAGCGGCTGGCGAAGCTGGCGAAGAACGTCGCCGCCGAGGCGTCGAACTTCCTGATGGGCCGCACCTTCCTCGACATCGACATGGCGCGCGCCGCCGACCTGCTGGGCATGGAGCGCCGGCAGGCGGAGATGTTCCGCGACCTGGAGCGCGGCCATTTCATCGCGCTCGGTCCCGCTCTGTCGCGCCGGCCGCTGCCGCTGCGCATCGGGGCGGTGGAGACCCAGGGCCGCACCGGCAGCCCGACCCTGATGCCGCCCCCCGCCACCCCGGTGGCGGACGCCCGCGACCTGATCTTCACCACCACCGAGCCGGAGCCGCCGCGCTACGTGCGCCGCCCCTCGACCTCGGCCAGCGCCGACCTGATGGCGCAGCTGGCGCGCGGCCGTCCCGCCGCGCCGCCACCGTCCGTTAGCGAAGCCGAGGCCGAGCAGCCCGCCCTGCTGCCGTTGGAGCCGGAGGAAACCCCGGAACAGGCCGCCGAGCGCGAGGCCCAGTACGATCAGGTTCTGGCCGAGGTGCTGGCCGATCCGGAGGCGCCCTACCGCTCGCTGGCCGTGCTGTACCAGGATTTCCTGGTGCGCTGCCGGGGACGCGGGGTGGATGGCGACCGTCTGGCCCTGCCTGCCTTCCGCCGCCGTCTGGCGACCGCCCGCGCCGGGGCCGGCAGCGGCGACGATCCCGCCTGGCAGCGCGCGACGGAGGTCGCCGCCACCCTGGCGGAGGACATCCAGCCGGTCTTCCTGCTGCTGGCGCGCGCCGCCCTCGACCACGCCCCCTGCCCGTCCGACGCCGATGTGGCGCGCGCCTGCGGCAGCCGGTCGAAGGGGCGCGGCCGCCGCCTGCTGACCTACATGGAACAGCGCGGCTTCATCACCAGCCGCAGCGGCCTGGGCAACACCCGTGCCATCACCCTGCCGGCATTGGGCTGGGAAACCGCGCTCGGCGACCCCAACGCCGACGACGCGGCGGACGACGCCGAGCAGGGCGGGTTGTTCGCGGCGGGGTGAGCGCCCCTCAACTTCCCGCCGTCGGCGCGCTCACCGGCTTGCCGCTCTGGCTCCAGCTGGTGACGAAGTCGTTCACGCCGGGCACCGCCATCATGTGCGAGTCCTTGACGTAGACGAAGCGCTTCGGTCCGAAATCATATTCGGTCAGCGTGATGCCGGCGGTGTGGCAGCGCTTGTATTCGGCGGCGCTGATCGGGCGGTCGGAGGCCACCATGTCGGGATGGTCCAGCCCGACCCCGGCGCAGAAGGCGCGGAAGCCGGCGGCGGTGCCGCGGGCGTCGAGATGCGGCTTGGTGTCGGGGCCACCGTCATATTTGGCCGCCGCCTGATCGATGGTGCCGCGCAGGGCCGGGCTGCCGACGATCCAGATGCCGCGGGCTTCCGGCGGCGGCTTGGGCACGGCTGGCGGCGGAAGGGCGGCGGTCTGCTGCGGCGGCGGCATGGTGCCCGGCATCTGGCAGCCGGCGAGCAGGGCGGCAGCGGCAAGCGCAAGGACCAAACTGCCGGCCGGCGCGGAAAAACGGATCATCGGGCGTCTCTCTCCTCAAGCATCGTCAGGCATCCGGGCGGCAAGGCCCGGAGGCTGACAATGAGAACGCCCCCGCCCGGCTTCAACGGCCCGGCCACCGCTTGTCCCTCGGGCCGCCCCGATGCGCCGCTCGCCATCCATGAGCAATCGCGATAGGATGAGCACCACCGATGACTATCCGGAATGCATTCTCATGTCCCTGCTCGACCTGGAGATCGACGCGCTGCGCGCCTTCGTCACCGTGGCGGAGGCCGGCGGTTTCACCGCGGCGGCCGAACGGCTGGGACGGACGCAGTCGGCGATCAGCGTCAAGGTCAAGAAGCTGGAGGACATGCTCGGCCGCCGCGTCTTCGAGCGCACCAGCCGGTCGCTTGCCCTGACCCATGACGGCGAACTGCTGATGGGCTATGCCCGCCGCCTGCTCGACCTGAACGACGAGACGGTGCGCCGCTTCACCGAACCGGCGGCAGAGGGCGAACTGCGGCTGGGAGTGGCCGAATATTTCCTGTCCGACCATCTGCCCCATGTGCTGCGCCGCTTCGCCAAGCTGCACCCGCGCCTGCACATCGACGTGCGGGTGGGCCTGTGCAGCGATCTGGTCTCGGCGCTGGATACCGGAGAGTTGGACCTCGTGATCTCGCGCCGCGATGCCGGCGACAGCCGCGGTCGCGCCATCTGGACCGAGCCGATGCGCTGGATCGCCGCCCCCGGTCTGGAAATCCCGACTGACGGCCCCTTGCCCTTCTGCGCCCTGCCGGCCCCTTGCGTCTTCCGCAACCGCGGGCTGGCGGCACTGGGCGAGATCGGCCGATCCTGGCGGGTGGTCTACACCAGCGCCAGCGTCATGGGGGTCCAGGCCGCCGTCCGCGCCGGGCTGGGGGTGGCGGTGCTCAGCGAATCCTCGGTGCCCGACGGCGTGCGCCGGCTGGGGGTGGAGGACGGCCTGCCCGAGTTGGGCAACGTCGAAATGGCGATCTTCGGCGAGACGCCGCGCAACCGCCGCCTCGCCGAACCGCTGGTCGGCTTCATCGTCGAGAGCCTGGCGGCGATGCGCCCCGCCCGCCCGCCGCTCGCCCTCGCAGGCTAAAGCGGCGGGGAAACGCGGATCAGAAGCCTTCCAGCACCACCTTGCCGCGCGCCTTGCCCGACTCGATCAGGGCATGGGCCTTGCGCAGGCTGGCGGCATCGATGCGGCCCAGCGTTTCCGTCAGGGTGGTGCGCAGCGTGCCGGCATCGACCAGCCGCGACACCTCGGTCAGCAGCTTGTGCTGGGCGATCATGTCGTCGGTCTGGAACAGCGACCGGGTGAACATCAGCTCCCAATGGAGCGAGACGCTCTTGCGCTTCAGCAGGCGGACGTCGATGGGCTCCGGATCGTCGATCAGGCCGATATGGCCCTGCGGCGCCACCAGCTCGACCAGATCCGGGAAATGGCGGTCGGTCGCGTTGGTCGAGAAGATGTAGTCGACACCGGACAGCCCCAGCGCCTTCACCTGCTCCGCCATCGGCCGGCTGTGGTCGATCACGTCATGGGCGCCCAGTTCGCGCACCCAGTCGGCGGTCTCCGGACGCGAGGCGGTGGCCAGCACCCGGACCTTGCTCAGCCGGCGGGCCAGCTGGATGGCGATGGAGCCGACGCCGCCAGCCCCGCCGACGATCAGCAGCGACTTGCCCTCGCCCCCATTCTGCCCATCACCATCGCGCGGCAGGCCCAGCCGGTCGAACAGCATCTCCCAGGCGGTGATGGCGGTCAGCGGCAGGGCGGCGGCCTCGGCGACGCTCAGGCTGGCCGGACGGGCGCCGACGATGCGCTCGTCGACCAGATGATACTCGCTGTTGGTGCCGGGACGGTCGATGGCGCCGGCATAGAACACCGCGTCGCCGGGGCGGAACAGGGTCACGTCCGGCCCGACCGCCTCGACGATGCCGGCAGCGTCGAAGCCCAGGATGCGCAGGTCGCCCCCGGCCGGCGAGGCGTTGCGGCGCAGCTTGGTGTCCACCGGGTTGACCGACACCGCCTCCACCCGGACCAGCAGGTCGCGGCCGGCGGGCGCCGGACGGTCGATCTCGACATCGATCAGCGCGTCGGCATCGGTGATGGGCAGGGACTTGCGGTAGCCGATGGCTTTCATGATGGCCTCGTCTTCATGCTGTGGAGGAAGTCGGGACACAGGATGACGGTGCCAATTGAATATGTGAAATTCATAGTTCTTGTTTCATCCATCCGAAACCACGATGGACGATCTGTTGTTTCACCTGCTCCGGACAGGGTGACGCCAAAGGGGTATGGAATAGCCGGGCGGGTTGGGCTGTTTGTACCGATGACCGCTTTCCTCACCGATCCCGGTCCTCCGCAAGACAGGAAGCAAGGCCATGCGCACCATCCGTCCGACGATCCTGCCGAAGATGCTGACCGCCCTGCTTCTGGCCGCGGGTGCGGCCACGCTGTCCGGCTGTGTCGCCTACGACGGCTACGACCCCTATTATCCCGCCTATGGCGGGCCGGTGGTAACGCCGCCGCCCACCGTCTACGCGGTGCCGCCGCCGGTCATTGTGCAGCCCGGCTACCGCTACCGCTCGTGGGATGGCGACCGCCGCTGGGGGGATCGCGGTTGGGGCGATCGCGGCTGGCACCGCCGGCAATGGAACCACAACGGCGACCCGCATGCATGGGAACGCCCCGGCGGCCCGCATGGCTGGGGTCGCTAGATCCAGACAGGCTTCCTTCGTCAGACGGCCGACGCCGGCACCTGATCGGCGCGGTTGCGCAGCACCAAGATGGTGTGATCGTCGTCGCACACCGCGCCGTCGCGCAGCAGGATCAGCGCCGCCAGCGTCGGGTCCACCGTGCGCAGGTCACGGCGGATGAACAGGGCGGGCAGCCGGGCGCATCCGCCGGTGTAGAGCACGACGTGATCGCCCGGTCCCCACAGCAGATGGACGGCGGCCGGGGCCAGCGGGTTGAAGCCGATCATCGCCCAGCGCGCGCCGAGCGCCGTCAGTTCCTGCGGGCGCACCACCGCCCCGGCCACGGTGCCGAGCGCGGTATAGTCGACGGCCTTGGCATCGAAGCGCAGGACCGCGACGGCGGCGCGTCCGATCTGCGCCAGGGTCTTGTCCTCGGAAAGCCCCAGTTCGGGCCGCCCCTTCAGATCGCGCCGGATCGCATTGACCACCATGGGCGCCGGCAGGCCGGGCACCGTGGCGGCGACCACCGTCTCCACCTGCCAGATCACCCCGGGCGTCATCACCGTGGGGGGATAGGGGGGAGGACCATAGACTTCGTCCCCCCCGGCATCGGACCCGGCCCCGCCATCCACGGCTGCATTGCCGCCGGCCACCGTGTCGCCGTCGATCATCAGCGCGATTCCGCAGGGGCCGTACTCGCCGCGGGCGGGCGCGCAGCTGACGAACCAATGGTCGATGAAAGGGCCGCCCCGCGCGGCCTCGCCCCCGCTCCGCTCGACCATGACGGCCCCGGCCTGCACCATGGCGTCGGCCGGCGGCGCATCGTCCGCCCCGGGCCGCAGCACGCGGGCCAGCAGCGCCGAGCCGATGCCCGGCGTCACATGGACGTGGAAACGGTCGGCCTGCGCCCGGACCGTTTCCAGCGCGATGCCGAGCCCGGCAAGCGAATCGCCCTCGGATGGCACCGACGGTTCGGCAATGGCGGCATCGCGGTCATAGGCCAGACATTCGACGCCGGCCCCCGACCGCATCCGTGCGATCAGCAGAGTGCCGTCCGGCCGGCCCAGCGCATGCTCGGCCAACGCGGCCACCAGCCGGTCCAGTCGGAGCGCCTCTTCGTCCCCCAGCACACCCTCGGCCCGCTCCGCCGCGATCCGACGCGCCGTGGCGATGTCGTCGGGCGACGCCACGGAGATGCGACGGTGACCATGATCGGGGAACATCGGACCGCTCCTGTCGGCGTTCTGGTTGCTCTTCGCCAGAACATTACAATCCTCTTGGGGTCAAGCCCACGTAAAGGACACGTCTCGTCTCATTTTTCGCCCGGCCGGAGCCGGACGAAGCGCAAGGTCCAAGGTTCCCCTTCGTCCACCGCGTCAGGATGCCGCCACTTCCATCAGCGCGGCCGGCTGGCGCATGGGGATTGCATGGGGCAGGTCGCGCCCGCGCAGCATCTCCGCCGCCTCCCACAGGCGGCCCAGCCCGACGATGGACCGGCTGCCGGTCTTTTCCATGATGCGGGCGCGGTGGACCTCCACCGTCTTGATGCTGATGCCCAGTTCCCAGGCGATGGTCTTGCTCTGCTTGCCGTCGACGATCAGTTCCAGAACCTCAGACTCGCGGCGGCTCAGCAGAGCCAGCCGGCGGACGGCGTCGCGGCTGCGGTCGCGCTGCTGGGCCTGGGGATTGCCGGAGGCGAGACAGGCGCGCAGCCGCTCCAGGAAGGCCGGAATGGCGAAGGGATGGGCGATGCAATCCATGGCGCCGGCCTTCATCGCGGCCACGGCGGCGTCGACATCGCCCTGCTCGGTCACCACCAGCACCGGCAGGTCATGCCCGTGCAGCGAGGCCTCCGCCATGAATTCGATGGCGGTCATGTCCGGCAGGTCGCTGCGCAGGACGATGCAGGCCGATGCGGTGCCCAGCACGGCCAGCGCGTCGGCGGCGGTGCTGTGGACCCGGCAGGCGATGCCGACGGCGCCCAGCGCCCGCGAGAGCGTGCTGCGCAACAGCAGGTCGCCGTCGACGATATGAACCAGGCAGGCGGTTTGCGGGTAAGCGGGCGCGGACATTTGCAGGGGCATCTTGGGACCTCCACCACATCGGACCGGCGAACAGCGCCGGCTCCACATGACGATCGATCCGACACCGAACCGCCGCCATGACCTGCATTTTAGCGGTCATCCCTTATTGACCGCCGCAGGCGCGAGGGATAGTGGGGGTGTCTAAAAGGATATCGGGGATATTATACGGGCGAACATCCGAACAAGAACCCCAATCAAGGCGCTATCCCGTGGCGCAATGCAAAACCACACGGCGAACTTCCCAAGTATATTCGCAAATTCTTCTCATAGACCGATTGCCGGCCCACCGGAAAAACCGCTTCAGCTTTGTCCCACACAGAATAATTCAACCGTAGATTTTTTGTTTCGCCGACACAGCATGAAAATTTCCCTATGGGAGAAATTTTATTACTGCGCCAGCCCCCCCGCCTCCACGCTCAGGCCCGGCGGCGGGTCGCCAGGACGATGCCGGCGGCGATCAGCGCGATGCCGATCCCGTGATAGAGATGCGGCTGCTCGCCCAGGAACAGGATGGCCAGCAGACTGCCGAAGACCGGCACCAGATGGATGGCGAGGCCGGCGGTGTTGGGACCGAGCAGTTCCACCGCCCGGTTGAAGCAGAGATAGGCGGCGATGGACGGGAACAGCACGGTATAGCCGACCGCCAGCACCGTGATGCCGCTGGCCTGCACCGGATGGCCGCTCAGGCTTTCCCAGATGTAGAAAGGCAGCAGTTCCACCGCGCCGATGGCGAAGGTGACGACGACGAAGCTCAGGCCATGGATGGACGGCCGCCGGCGCAGCAGCGTGGTGTAGGCGGCATAGATCGCCACCGCCGCCAGCATCCAGACGTCGCCGGCATTCAGCTCCAGCCCCAGCAGCGTCGCCGGATCGCCGTGGGAGATCAGCGTCATCGCGCCGATCAGCGAGACGGCGATCCCCACCCCCTGCATCGCCCCGATCCGGTCGCGGAACAGGACGAGGCTCATCAGCACGATCATCACCGGCATCGACGACTGCAGCATCACGCAGTTCAGCGCGGTGGTCGTGTTCAGCGCGATGTATTGGAAGGTGTTGTAGATGCCGATGCCCAGCGTGCCCAGCAGCAGGACGCTCTTCCACCGCGCCAGGATCGGCGTGATGTCGTGGCGCAGATGCGGCCAGGCGAAGGGCAGCACCACCAGCATGCCCAGGCACCAGCGCCAGAAGGCCAGCCCGATGGGCGGCACCGCCCCGGCGACCGCGCGCCCCAGGACCGCGTTGCCGGCCCAGAACAGGGGCGGCAGCATCATCAGCAGCCAGGCCTGATCGGCCAGACGGGATCCTTTGGCGGAGGCGACGCGATCGGCGGGCATCGGGCTGTCCGTGCTTTAGCTGCGGCGGCGGGGCGAGGCGAAGACGCTGGACGCGGACAGGGCGCCGCCACGGTCGCCGCCCCGATCGCCATTCTCTTCGGCGCGGAAGACGCTGGGGCGGGATTCGCGGCGGGGATGGCGCGGCGCGTCTTCACGGCCCTCGCCACCACGTCCCTCGCGGCCCTCGCGGCCTTCACGGGGCGGCTTGGCGGGCTGGCGCAGTTCGGCGTCGAGTTCGGCGATGCGCTTGACCAGCGCTTCACGGATGGCGGGGGCCGCGTGGGCTTTCAGCGTCGCCAGCTGCTCCTTGAGCTGAACCAGCTGGCGCTGCTTCTGCTCGCGGGTGCGCTTGATGGCGACGTTGTCGGAATGCTGGCCCTCGAAGGAGCGCATGGAACAGGCCCTCGTTAAAATATACGGAAGTCAGGAGGCCGGCGCCCCACGCTGGGGCACCCGGCAAGAGAGGGGCGGATTATTGGGAGGCGGCCGCGGCAAAGCAAGGCGGAGTTCGCCTTGACATTTTTAGGTTGGGGCTTTTCTCGGTGGGTGCGACTGGGCGCAACCCGCTCCCCCGCATTTCTCCGGACAAAAGAAAAGGGCGCCCCCTTGCGGAGGCGCCCCTTTCCGAACCGACAGACGGCGGGCTATTAGAAGCCCATGTCGTCCATGCCGCCCATGCCACCCGGCATGCCGCCCGGAGCAGCCTTCTTCTCCGGCTTCTCGGCGATCATCGCCTCGGTGGTGATCAGCAGGCCGGCGATCGAGGCCGCATCCTGCAGGGCGGTGCGAACCACCTTCACCGGGTCGATGATGCCGGCGGCCACCAGGTTGGTGAACTCGCCCTTTTGGGCATCGTAGCCGTAGTTGGCGTCGTTCTGCTCCAGCAGCTTGCCGACCACGATCGAACCGTCGGTGCCCGCGTTGAAGGCGATCTGACGGACCGGGGCCTGCAGGGCGCGGCGGATGATGTCGATGCCGACGCGCTGCTCGTCGTTGACCGGGGTCAGCTTGTCGAGAGCCTTGGCGGCATACAGCAGGGCGGTGCCGCCGCCGGCGACGATGCCCTCTTCCACCGCGGCGCGGGTGGCGTGCATCGCGTCGTCAACGCGGTCCTTGCGCTCCTTCACCTCGACCTCGGTGGCGCCGCCGACGCGGATGACGGCAACGCCGCCAGCCAGCTTCGCCAGACGCTCCTGCAGCTTCTCGCGGTCGTAGTCCGAGGTGGTCTCCTCGACCTGGGCGCGGATCTGGCCGCAACGGGCCTCGATGTCGGCCTTCTCGCCGGCGCCGTCGACGATCGTGGTGGTCTCCTTGGAGATCACGACCTTCTTGGCGGTGCCCAGCATGTCGATGGTGACGTTCTCGAGCTTGATGCCGAGGTCTTCCGAGATGACCTGGCCGCCGGTCAGGATGGCCATGTCCTCCAGCATCGCCTTGCGGCGGTCGCCGAAGCCCGGGGCCTTGACGGCGGCGATCTTCAGGCCGCCGCGCAGCTTGTTGACGACGAGCGTGGCCAGGGCCTCGCCCTCGACGTCCTCGGCGACGATCAGCAGCGGACGGGAGGACTGAACGACGGCCTCCAGAACCGGCAGCAGCGACTGCAGGCCCGACAGCTTCTTCTCATGCAGCAGGATGTACGGATTCTCGAGATCCGCGATCATCTTGTCGGCATTGGTGATGAAGTACGGCGACAGGTAGCCGCGGTCGAACTGCATGCCCTCGACGACGTCCAGCTCGGTGTCCAGGCTCTTGGCCTCTTCCACCGTGATGACGCCCTCGTTGCCGACCTTCTCCATCGCCTGGGCGATCATCTTGCCGATCTCGGCTTCGCCGTTGGCGGAGATGGTGCCGACCTGGGCGATCTCGTCGTTGGTCGTGACCTTCTTGGCGCGGCTCTGGATGTCGGCGACGACGGCCTCGACGGCCACGTCGATGCCGCGCTTCAGATCCATCGGATTCAGGCCGGCGGCGACCTTCGTCACGCCTTCGCGGACGATGGCCTGGGCCAGAACGGTGGCGGTGGTGGTGCCGTCACCGGCCAGATCGTTGGTCTTCGAGGCGACCTCGCGGACCATCTGGGCGCCCATGTTCTCGAACTTGTCCGACAGTTCGATTTCCTTGGCGACCGACACGCCGTCCTTGGTGATGCGCGGAGCGCCGAAGGACTTCTCGATCACGACGTTGCGGCCCTTCGGGCCCAGCGTGACCTTCACGGCGTCGGCGAGGATGTCAACGCCACGCAGCAGCTTTTCGCGCGCGGTGGGGCCGAACTTGACGTCTTTGGCAGCCATGTCTCGATTCCTTTTAACTAGCGAATTTCAAAGGATACGGGCAGAGGACTTAGGCCTCGATGATGCCCATGATGTCGGATTCCTTCATGATCAGGAAATCCTGGCCTTCGATCTTCACTTCCGTGCCCGACCACTTGCCGAACAGGATACGGTCGCCGGCCTTGACGTCCAGCGTCACGACCTTGCCCGACTCGTCGCGGGCGCCCGGGCCGACGGCGATGACTTCGCCTTCCTGCGGCTTTTCCTTCGCCGTGTCGGGGATGATGATCCCGCCCTTGGTCTTGGTGTCGGACTCCAGACGCTTGACGACGACGCGGTCGTGCAGCGGACGGAACTTCATGGAATGCCTCCTTGGATCAAGGCTTGGTTCTGACTGACGTGAATTGGCGCGGGCGGCGGCTGTTAGCACTCCCTCCCGGCGAGTGCCAGACAGCTAATCGAAGCGGTTTGGGGATTCAAGAGGCTCGTTTGCGAATTTGGCGCAAATGCCGGCAGCACTCACCGAGACATGCTGCTAACACATTGTTAGAGCTCGATATTTCCCGTTGCACTCCGACCAGGGCCGGGGCAAGATTTCTTCAAACGGTCACGAAGGACCCGACCGTTCCGTCGCATCTCCCCCATGCCGGGACGGCACCAAGAGGAACCGGACACCGCCAGACCCACCCGATCCCCCCACCGAACGGGAGACCGCGCATGGCCGATCTCAGCCTCCAGCTCCGCGATTTCCGCCTGACCACCGCCGAGATTCTCTACCATATGCCGGACCATCCCGGCCTGCTGCAGTGCTACCTGTGGCAGGAGCTGGACCAGGCGCCGGACTATCCGGTGCTGCGCCGCTTCCTCGATTTCTGGCAGCGCAATCTGGACGGCAAGCTGCATTCGGTACGGCTGGCGAGCCAGACCCTCATCACCCCCGGCGAGCTTCGCCACGCCGCCGCCGATTTCCGTCTTCACTGATCCTCGCCCCGGCTTTCCGCTCCAGCGCCTGCCCCTGTGATTGCCGTCACAGCGCCATCCGTCGTTATTGGCTAAAATTTTAGTCAATAACGACATTGGTGAGGTGGAGGGCGCAATGATGGCAAAGCGGAAGGCCGGACGCTGGACCGAAGTTCCTGCCACCGGCCGCATCCGGAGAATGCCGCCGGTGGAACATCGGCCGGCCCATACCGCTTCCGATCCGATCCCGGGCAAGCGGACGCGCTGGCGGGACCAAGAGAACCGGCTGGTGGAGGTGCTGCTGGAGGTCACGACCATCGCCGGGCTGTTCGCGCTGCTGTTCGCCCTGTTCGTGCTGTTCGGGGCCGCGCAGACGCTGACGCCCTGACACGCCGGTTCTGACTCTCCGGCACAACCATCCAGCCGGCTTGCGGCGAATTGCGACAATTTGCATTCTACTCTTCCCGTTAAGCGCGTATCTCGCATAGGATCGCCCCCGTCGCGGGCGGAGGGTGTCCGCCCGGCGCGCCAACCGGGAGTTCCCATCCATGACCACCAAGCCGGTCTGCCAAGCCGCGGTCGATCTCGTGAAGCATTTCGAGGGCCTGTACCTCAACGCCTATCTCTGCCCGGCCGGCGTCCCCACCATCGGTTACGGCCACACCGCCGGGGTGAAGATGGGCCAGACCATCACCGCGGAGCAGGCCGACGCCTTCCTCGCCTCCGACCTGACCGAGGCGGCGGGCCATGTCGATGCACTGGTGAAGGTGGCGCTGAACGACGACCAGCGCGGCGCGCTGTCCTCCTTCGTCTTCAACCTGGGCGCCGGCAGCCTGCAAAGCTCGACCCTGCTGAAGCTGCTGAATGCCGGCGACTACGCCGGGGCCGCCGGCCAGTTCGGCCGCTGGGTCTATGCCACGGTGAACGGCAAGCCGACCAAGCTGGCCGGCCTCGTCGCCCGCCGCGCGGCGGAAGAGGCGCTGTTCCAGAGCCAGACCGCCCAGCCCCAGGCCGGCGTGACCACTGCCGACGGCACCGCCTGATCCGGCGCCTCCGGCAGCCATCGGACAAGCGGCGCCGGACACGAGAAATTTGACGCGACGGGATGTTCGCACCACATTGGCGAACATCCCACCGCCGTGCTCCGGAATGCCGCCTTGACCGCCTTCGCCTCCGACAGCTTCGCCGCCCCCACGTCACCCAACCCGAACCGGCCCATCGCCGTCTGGCTTCTGATCTGCGCCGCCATGGTGCTGGCGATGGCCGTGATCGGCGCCATCACCCGGCTGACGGAATCCGGCCTGTCGATGGTGGAGTGGAAGCCGCTGATCGGCATCCTGCCGCCGCTGTCCTCGGCGGAGTGGAACCGCGTCTTCGACCTGTACAAGGCGACGCCGGAATTCCGCATCTACAACAACCACATGGATCTGGCCGGTTTCCAGTCGATCTTCTGGTGGGAGTGGTTCCACCGGCTGTGGGGCCAGCTGATCGGCTTCGTCTTCCTGATCCCCTTCCTGCGCTTCTGGATGCAGGGCCGCATCTCGGCGGAGCTTTGGCCGAAGCTGGCCGGACTGTTCCTGCTGGGTGGGCTGCAAGGCGGCATCGGCTGGTTCATGGTGAAGAGCGGGCTGGTCGATTCGCCGAACGTCAGCCATTACCGGCTGGCCCTGCACCTCAGCACCGCGATCCTGATCTATGCCCTGCTGCTGCGCACGGCGCTGGGCCTGCTCGACCCGCTGCCGCTGGCCGGCTGGCGGCCGGAGTCGGCGCCCCTGCGCCGCCATGCCCGCTGGGCGCTGGGGCTGGTCGCCGTCACCATCGTTTGGGGCGCCTTCGTCGCCGGATCGGATGCCGGCTTCGCCTACAACACCTTCCCGCTGATGGCCGGCCACTGGATCCCGCCGGAGGTCAACACGCTGACCCCCTGGTGGATCAACCCGTTCGAGAACACCGCGGCGATCCAGCTGATCCACCGCACGCTGGCGATCCTGACTGGGGTGGTGGTGCTGGTGCTGGCCGCCCGCGTCCTGAATGCCCGCCTTCCCGGCCGCGCCGGCCGCGCCGCGCTGGCGTCGGGCGCGATGATCCTGCTGCAGATCGCCATGGGCATCGCCACGCTGCTGACCGTGGTGTGGATCCCCATCGCCGCCGCCCATCAGGCCGGCGCGATCCTCGTGGTGTCGATGCTGGTGTGGCTGCTGTTCGAACTGCGGTCCGTGGACTGACCGCTTCGTGATGGGGCGGCGCTCACGGCAACGCCGTGGCGCCCCCCGTGTCACTCCGGGTCACGCCCCTTCGGCCAGATCGTACATCGCGTCGAGATCGGCGATCAGGACCTTGTTGCCTTCCTGCAGCGAGATCACCCCGGCGGTCTTCAGCTGGGTGAAGGTGCGGCTGACGGTTTCGGTGGTCAGGCCGAGATAGTCGGCGATGTCGGCGCGGCTCATCGGCACGAAGACCGGGTTTTCCTTGTGGCCGCGGCGGGCGGCGCGCTGGGACAGCATCAGCAGGAAGGAGCAGATCTTCTCCTTCGCCGTCTTGCGGCCGAGCAGAAGCATCTGGTCCTGCGCCGCGGCCAGCTCGTTCGACGCCATGGAGAACAGGCGCCGCTGCATCTTGGGGAATTCCTCCAGCAGCGCGTCGATCTTCTTGCGCGGGAAGCGGCAGAGCGAGGCGCTGGTCACCGACTCGGCGGTGTAGGCATAGCTGTCGTTGACCGCCAGCCCCAGGAAATCGCCGGTCACCAGGAAGCCGGTGATCTGGCGGCGCCCGTCCGGCAGCAGCTTGTACAGCTTCACCGTACCGGAGGTGACGTTGTAGAGCGCGTCGGCTGCGTCACCCTCGGCGAACAGGGTGTGGCCGGCGTCGATGCGCACATTCTGCAGAATGTCGGCAAGACGGCGCAATTCCTCCGGTTCCAGCGCGGCGCACACCGTCAGGCTGCGCACGGGACAGGCCCCGCAGGGATTCATTTCCGTCGCAGCGCTCTTGTCGCGAGGCCGGACCATATCGAAGGGTGGCATGGAGGAACCCAGCCTTTCATTCCGCATGCGCCCATATTGGTGGCAATCGCAGAGAATCGCAACCTTGCACGCATACAACCCTTTCATTGCCCATACGGAGCTTGTGGCTATTGCCCGCGCCCGGCCTCCGCCGGCTTGGCCGGTTCATGTCCGGCGCGGGCGGGCGGCGGCAGATCGTCGTCGAACAGCACGCGGTGGGCCGCTCCGTCCAGATCGTCGAACTGGCCGGACTTAAGCGCCCACAGAAAGGCCGCCAGCCCCAGCCCGCCCAGGCTCAGCGCGATCGCGATCAGATAGAGAAGCTCGTCCATCACCCGAATCCTTACCCGACGCTTCCCGCGCGGCGATGTCCCGCAGGGGAAGATCCTTGACGACGGCGCCACGGGCCAGCCGCAGCGCGTTGAGAATGACGATCAGCGACGACGACGACATGGCCAGCGCCGCCAGCAGCGGCGTCAGCAGCCCCCCCATCGCGAGCGGCACGGCGCACAGGTTATACACCAGCGCGATGCCGAAATTCTGCTTCACCAGACGGCCGGACCGGCGGGAGACCTCCACCGTCTCGACGATGGGGCGCAGCAGCCGGCCCTGGAACACCACGTCGGCGGCGGTCTGGCTGACGTCCACCGCGGTGGAGGGCGACATCGACACCGCAGCGGCGGTCAGCGCCGGGGCGTCGTTCAGCCCGTCGCCGACCATCAGCACGGTGCGGCCCTGCGCCGCCAGTTCGGCCAGCGCCGCGGTCTTGTCGGCCGGCGTCTGCTCGGCCCGCCAATCGGCGATGCCCAGCCGCTCCGCCACCGCCGCCACCGCGCCCTTGCGGTCGCCCGACAGCAGCTTCACCTCCAGCCCGCGTGCCTTCAGCGCCGCCACCACGGCGGCGGCATCCGGACGTGGGGCGTCGAGGAAGACGATCCGGCGCGGCTCCTCGCCCGGACGGGCGAGCCACAGCTCAGGACCGGCGGCGTCCTCGGCCTCCGGCGGCGCGCCGGTGAAGCGGCGGCTGCCCAGCCGCACCTCGCCGTCCGCCGTCTGCAGGGACAGGCCGGCGCCGGCGATCTCGCGCACGCCGGTGGCGACCGGAACCTCCGGAGCGACGGCGGCCAGCGCACGGGCCAGCGGATGGCGGCTGGCTGCGGCGAGCGAGGCCGCCAGCGCCAGATCCTCCGCCGGCAGCCCCCCCGCCGCCGGCCCATCCAGCTGCGGCACCGGGCGCCCCTCGGTCAATGTGCCGGTCTTGTCGAACACCACCGTGTCGATGGTGGCGAGCCGTTCCAGCGCGGTCGGGCTTTTCAGCAGGGTACCCTGCCGCATCAGCCGGCCGCTGGCGATCACCTGCACCACTGGCACGGCCAACGCCAGCGCGCAGGGGCAGGTGATGATCAGCACGGCGATGGCGTTCATCAGCGCGTCCTGCCACACCACCCCGCCCAGCAGCATCCAGGCGGCGAAGGTGGTCAGCGCGGCCAGATGCACGACGGGGGCGTAGAGGCGCGACACCCGGTCGGCGATGGCGACGTACTTGGCGCGGCCCTGCTCGGCCACCTCCATCAGCCGGACGATCTCGGCCAGCAGCGTGCCCTCACCCACCGCGGTGACGGTCAGGCGCAGCGGCGCGGTCAGGTTCAGGGTGCCGGCGAAGACCTGATCGCCCGGCCGGGCGGTGCCCGGCACCGTCTCGCCGGTGATGAGCGCGGTGTCGAGGTCGGACACGCCGTCGGACACCCGGCCGTCGACGGGGATGCGTTCGCCGGCGGCGACCAGGATGGTGCTGCCGGGGCCGACCTGCTCCGGCGCCACCACGGCGCTGGTACCGTCTTCGTTCAGGATGGTGACGGCGTTGGCGCGCAGGCCCAGCAGCTGTTCCGCCGCCGACCGCGCCCGCCCGCGCGCCCGCTGGTCGAGATAGCGGCCGATCAGCAGGAAGAACAGCAGCATCACCGCGCCGTCGAAATAGGCGTGCTCGCCGCTGTGGATCGTCTCGAACAGGCTCATGCCGGTGGCGAGCAGGACGCCGATGGTGATCGGCACGTCCATGTTGGTGCGGCCGTGGCGCAGGGCCGACAGCGCCGAGCGGGCGAAGGGACGCAGCGCATAGGCGATGGCCGGCATGCAGACCAGCGCCGAGATCCAGTGCATCAGGTCGCGGGTGGCGGTGCCCATGCCCTGGCTGTGGCCGGCCCAGACCGACACCGACAGCAGCATGACGTTGCCCATGGCGAAGCCCGCCACCGCCATCGCGCGCAGCAGCTCCTTCTCGCTCCTGGCCTGGGCGCCGCCCAGCCGGTCGGGGTCGAAGGGCACGGCGCGGTAGCCCAGCTGCGCCACGGTGCCGACCACCGCGTTGGCGTCGGTCGCCTTGGGATCCCAGCGCACGGTCAGCCGGCGCGTGGTCATGTTCATGCGGGCATGGCCGACGCCCGGCCGGCGGCTGAGCGCCGATTCGATCAGCCAGACGCAGGCCGCGCACTGCATGCCGTCGACCATCAGGTGCAGGCTGCGGCTGCCGTCGGACTCCTCGCGGGCATGCGGCTCGTAATCGGCGGCCGGGGTCTCGTCGGGACGCAGCGGGCGGGCGGTGGGATCGACGCTGCGGCGCTCGTAATAGCGCTCCAGCCCCAGCCCGCGGACGAGGTCGTAGGCGGCGGCGCAGCCGGTGCAGCAGAAGGGACCAGCGCCATCGCCCGCGGTCAGCCCACCGGTTTGCGCGCCTTCGCCCAGCTCTTGTCCGCAATGGAGGCAGACGGTCATCTCAACGTCACCCTGACTGTCCCGGTCGCGGCGGTGTCGCCGTCGTCACTGCACCCAGACGCGCTTCTTGTCCTGATAATCGCCGGTGGCGTGGGTGATGACGAAGCGCATGTCCCACTGGCCTTCCAGATCCAGCTCCACCGGGGCGCCATAGCGGCCCTCGCCCAGATAGGGCAGCGTCAGGCTCTTGTCGTGCCCCTCCGCGGTCGGGCGGATCATCGTCACGGAGACGGTGGCGTCCTTCAGGACATTTCCGGCCTTGTCGCGGGCGGTGATGGCGATGACGGCCTTGCGCGGCTCGGTGCTGGTGAATTGCGGCTCGACCTGCCAGCCGCGCTCCGCCTGGGCGCGGGCGCCGGCGAGGTCGTTGTTGTAGCCGAGACCCTTGATGAAGTGGTTCTCGGTCTCCACCCCGGTCCAGCTCGACATCGCGAAATGGACCATCACCCCGTTCACCGCCAGGACGATCATGAAGACGCCGACGAAGATCCAGGGAATGTACCATCCCGGCTGGCGCGGTGCCTTGCCACGCTTCGGGGAGACGGGACGGTTTCCGGTGGCGGTGCTGATGCTCATGGTCGCTGGCTGCCCTTCGGCTGGTCGGCTGCTTTCGATCGGCGGCGTTTGATCGACGATGTGTGTGGCCGGTCGGGAGGCACTATGGCGACCGATTGCCGCAGGTACATTGCGATGGATCAAATGACAGGAAGTTAACGAAGCGGCGGTCCGACCGCCAGTTGCGCATAAGAAAAAGGCGCCGGGGAGTGCCCCCCGACGCCTTTCCGGTCAGTTCCGAACCAGTTCCCTGGTTGGACGGCTTACTTGCCGCCGCCCAGGTTGTGGACGTAGACCGCCAGCGACTTGATCGTCGCGTCGTCCAGGCGCTTGGACCAGGCCGGCATCACGCCGGCGCGGCCGTTGGTCACCGTCTCCATCAGCGTCGCCTTGTCGCCGCCGTAGAGCCAGTTGGCCTGCTTCAGCGGCGGGGCGCCGACGCCGTCGATGCCGGCGGCAACCGCACCCTGGGCCGCGTCGCCGTGGCAGGCGGCGCAGTTCTCGTCATAGACGGTCTTGCCCTTCTCGGCCTTGCCGGCGTCGGCAGGCTTGCCGTTCAGCGACAGGACATAGTCCGTCACCTGATCGATCTGATCGCGGGTGAGGATGCCGTCCTTGCCGAAGGCGGTCATGCCGACGTTCGGGGTGCCGCGGGTGTCGCCGTCATCCGAACGGATGCCGTGCTGGATGGTCTTGTAGATGTCGGCCGAGGCACCGCCCCACAGCCACACGTCGTCGGCCAGCGTCGGGAAGCCCTTGGCACCCTGGCCACCGGCGCCGTGGCAGGCGGCGCAGTTCTCGTTGAAGTAGGAGCGGCCGCCGGCCATCGCGAAGCCCAGCAGGTCCTTGTCCTTCTGGATTTCATCGACCGACTTGGCGGCGATGGCGGTCAGGTACTTGGCCTGGCCGGCCTTCGCTTCCGCCAGCTTGGTGTCGAGCTCCTCGCGCTGGGAATAGCCGAGGATGCCCTTCGTGTAGGTCTTGCCCAGCGGCCAGGCCGGGTAGAACACGTAGTACACCATCGCCCAGGCGATGCAGACGTAGAAGAGATACAGCCACCACTTGGGCAGCGGATTGTTCAGCTCGCGCAGTCCATCCCACTCGTGGCCGGTGGTCTCGACGCCGGACAGCTCGTCCTTGTAATTCTGTGCCATGGTCTAAAGCTCCTGACCATCATCCTTGAGCGGGATCTGGGCGGCGTCGTCGAAGGTGCGGCGGTTGCCGGGCCACATGGCGTAAACCAGGATGCCCGTCAGCAGCAGCATCAACCACACCGTCCAGAAGGACCGAAGCATCACCGTGATCGAATCCAAGTCCATGGATTCCTCCCCCGATTACTGCTGCAGCTGCTTGGACTGGTACTTGGTGAAGTCCACCATGGTGCCCAGCACTTGCAGGTAGGCAACCAGAGCGTCCATTTCGGTGACGGTCTTGCTGCCGGTGAAGTTCGCGACCACGGCCTTCGGGTAGCGCTTCATCAGCCCGGCGGTATCGGCGTCGGGGTTCTTCTGCGCTTCCAGGTCGGCCTTGGCGTTGGCGATCTGCTCGTCGGTGTAGGGCACCCCGACGATCTTCAGGGTCTTCAGGTGGTCGGCGATGTCGCCGTAGCTCAGCGGACGGTCCTTCATCCAGCCGTAGGTCGGCATGATCGACTCCGGCACGACCGCGCGCGGGTTCACCAGATGGGCGACCTGCCAGTCGTTGGAGTACTTGCCGCCGACGCGGGCCAGATCCGGGCCGGTGCGCTTGGAGCCCCACTGGAACGGATGGTCGTACATCGACTCCGCCGCCAGCGAGTAGTGACCATAGCGCTCGACCTCGTCACGGAACGGACGGATCTGCTGGCTGTGGCAGTTGTAGCAGCCTTCGCGGAAGTAGATGTTCTGCCCGGCCAGCTCGAGCGGGGAGTAGGGACGGACCCCCTCCACCTTCTCGATGGTCGATTCGATCGTGAAGAGCGGGACGATCTGAACCAGACCGCCGATCGACACGGTGATCAGCACGAGCACGATCAGCAGAAGGGTGTTCCGCTCGATCAGGTCGTGGCTGAAGCCCTTTTTATCCTGAGCCATTTCTCGCATCCTTCCCTAGCGTCAGGCCGCGCCGACCGTCGCCTTGTGCGGCGTGGTGACATAGGGCTTCTCGATGCGGACATCGCCCTTCGCCGTGCGCCACAGGTTGTAGACCATGATGAGAGCGCCGGTGACGAACAGGACGCCGCCCATCGCGCGGATCACGTAGAACGGGTGCATCGCCGCGACGGTCTCCACGAAGGAGTACTGCAGGAAGCCCAGGTTGTCGTAGGCGCGCCACATCAGGCCCTGCATGATGCCCGACACCCACATGGCGGTGATGTACAGCACGATGCCGATGGTGGCGGTCCAGAAGTGGTAGCTGACCAGACGCAGGCTGTAGAGCTGCGAGCGCTTCCACAGCACCGGAACCAGATAGTAGATCGCGCCGAAGGAGATGAAGGCGACCCAGCCGAGCGCGCCGGAGTGCACGTGGCCGACGGTCCAGTCGGTGTAGTGCGACAGGGCGTTGACCGGCTTGACCGACATCAGCGGGCCTTCGAAGGTCGACATGCCGTAGAAGGCGACCGAGGTGACCAGGAAACGCAGGACCGGGTCGGTGCGCAGCTTATCCCAGGCGCCCGACAGGGTCATGATGCCGTTGATCATGCCGCCCCAGGACGGCATCCACAGCATGACGGAGAAGGTCATGCCCAGCGTCTGCGCCCAGTCCGGCAGGGAGGTGTAGTGCAGGTGGTGCGGGCCGGCCCAGATGTAGAGGAAGATCAGGGTCCAGAAGTGGACGATCGACAGGCGGTAGGAATAGACCGGCCGCTCGGCGCGCTTGGGCACGAAATAGTACATGATGCCCAGGAAGCCGGCGGTCAGGAAGAAGCCGACCGCGTTGTGGCCGTACCACCACTGCACCATCGCGCTCTGCACGCCCGACACGTAGGTGTAGGACTTCATGCCGAACAGCGACACCGGAACGTTGACGTTGTTGCCGATGTGCAGGATGGCGACGGTCAGGATGAACGCCATGAAGAACCAGTTCGCCACATAGATGTGCGACTCGCGCCGCGTCATCACGGTGCCGATGAACTGGACCGCATAGAGCACCCAGACGACCGTCAGGTACAGGTCGAGGATCCACTCCGGCTCGGCGTATTCCTTGCCCTGGGTGAAGCCCAGGACATAGCTCAGCGCCGCGAGCACGATGAAGACGTTGTAGTTCCAGAAGATGAACTTCGCCAGCCCTTCGCCCCCGAAGAGATGCTGGCGGCAGGTCCGCTGGACCGAATAGAGCGAGGTGGCGAGCAGCACGTTGCCGCCGAACGCGAAAATCACGGCCGAGGTGTGGACCGGGCGCAGGCGCCCGAAGCTCGTCCACTCCAGCCCGAGATTCAGCGCCGGGAAGGCCAGCTGCAGGGCGATGAAGGTGCCGGCCAGGAAACCGACCACGCCCCAGAACACTGCAGCGATAACGAAGAGTCGGATGGCGTCCTCATTGTAACGCACGTCTTCCGACACCCGCTGGCTGCCCAGGGTGGCCCCTGAAGTCAGAGTCGCTGATGTCATACAATCTCTCCCGTTTGCCCCAGGCGGCCGTGGGGCCGCGCCTTCTGGGTTGCACCACCACTGGGTACGTACTGTTAAGGAGCGGGACAGGTTGCACTCGGAAATGCCGAAAAGGACGCCGGGCGCGCCTGTCTCCAATGGACGCCACTATGTGTATGGGGGGGTTCAGCAACATTGATCTACGTCAACGACCCTTGCGGCCCGGGGCTGCCATCGTTCAGCGTCCTTGCAATCGGCCGGACTGAAATGGACGACAGTTTCATCGCCAAACCCCTTGGTCGCCGCCAGATCGACCAGGCCTATCCGCTGGTCTGCGCCATCGCGCCGGGCCTGGGGGTCGACCAATGGCGCGCATTTGCCGCAGCACTGCTCGACAGCGCAACCATGGGCGGCAACGCCAAGAACGGGGGCAGAAACGACGGCCTGCCCGCGGCCAGGGGCATCATGACCGTGCAGAACGCGCAAGGCTACATGCACGGCCTGTTCTCCTACGCGGTGGAGCTGCAGCTGCTCCATGGCCGGACGCTGTGCGTCGACAACTTCGTCGTGCTCGACCTGTTCGACGTCGCCGGCCCCGCCGAGACTCTGCTGCAGGCGATGGAAGGGCTGGCCCGGCGGCTCGGCTGCGCCGCCATCCACACCACCCTGCCGGACCGCTACATGCAGCGGGATACCCGCCGCAACCCGATCCCCGACTGCTTCCGCACCGAAGGCCACCGGCAGGAGACGGTCCGGTTCTGCAAGGATCTGGTCGTGGTCAACGACAACGCACCCGGCCTGCCGGGCGGCAGCCTGCGCGCCGAGTAGGCGGGCCGGAGTACGTGGACGGGACAGGCAGCCATTGCGCGCCGGCGAATTGCCGCTAGGATGCGGCCATGAGCGACACCGGCACCAAACCCGTCAAGAAATACCCGCCGATCCATTTGCAGGCCGGCCGCCAGCGGCGCGTCATGCATGGGCATCCCTGGGTCTATTCCAACGAAGTCCAGATGGACAGCATCGCCAAGGCGGTGCCGCCCGGCAGCCCGGTGCGGCTTCTGGACCCCGGCGGGACGCCGCTGGGCATCTACACCTTCAATCCGCACACGCTGATCGCCGCCCGGCTGCTGTCGAACGACCCGGCGACCGTGGTGGACCACGCCTTCATCGCCGGCCGGCTGCGCCGCGCGGTGGAATTGCGCGACCGGCTGTTCGACCGCCCCTTCTACCGCGTCGTCCATGCCGAGGCCGACGGTCTCCCCGGCCTGATCGTCGACCGGTTCGACGATGTGGTGACGGTCCAGGCCAACTCCGTCTTCATGGACAGCCGGATCGACGACATCCTGGCCGCCATCGACGAGGTGATGGCGCCGCGCGCGGTCATCCTGCGCAACGACGGCAGCCAGCGCGCGCTGGAAGGGCTGAGCGAGGAGACCCGGCTGGTGAAGGGCGAGGTCGACGGGCCGATCCGGCTGGAAGAGAACGGCGTGACCTTCTTCGCCAACCCGCTGGAGGGCCAGAAGACCGGCTGGTTCTACGACCAGCGCGACAACCGCGCCTTCATCGCCTCGCTGGCGAAGGGCGGCCGGGCCATCGACTTCTACAGCTACAATGGCGGTTTCGGCATCCAGTGCGCGGTGGCCGGCGCCACCCATGTGGTCGCGGTCGACCGTTCCGCCCTGGCCCTGGAGAACGCCACCCGCGCCGCCGAGGCGAACGGCGTCGCCGACCGCTTCGAGGCGCGCAAGGCCGACGCCTTCCAGGAGATGGAACGGCTGGACGGGGCCGGCGAGACCTTCCAGGTGGTGGTTGCCGACCCGCCGGCTTTCGTGAAGTCGAAGAAGGACTTGGCGGCCGGCACCCGCGCCTACCGCAAGATGGCGCGTCTGGCCGCGAAGATCACGGCGCCGGGCGGCTTTCTGCTCTGCGGGTCGTGCAGCCACAACGTCGATCCGCCGACCTTCGCCGAGCAGGTCGCCCGCGGCCTGCACGACGCCGGCCGCACCGGCCGCATCCTGCGCAGCGCCGGCGCCGGCCCCGACCACCCGGTCCACCCGCACCTGCCGGAGTCGGCCTATCTGAAGGCGATCGTCCTGCAGCTGGATTGATGCGAGGGGGGAATGCGGGCTTCGATTGCCCCCTCCCCAACCCTCCCCCGCTTAGCGGGAGAGGGAGTTGGGTGCGAATACGGCGGAGTTCCCTCTCCCTCGATCGGACCGGCCTTCGGCCGGCCGAGAGCGGGGGAGGGTTAGGGAGGG
>CBFGPE010000087.1:0-31399 GCA_965650625.1 uncultured Azospirillum sp. | reverse complement strand
GCTGGCGCGACAGGCCGACGGCGAAGTCGCAGATGTCGATCATCTCCTGCACTTCACCCAGGCCTTCCTGGTAGATCTTGCCGGCTTCCAGCGAAACCAGACGGCCGAGATCCTCCTTGGCGGCGCGCAGCTCCTCGCCCAGCAGGCGGACCAGCTCGCCGCGGCGCGGGGCCGGCACGGAACGCCATGCCTCGAAGGCGCGGGCGGCGTTGGCGACGATGTCCGACACCTGCGACGGCGCGGTCTCCGCCACCGTGGCGAGCGTGGCGCCGTCCACCGGCGACCGGGCGGTGAGACCGGCTTCGCTGGAGGTCAGGCCGAAACGGGAGAGGATGTCGCTGTGCTGCACCGGGGTGGCTCCTTGGGTCAAAATGCGAGGCGTATGATGCGTCCCTTTCCCGTTCCGGGAGAGGGCAAGACTCTTTAAATCACTTCCCTTTGCCCGCCGCGCGGATCTCGGAAAGCGTCCGGCTCGGGGTCAGGGCTTCGGGGTCGAGCTTGATGTGGATGATCGCCGGCAGGCCGGAGGCGCGGGCGCGCTCGAAGGCCGGGGCGAACTGGTCGGTGGTCTCCACCGTCTCGCCATGACCGCCATAGGCGCGGGCGAAGGCGGCGAAGTCGGGATTCTGCAATCGTGTGCCGGACACGCGGCCGGGATACTCGCGCTCCTGATGCATGCGGATGGTGCCGTACATGCCGTTGTCGACGACCAGCACGATCACGGCGGCCCCCTCCTGAACGGCGGTGCCGAACTCCAGCCCGGTCATCTGGAAGCAGCCGTCGCCGGCGAAGCACAGCACGTCGCGGGTGCGGTGCTGCAGCTTGGCGGCGATGGCGGCGGGCAGGCCGTAGCCCATCGAACCGCAGACCGGTGCCGCCTGGGTGCCGAAGCGGCGGAAGCGGTGGAAACGGTGGATCCAGGTGGCGTAGTTGCCGGCGCCGTTGGTGAAGATGGCGTCATGTTCCAGCCGTTCGTCCAGCCAGGCCATGATGCGGCCCATCTGCACGTCGCCTGGAATGGCGTCGGGCGGCGTGCTCCAGGCGTCATAGGCGGCGTGCGCGGCCTCCGCGCTGGCCTTCCATTCCGGCTTCGCGGGCAGGCTCAGTTCCGCTACCGCGTCAAGGAAGCCGGCCGGGGTGGCGACCATGCCCAGCGAGGGGCGATAGACGCGGCCGATCTCTTCGGCGCCTGGGTGGATGTGCACTACGGCCTTGCCCGGAACAGGGATGCCCAACAGGTCGTAGCTCTGTGACGGCACTTCGGAGAAGCGGTCGCCCAGCAGGATCAGCAGGTCGCTGTCTCTGACCAATGCCGCCAGCTTCGGATTGATGCCCAGCCCGATGTCGCCGGCATAGAGCGGGTGGCAATGGTCGAACAGCATCTGTCGGCGGAAGGTGACCGCCACCGGCAACGACAGCTTTTCGGCAAAGCCCTGCAGCGCCGCGACCGACTCCGCCGTCCAGCGCGAGCCGCCGACCACCAGAAGCGGCCGTTCCGCCTTGGCCAGCAGAGCGCCGAACGATGCCAGCTGTGCCGGCGTGGGGGCGCATTCCACCGGTTCCGCCCACGGGGCGATGGCGGCGTCGGTGGTCTCGGTCAGCGTGTCTTCCGGCAGGGCCAGCACCACCGGGCCGGGGCGGCCGGCCATCGCGGTGTGGAAGGCGCGGGAGATCATCTCCGGCACGCGGTCGGCGCTGTCGATTACGGCGACCCATTTGCACATGCCGCCGAACAGCTTGCCGTAATCGACCTCCTGGAAGGCGTCGCGGCCGCGCATGCCGCGCTCGATCTGGCCGACCAGCACCACCAGCGGGGTTTCGTCCTGCTGGGCGACATGGATGCCAGACGCGGCGTTGGTGGCGCCAGGGCCGCGGGTGACGAGGCAGACGCCGGGGCGGCCGGTCAGCTTGGCCTGCGCCTCCGCCATCATCGCCGCGCCGCCTTCGTGGCGGGCGACGACCATTTCGATCGGGCTGTCGTGCAGGGCATCCAGCACCGCGAGATAGCTCTCGCCCGGCACGCCGAACACCCGCCGCACGCCCTGCGCCTCCAGCGCTTCGACGATCAACTGACCACCGGTCTTCATCGCGATGCCGCCCCGCCTGTTCAGGATCTCCAGGATAGCGAGCGTGCCGTGCCGCGCGCCAGGGCGCAAACGACTTTCTTTCCATAGGTCATGAGCTTTGGTAATGAGGTTGCCATGGATCTGCAGCGCCGCCTCCTTCCCTCGATGAGCATGCTGACCGCCTTCGAGGCGGCGGCCCGCACCGGCAGCTTCACCGCGGCGGCGGCCGAACTGTCGCTGACGCAAGGCGCGGTCAGCCGGCAGATCAAGGCGTTGGAGGACCAGATCGGCACGCCGCTGTTCACCCGCAAGGGCCAGCGGGTGACGCTGACCCCGACCGGGGCGCTCTATGCCGACCCGATCCGCGACGCCCTGCGCCAGATCGCGGCGGCGACCGTGCGGACCATCGCCGCGCCCAAGGGCGGCGTGCTGAACCTCGCCATCCTGCCGACCTTCGGTACGCGCTGGCTGGTGCCGCGGCTTCCGGCCTTCCAGGCGGCACATCCGCAGGTGACGATCCACTTCACCACCAAGCTGGCGCCCTTCGACTTCCGCCTGAACGATCTGGATGCGGCGATCCATTATGGCTTCGGCGATTGGCCCGACGCCGTCTGCGATCATCTGCTGGACGAGGAGGTGCTGCCGGTCTGCTCCCCTGCCTTTCTCGAGGCGCATCCGGTGGCGGAGCCTGCCGACCTGCTGTCGCTGCCGCTGCTGCACACCAGCACGCGCGCCGATGCCTGGAACGAGTGGCTGTCGGCCCAGGGGCTGCCGCCGCGCCCCGGCGCCGGCATGGTGTTCGAGCAATTCGCCACCACCGCCCAGGCGGCGGAGGCCGGGCTGGGCGTCGCCCTGCTGCCGACCCTGCTGGTCCGCGCCGAGCTGGACGACGGCACCTTGGTTCCGGCCATCGATCGTCCCCACCGTAGCGCGCGCGCCTATTACCTCGTCCACCCCCGCGGCAAGGCCAACCACCCGCCTTTTGCCGCCTTCCGGCAGTGGCTGCTGGCGGAGGCGCGGGGGGAGGCATGACGAAAATGCGGCTTGCGTTGTTGGCGCTTTACGCCAACAGCTTGATGGCGTAGGATGCCAACATGAAGGCATTGCTTCTGATCCGCCGCCGGGTGGCCTTCGGTAATCGCGATTTTGCGGAACTGGTGGTCTGGCGCGTACCGGAACCCGTTCCGCCTACGACGCATGGTTTCAAATATCGGCTAGTTTATATCGTGGACGGACAGCGGGTCGTCGGCTTCGACAACGAACGTGGCAAGGGTGACCATCGCCACGATGGCGATATTGAAACCTTTTATCGCTTCAGCGGTGTTGAGCAACTGGTGGCGGACTTCTTGGCCGCCGTTGCGGCATGGAGGAGAGATAATGGTAAAGCATGACATCCGCATCATGGATGATGCCCTGGCGCAGGCGGGCGCCGACGTGGTCGCCGCGTGGAAGGCCGCTGAGGCCGGGGAGGCCGTCGAACCCACCGACCGCCTGTATTTCGACAGTTGGGAGGCGCTTTGTTCCGTGCTGACACCCAAACGCTACGAGTTGCTGCGCCATCTGCGGCAGAGCCCGGCAGAGGGTATCCGGGCGCTTGCGCGTGATTTAAAGCGGGACGTCAAGCGCGTGCACGAGGATGTATCCGCGCTTGCCGAACTGGGGCTGATCGAGCGGCATCCGGATGGCGGCCTTTCGATGCCCCATGACGAGATTGCCTCCACCATCCGGTTCGCCGCCTGAGTGTCCTCACCCCGTCGCCGCCAGTTCCCCGATCCCGTCGCGGTCGCGCCGCACCGTCAGCCGGCGGTCGTGGAAGGCGGCGAGGCTGGGGCGGTGGCCGACGCTGACCAGGGTGGTGCCGGGAAGGCGGGCACGCAGCAGGCTGTAAAGCCGCTCCTCCGTCTCCGGATCGCAGGCCGAGGTCGCCTCGTCCAGATAGAGCCAGTCGGGTTTGTGCAGCAGGGCGCGGGCGATGGCGATGCGTTGCTGCTCGCCGCCGGACAGACGCTGCGACCAGTGGTCCTCTTCGTCCAGCCGGTCGGCGAAGCCGGCCATGCCGACGGCGTCCAGCACCTCGCGCACCGCTTCCGCCTCGAAGGCATCGGGAGCGGCGGGGTAGGTGACGGCGGCGCGCAGGGTGCCGATCGGCAGGTAGGGCTTCTGCGGCAGGACCATGCTGCCGTTGGCCGTGGCGTTGGCGCCGGCAGGCAGGGCGATGCGGCCGCGGCCGAAGGGCCAGATGCCGGCGATGGCGCGCAGGATGGTGCTCTTGCCCGACCCTGAGGGGCCGGTGATCAGCAGCGTGTCGCCCGGCCGCACAGTCAGGTCGGCGCGGACCAGCGGCGTGCCGCCATGGGGCAAGGTCAGGACCAGCCCGTCCAGCGTCAGGGCGCCGTCCGTGGCCGTCGCGCGCTCCACCCCGGCATGGACGCGGGCATCGGCGCGCACAGTCTGCACCGCGTGGTGGAAGCCGGTCAGACGGCTGGTGGTGGCGTGCCAGTCGGCGAGGTTCACATAGGCGTCGATGAACCAGGACAGCGATCCCTGCACCTGCCCGAAGGCCTGGGAGGTCTGCATCAGCGAGCCCAGCGGCAGGGCGCCGCTGAAATAGCGGGGGGCGGCGACCAGCAGCGGGAAGATGACGGCGATCTGGCCGTAGGCGGAGGTGAACCAGACCAGCCGCTTCTGCGTGCGCATCAGCGACCACCAGTTGGCGACGACGCGGGCGAAGCGGTCGCCGAAGCCGCGCGCCTCCTGCGCCTCGCCCTGCTGCAGGGCGACGCTCTCGGCATTCTCGCGCAGGCGGATCAGGGCGAAGCGGAAATCGGCCTCGTAGCGCTGCTGGTCGAAGCTGAGCCGGGCCAGCGGCCTGCCGATCCAATGGGTGATCCAGGTGCCGGCGACGGCATAGACCAGCGCCACCCACACCATGTAGCCGGGAAGATCGATGCCCAGCCAGGGGATGGTGACCGATCCGGACAGGCTCCACAGGATGGCGAGGAAGGACACCAGCGAGACAAGATTGGTCAGGAAGCCCAGCGACAGGCTCAGCGTCAGCTGAACGAAGCCGCGCAGATCTTCGGCAATGCGCTGGTCGGGGTTGTCGGTGCCGGTGTTGGCGAATTGCAGCCGGTAATAGGTCTGGTTCTGCAGCCAGTCGCCGAGATAGCGCTCGGTCAGCCAGCGACGCCAGCGGATCTGCAGCATCTGGTTCAGATAGAGGCGATAGACCGCCACCGCGATGAAGACCAGCGCCAGCCCGCCGAAGACCAGCAGGGCGTGGACGAAGCCGCCCTGGTCCTTCTGCTGCAACGCGTCGAAGATGTCGGCGTTGATCTGGGTGAACCAGACCTCCATGAACACCGCCGCCAGATTGAGGACGACGATGGCCGCCAGCAGGCCGCGCGCCGCCCATTTCTCCTCCGAAGACCAATAGGGTTTGGTCAGGCGCCAGACGTCGGACAGGAAATCGCGGGCGGCGGACAGGCGTCCGGTGGAAGCAGGCGAAGTAGAAGTATATGCACGCGCGGGCATTGGTCGGGCACTCGCAAGCGGTCAGCACATGATCTGCCGATTACCACCCTTTGCCTCTCCAAAGGCATGAATTCGCTGTCACCTGCCGCTGACCCTGTCCCGGCGGCAGGTGCGCGGTCAGGGAGCCCAGGCGGCGGCCCAGCGGTGGGTGAACCCTGCCTCCCGCTCCAGCATGTGGCCCAGGCGGATCAGGCGGCGTTCCTCACCCGGCCGGGCGATCAGCTGGATGCCGAAGGGCAGGCCGTCTCCGCCAACCGGCAGGGTCAGCACCGGGAAGCCGATCAGCGTGACGACGGCGGTGACGCCGATATAGTCGAGGATGGTCTCCACCGGCCGGCCATCGATCACCGTCACCTCGCCGTCCTCGTTCGGCCAGGGCAGCACGCCGCAGGCCGGGGCGGCCAGCACGTCGATCTCCTCGAACAGCGTGACGAAGCGGCGGTAGAGCGCCGTGCGGGCGGCCTGCGCCTCCAGATAGGCGTCGGCGGTGATGCCGGCTCCGGCCTCGATGTTCCAGCGGATGGTGTCGGTCAGCGCCTCGCCATGCTTGGCCAGCATCGGGCCGAAGGCGTGGCGGGTCTGGGCGGCGCGCAGGGTGCGGAAGGTCGCCATGGCGTCGCCGCAGTCGGGATGGCGGCGTGCCACCGGTCCGGCAACCCGCTCCAGCCGCTCCACCGCCTCGGCGAAGCGCTCCCGCACCGCCTGGGAGACGGTGGCGACGCCGAAATCGGCGGTGGCGCCCAGCCGCGTCTCCGATCTGTCGTCGCGGTCGCCGAACAGGGAGGTCGGGTCGCGCAGGTCGCTGCCGGCCATCGCCGACAGCAGCAGGGCGCAATCCGCCGTGTCGCGCGCCAGCACGCCGTGGGTCGCCAGCGTGTCCCAGCCCAGCGCGCGGCCGGGCGCCGGGATCAGCCCCGGCGTCGGCCGGATGGAGGCGATGCCGCAGAAGCTGGCGGGGATGCGCACCGACCCTCCATAGTCGGTGCCGTGCGCCAGCGGTGCCATGCCGACCGCGACCGCCGCCGCCGACCCGCCGCTCGACCCGCCGGAGGTCAGGGTGGAATCGACCGGGTTGCGGGTCGGTCCGTATAGGCGGTTCCGGCAGATGGCGCCGAATCCGAATTCCGGCGTGTTGGTCTTGCCAATGACGATGCCGCCCGCCGCCTCGATCCGCGCCACCGCGATGTCGCTGGTTGCCGGCACATGGTCGGCGTAGAGCGCCGAGCCGTAGGTAGTGCGGATGCCGCCGGTGTCGGTTAGGTCCTTCACCGCCACCGGCAGCCCGTGCAGCGGCCCGACGGGCGCCGGTTGGGCGTCCAGCGCGTCGGCGTGGGCCAGCGCCTTGTCGCCGGCGACGGTGATGAAGGCGGACAGCGCCGGTTCTGCCGTGGCGATCCGCGCCAGATGCGCCTCGACCGCTTCTCGTGCCGACAACTCGCGCTTTGCCAGCCGCTCCGCCAGGGTGGCGGCGCTTTCCCGCCACAGGGCGTTGGAGTCCTGGGTCATGCATCCCTCCCGATTTCCGGCCATCCGATTTTTGGGCGGACGGTAGCGCGAAACCGGTGGTGTGCCCAACAAAGCACCGGGCAGGGCAGGGCTGCGTCAGCGCTGCTGTGCGGCCGAGGCGCGGCAGTCGTTCAGGATGTTGCCGACCGTCACCCGCTCCCGCTCGTCCATGCTGAGGTCCCAGCGCGCCTTTACCAAGATCCAGTCGGCGACATAGAGGCAGATGCCGTCGCGCTTGGGCGGCAGCCACTCCTCCGGCCCCTTTGATCCCTTGGCGCGGTTGGCCTCGCGGCTGGAGACCAGCAGGGTCAACGGGTCGCTGGTGTCGTTGGCGTAGGCGGCACGCTTC
The DNA here is from genome assembly GCA_965650625.1 of uncultured Azospirillum sp. Lineage (GTDB taxonomy): Bacteria > Pseudomonadota > Alphaproteobacteria > Azospirillales > Azospirillaceae > Azospirillum. The sequence continues at coordinate 23,944 of CBFGPE010000087.1, read as the reverse complement.
TCGCGGCTCCAGTCGTAGCCTCCGCTGGCATAGGCCTCCTCCAGCGGCACCCGATGGTCGATGTCGACGATTTGAGGGTCGGTGAAGCGTTCGCCGGTGTAGGGGTCGATCCAGTCGCCCGACTTCACGCTGCAGCCCTTGGCGTCGAGCGTCGCCGGCCGGCGGGAATCGCGGATCAGCACCTTCTCGCGCGCGTTCAGGCAGCCGCCTTCCAGCGCCAGCCAGTGCGGCCACGCATCGCGGTCGTAGCCCCGGCGCTTCTCCGGCTCCACCCGGATGGTGTCGAGCTGCCGGGTGACCTCGGCATAGTCGATCTTGTCGCTGGCACGGGCGACGACCGGGGGAGGCGGCTCGGCCTGCTCCTGCCTGCGCGGCTGGCGGGGGCGGTGGGTCTCCTGCCCCAGCAGGCGGTCCAGCGTGCCGGGCGGGATGATGTGGACCCGCTCCGCCACGGCGACGACGGCGAGGATCGCCAGGACGATGAACAGGCCCCGCAGGGGCAGGGATCGGCGGCGGGGCATGTTTCGTTCACCTTGATGACTGCTCCCCCTCATACTCGCCTATGGCACCGCCCTCAAGGCATACGGCCGGTCAGAGTGGCGCTCAGGCCCTGGAGCAGGCCGACCTGACACATGGTGTCGAAGGTGGAGCGCATCAGCGACGGGTCGCCGATCGACACGCGGATGTCGCCGGCCCGCGGCTCGGTGTGGCGGCGGCGGACCTTGCTGTTGCACAGTTCCTGCAGCACCTCCAGCATCATCACCAGCGAGGTCGCGCGGCCGGTGCAGAGGTTGTAGACCTGCGACCCGGCGAAGCGCCGCTCCATCGTCAGCGCCAGGATACGCACCACGTCACCGACGAAGACGAAGTCGCGGACCTGCTGGCCGTCGCCGTGGATCTCCACGTCCTCGCCGCGGGCGACCCGGCGGGCGAAAATGGAGATCACGCCGGAATAGGGCGACATCGGGTCCTGGCGCGGGCCGTAGACGTTGAAGAAGCGGAAGCCGACCGTCGGCACCCCCTGGATCGCCCAGGCGACGCGGGCGTGCATCTCGCAGCCCAGCTTGTCGACGCCATAGGCGGACAGCGGACGCGGAAGCTCGTCCTCCTTTAGCGGGGTGTTGGTGTTGTCGCCATAGACGGCGGCGGAGGAAGCGTAGACCACCGGGACCGGGCTGCCGCGTTTGGCGTCGCGCGCCGCCTCGAACACGGTGACGGTGCCCAGCAGGTTGGTGCGGTGGGTCTCCGCCCACAGCTCCCGCGATTTCTGGACCGACGCGACGGCGGCGAGGTGGAAGACGCCGTCCACCCCTTCGCCGGAATCGCCGGCCATCGCCTCGCGCACCGCATCGGGATCGGCGACATCGCCCACCACCAGCGTCGCGGCGCTCGGCTTGTTCTCCAGCCGGCCGCTCGACATGTTGTCGAGGATCGTCACCCGGTGCCCGTCGGCGAGCAGCCGGTCGGCCAGATGCGAGCCGATGAAACCGCAGCCGCCGGTGATGAGGTAGTGCGCCATGGTCGTTCCCAAGCCCTTCCGTCGTTGCACCGGCGTTGCCGCACCGCAGCAGGTTCGCCGGAAATCCCTTTCAAGAGTCGGGACACAACCGACGGGCTGCCAGACCATCTTCGGGATAGGGCGGTGCCTCAACTGGGGAACAGCCCCCGTCTCTCCGGCGACCGCAGGGGCGAATCGGTCCCGTTTCCTCCATGACGGTTTCGGGACAGGCGGGACCGATGGTTCAACAGGCTTATCCACCACCTTGTCCACGGTTCTGTGGATAACCATGGTCAAGCTTGCGAGGTTGGAACACGCGTCGGGCCGGTCACACTGGTGCAGAAATGCTGCGGTGTACGAACGGTTCCTTGGCCCGATCCTTTGCTGCAAAGCACAACAGCAGCCCATGCAAAAAGCCCCACCGTGGCGATCGTGCCACGGTGGGGCTTTTTGCATGGGATGGAACAGGGCTGTGGATTACGGCCCGGCTCGCGCTTGATCGACCTCAGCCCCGCTTGGGACCGAGAACCTCCGCCTTGACGGTGGCGAAGGCCCAGTCGAGCCAGGGCAGCACCGCCTCCATATCCTCGTTTTCCACCGTGGCGCCGCCCCACAGCCGCAGGCCGGGAGGCGCGTCGCGGTAGGAGCCGGCGTCGAAGGCGGCCTCCTCCTTCTCCAGCAGGGCCGACAGCTTCTTGGCGAAGGTGGCCTGCGCCTCCTCCGGAAGGGCGGTGATGTCGGGATCGGTGAAGCGCAGGCAGATCGAGGTGCAGGAGCGGTTGGCCGGATCCTTGGCGAGGAAGCCGGCCCAGGGGCTGGTCTCCACCCATTCGGCGACGATCCGCAGATTCTGCTCCGACCGGCGGATCAACTGGGTCAGGCCGCCCAGCGACAGGGACCAGCGCAGGCCGTCGATGGCGTCCTCGACGCACAACATCGACGGCGTGTTGATGGTGTCGCCTTCGAAGATGCCTTCGATCAGCTTGCCGTTCTTGGTCAGGCGGAAGATTTTCGGCAGCGGCCGGTCGGGCTGGAAGCTCTCCAGCCGTTCGACGGCGCGCGGGCTCAGCACCAGCATGCCGTGCGCGGCCTCGCCGCCCAGCACCTTCTGCCAGGACCAGGTGGCGACGTCGATCTTGTGCCAGGGCAGCGCCATGGCGAAAGCCGCGGAGGTGGCGTCGCAGATGGTCAGCCCTTCGCGGTCGTCGGCAATCCAGTCGCCGTCGGCCACCCGCACGCCGGCGGTGGTGCCGTTCCAGGTGAAGACGACGTCGCGGCTGAAATCGACCGCCGACAGGTCCGGCAGTTCGCCGTAGGGGGCGATCAGGTTGCGGACGTCCGGCAGCTTCAGCTGCTTGGCGACATCCGTCACCCATTCCTTGCCGAAGCTTTCCCAGGCCAGCATGTCGACACCGCGGGCGCCCAGCATCGACCACAGCGCCATCTCCACCGCACCGGTGTCGGAGGCGGGGACGATGCCGATGCGGTAGTCGCCGGGGATGCCCAGCACCGCGCGGGTGAGGTCGATGACCTCCTTCAGCTTGGCCTTGCCCGGCTTGGAGCGGTGGGAGCGGCCGAGCAGCGCGCCGTCCAGCGCGTCGAGCGACCAGCCCGGACGCTTCGCGCAGGGGCCCGAGGAGAAGAGCGGAGTGTTTGGCCGGCGGCTCGGCCGGCTGGCGCTGCTGGCAGTCATGGGGCGAACTTTCTGGGGCGAACTTCCTGTCCCGGAACGGGAATGCGCGGAGGTCCGGACCTTAAGAGCTGCGCCTGCCGCCGTCAATCGAGCGACACGGCGCGGGACGCGGAACCCTGCCGTGCCGATTGTTCACTTGGTGCGGCCGATCTTGCCGTTGCGGTAGGTCCAGGCGGCCTCGCCGCCGCCGCCGGGCTGCGGCATCGAGATGGTCAGGACATCGTTGTCGATGGTGACCTGGGCGGCGTCGCTGCAGGACCCGAAGGGATAGGAGACCAGCGGCTGCGGCCCGCCGACCTCTAGGATGCGGAAGCGGGTCGGGCAGTCCTTGGCGCCGGTGTCGGCCTGGAACAGGGCGATCCAGCGGTCCTTCAGGGAATAGGCGCCGACGAAGGACAGCATGTCGCTTTCCTTGTCCTCGAACACGGGCTTGTCGTTCACCGACACCTGGGTGTGCTTCGGTCCGATGTCGGTCATCGTCAGCACGGTGTTGCCCAGCGCCGCCATCAGGCGGGGCTCGGCCGCATCGGCGGAACCGGCGCCGACGATTCCGAAGGCAATGGAAAGGCTGCCCACCACCGCGGCGCACACACTAAGAACCCGCAAAGCCCATCTCCCTGGCTGCTGCGCCCCGGCGGGGCGGCTTGACCGAACGGGGCGCACCATAATGCGGGGAGCGCCTTGCCGGAAGCCGTCCTTTTCGTCGGGGGGTGGATGCGTCAGCGTAGGGAGGGTCAGCGCCGGAAGCGTCAACGGATGTTGACGCTGAGGCCGAAGCCGGGAACCACTGGCGGCGCGTAGACAACCGGCGGCGGCGCGTAAACCACAGGGGGCGGGGCGTAGATCACGGGCGGCGGGGCATAATAGGCGCCGCGCTCGCGCCAATGGCGGTGATGGGGGCGCTCCCAGCGCCAGTCCGGGCCGCCGCGGCCGGGGCCATACCATTCGCGGCCATGGTCGCCACGTCCGCGCCAGCCATCATGGGCGGCGGCGGGGCTGATGGTAGCGCCCAGCATCGATCCGGCGACCAGAGCGCCCAGAACCACGGCTTTCAATCCAAAACCAAAGCGGCCAGTCATTCCGGCGTCCTCCTGGTGTCGGGGGTATCTTGTCCCCTCATGAGCCGATGAACGTCGCCGCTCCGGCTTTCATTCCACTCGGAAGGAAAAGATTTGGTCGTATGGCGTCGGTCATAGATGAGGGGGCGGCTTCAGGCCCAACCGTCCGACAGGCCGGGACGGGCGGGTGCCGATGAGGCGAACAGGCTGGCCGGCTTGTAGGCCGGACGGTCGGCCGGTCTGCCGAAATGATAGCCCTGGGCCAGCTCGAATCCCCAGGCGTTGAGCTGCGCCGCCTGGTCCTGCGTCTCCACCATCTCGGCGATCACCTGCACGCGGATTTCCCGGCACAGCCCGACCATGGCGCGCAGGATGGCATCGTCGCGCGGGCTGCCGCCCAGCCGGCGGACATAGCTGCCATCAATCTTCACGAAATCGACCGGCAGGGCCTGGATGTAGGGGAAGGACGCCGCTCCGGCGCCGAAATCATCCAGGCAGATGCGGTGGCCGGCGCGGCGCAACTCCTCCAGCACGCGGGCGGCGCGCGGCAGGTCGGTCAGGCCGGTCGATTCGGTCACCTCCACCAGCAGGCGGGAGCGTAGCGCCGGGTCGCGGGCGACCAGCCGCTGGAAGGCGACCACGAAGATGTCGCTGCCCAGCGAGGCCGCCGACATGTTCACGGCGATCTGCAGCGAGGGATCGGTGCTCAGCGTTTCCAGCGCCTTTTCGCAGACCAGCAGGTCGACGTCATGCACCATGCCGATCTGCTCTGCGAAGGCGATGGTCGGGCCGGGGGCGCCGTTGGGGAAGCGGGCCAGCGCTTCGTAATGGTGCAGGCCGCGGGTGGCGAGCGATACGATGGGCTGGAACTGCAGCTTCAGCCGGTCGTCGGTCAGGGTGGTGCGCAGGCTGGTCACCCGCGTCACCGTCTGGTCGACCAGCAGCTTCACCGCATCGTGCATGGTGGAGATGTCGAAGTTGGCCGTCTCCTCGGCGAAGCTCTTCACCGTAAACATCAGCACGCGCCCGGCATCCTCGCGGCTGAGGCCGGGGGCGGACATGTCCAGCGTCAGGTTTTCCGAGGCCAGCGGCTGTCCGTCCGGCGACAGGCCGGCGCCGGTCACCGCAATTTCATCGGCGAGCGCATCGGCCGACAGGTCGCTGCCGTGGACAAGGCCGAAACGGTCCTCCCCCAGCCGGGTCGCCAGCGTGTCGTCGGCAGCATGGACGCGCAGCAGCGCCCCGACCTCCCCCAGCAGGCGCAGGGTCAGTTCCGGGCCCAGCCGCGATTTGACCTCGCCGAAATCGGCGATCTTGATGAGGGTCAGCTTTGGCGGCGACTTGCCGACATCGACGCCGAAGCGCTCGCCAAGCTGCGCCTGGAAGGCCTCGGGGTCAAGCAGACCGGTCTCCGCATCGCGGGCCGGTGCCGCAGTTCCCTTGCTTTCCGAGCGGGTCAGCGTCAGCTGCACGTTGGGCGAGCGGCCGAGCCGATAGCCGGACAGGGTGGCCTGCGTCCCACCGGCCAGGGCGACCGTCCGCGGCTCCAGCCGGCGGTTTGATCCCGCGGTGCGCAGCAGGCGCCGCACCAGCCCGCGGTCGCCGGCCGCCAGCATCCGGTCGATGGGCTGGCCGATCAGCTCGGCATCGGTGATGCCCAGGACATGCTGCAAGGCGCCGGCGGCGAAGCCGATGATTCCGCGGGCGTCCACCTCGATCAGCACATCCGCATTGGCAAATGCGAAGCCAAGGAAGCGTGCGACGTCCGATGTCATGATGCCTCGGCAAGGATCGCGGTTGGAGCAGGAATCGCGGCAGGGTGGAGCGGCGGAACACTGCGCACCCGGCGAAATAATATGTCTGCCGAAGGTTCGCATTCTAAACGTAAAGGAAACCCTACCACTATCGAAATTACGTTGAGCCAAATGTCTGCAGCCTGGGCGGCCTGGAGCAGCCTCCAAGTGGTTTGGGAGCGCTATCCGCTTGCATTCAAATGGATATTGTCACAGCCGGCGTCCCTTTCCTCTGTGCGGCATTTGTGGTAAATAGTCCCCATGGTAGAGACCAGACGCACCGGCGACCGTTCGAACGAACTGATCCGTCCCGACTCCGGCGGCGGCCGGGTTGCCGCGAGCGGTGCACGTGCACGTGCCGAAGGCGTCGTCCAGCAGGGACGGCAGCGGGTTCCGACCTTGCGTGAACTGGCTGCCCTGGTGGTCAATGGCGTACTGACGCTGCCACGCAACTATCGCCGTGGCATGTTCCTCGACGTTCAGGTGTAGGCGGCCGCTCCCGGGCCGAACAGCCGATCCATCAACAGCGGCGGCAACTCGTACTGCGGCAGGCAGAGGCTGGTGCTGCGGGCATGCAGTGTGTGCAGGCACAGCCCCTCCGTGTCCGGAAAGGCGCCGACGCGGAAGCGGTCGCGCGCCGCCTTGACGAAGGGCGCGTCCTCGCAGGCGTTCACCGCTGGAAAGCGCACCGTCTCCCACACCGCGCGCCGGTAGGCGTAGGAAAAGCCGTAGCCGTCGAGATTGTCGGGAGAGGGCGGGGCATCCGGCGCCTCCACATAGCTGCAGGCCTGCCGGCCCCAGCGATGGTGCGAGCCGCCGCGCGCCGTATCCCAATAGCCGAAGCGACGGTGCGGCACGCTGTAGAGGAACCAGCCGGACAGCTTCACCAAATCATGCCCCTGGTCGAGCCACTCCAGCATCCGCTCCACATAGGTCGGCGCATAGAAGTCGTCGTCGTCCATGTGGACGATCACCGATCCCTTCGCATGCTCGGCCAGGATGTTGCGCTTCTCGCCAATGGCGTATCGGCTGGGCGAGTAGAAATATTTCAGCCGCGGATTCGCCAGCGCCTTCAAGTAGGTCGATGGGCGCGGACTGTCGTCGAACACCAGCCACTCGATCTCGCCATGGGTCTGCGCCCGGATGCAGGCATGCAGGCGCGGCAGGAACTCCTCGCGCTGCCAGGTGGGGGTTACGATGCTGACCAGTGGTGTCGGGGCGGGAGTGGGGCTGTTGGACGTCATGGTCGTTTCTTGCTCGCACGGGCGGGCTGCGTGTAGACAGGCGTCAGCATAACACTGCCCCAGGCTCTGAACACGGGCCGGCGGTGGCGCGAAGGAAGGGAAGGACGCCCGTGGGAGTGATCGACCGGATCTGGATCGTCTTCGCCGCGCTGAACGGCGCAATGGCGGTCGGCACCGGCGCCTATGCCAGTCACGCGCTGGCGGCCCAGCCGCAGGCGCAGGAATGGTTCCGCATCGCAGGGCAGTACCAGATGGCGCATGCGCTGGCGTTGGTGCTGCTGGTGGCGCTTGGAGGCCGGATCGGGAGCGGTGGGAAAGGCAGGCTGGCCCTGCGGGTTGCAGGATGGCTGTTCGTTGCCGGGATTCTGCTGTTCTGCGGCACGCTCTATGCGTTGGGCACCGTCGGACCGCTGCCGGTGCCGATGACGGCGCCGGCCGGCGGTTGGAGCTTCATGCTGGGCTGGCTGGCGCTGGCGGTCGCGGCTCTGCGGGCGCGCGGCTGAGGCTTGCGTCCGTCAATCAGCCGGCTGCGGCGGTGCGCAGGTCGGACTGGTCGGCAGCCGAGTCGCTGCTGCTGTCGCTGTCGGCATCCTCCGCCGCGGGCGTGCAGTAGAGGCCGTGCAGCGTCGTCATGATCGTCTGCGCCTCGTGCCCGTTCAGTGAATAGTAGATGTTCTGGGCGCTGCGCCGCGTGCGGACCAGATTGTCGTTGCGCAGCCGGGCCAGATGCTGGGACAGCGCCGACTGGCTGAGCCCGACCAGGTCCTCCAACTCGCCCACCGACCGCTCGCCCTGGCTCAAATGGCACAGGATGAGCAGGCGCCGCTCGTTGCACATCGCCTTCAACAGCGCACTTGCCCGGCGGGCGTTGGCCTGCAAATCCTCGATCTTCATCGCTTTACCGTCGCCCTGTCCGTTCCGATTCGTTTTACGCCTGAGCCGTCGTTGCGCGGCCCGGCAAAGAAAAATGCTCGTATCCTAGTATATTCGTATCGTGCGGCTATTGTCCACCTGCGGCAATCACACATGTCGACCACGCCGCTGCTTGGCGCATGCGTAGGCTTGAGCGTCGCCATCATCGTCAGGGCCCGGTTTTTCTCGCACCGCGGAACAGAGCTGCTACAGATATATCAGCTTACGGTTGTGAGCGATAATCATCCGCAATGGCGTGCCGAGCCGCGCCACAGCATCCGTCGTGACACCGGCCTGCCGGTCGGGTAGCATTTCGCCATGACCGACCATCCGTTGAATACCAAGGGCTTGCAGTGCCCGCTCCCCGTCCTGCGCGCGCGCAAGGCGATCAAGGCCATCGCAATCGGCGATACGTTGACGGTGGAAGCGACCGACCCCGGCGCCCGCAAGGACTTTCCCGCATTCTGCGAGGCGACCGGCAATCGATTGGTTTCCGTCACCGAAGAGGACGGCATCCTGCGCTTCGTCATCGAACGGGTGGCCTGAGCCGGTCCTCCCCCGCACCCGTCATACCCCGATCGCGCCCCGATCGCAGGGGGCACGGATTGCCCCGGTCCCCGAAAGTGGGCTGTGACGAATCGTCCTGGATTCAGCCTGTACTTTCATTAGCGATGCGGGAAGAATGGTTTTCGGAAACGCTGCGAACGCCGCCCGAAAACCAACGATAACGACCGAAAAATCGATGTTCACCACCCTGTTCACCCACCCGGCGTGCCTGGAGCACGACACGGGTCTCGGTCATCCCGAATGCTCCGACCGCCTGCGCGCCGTGCTCGCCGCGCTGGAGACGGAGGAGTTCCACATGCTGGAACGGCAGGAGGCGCCGCGCGCCACGGTTGAACAGCTTCTGCGGGCGCATCCGCAGTCACACATCGACCGTGTGCTGTCGCTGATTCCCGACGTGGAGCATGCGGGCGTCGATGCCGACACGGTCGTTTCGCCCGGATCGGGGGAGGCGGCGCTGCGCGCGGCCGGTGCGGTCTGCGCCGCGGTCGATGCGGTGGCGACCGGCCAGTCGCGCAACGCCTTCTGCGCCGTCCGCCCGCCCGGCCACCATGCGGAGCGGGAGAAGGCGATGGGCTTCTGCCTGTTCAACAACGCCGCCGTCGGCGCATTCCACGCCCGCGCCGCCCACGGGCTGCAGCGGGTGGCCGTGATGGATTTCGACGTCCACCACGGCAATGGGACCCAGGACATCCTGCAGTTCGATCCCGACATGCTCTATTGCTCCACCCACCAGTCGCCGCTCTATCCCGGCACCGGCGATGCCGGGGAAAAGGGGGAGTACGGCAACTGCGTCAACGCGCCGCTGCCGGCCATGGCGGGGTCGCCGGAGTTCCGGCACGCGATGACGCACGTGATCCTGCCGGCCATCGACCATTTCAAGCCGGATCTGCTGATCATCTCCGCCGGATTCGACGCCCATTCGCGCGATCCGCTGGCCGGCCTGCACCTGATCGACGACGATTTCGTCTGGGCCACCCGCAAGCTGGGCGAACTGGCCCGCACCCATTGCGGTGCGCGGATCGTCTCGGTGCTGGAAGGCGGCTACAACCTTCGGGCATTGGCGTCGGCAAGCGCCGCCCATGTGCGCGAACTGATGTACTGCTGAGCGGCCCAATCCAGGCCGGGTCCAGACCGGGCGGCGCCCTTCTTCTCCCGAACGGTGGAGGGGCTGCCCGACCGCATAGGCCGCCCGGTGGCCGCACATAGTCCGCAAGGGCCGGGGTAACGGACTGCCTCGGGCCTTGCGCCGGGCGAGGGCGGGGCATACCTTCGCGGGCTTGAGGTTCCATCGATGGTTCTGCCCAACATGCCCCCTTCCGCCGCTTCCGTTCCGAATCCTGGCGTTCCCATTCCGCCCGATATCGCCGCCCTCAGCTTCGAGGATGCGCTCGCCGAACTGGAGCGGATCGTCCGCCAGCTCGAGGAAGGCCGCGGCAAGCTCGACGACGCCATCTCCTCCTACGAACGCGGCACGGCGCTGAAGCGCCATTGCGAGATGAAGCTGCGCGAGGCGCAGGCCAAGATCGACCGCATCACCGTGAGCGCCGACGGCTCCCTCGGCACCGAACCCGCCCGGATCGACTGACGTGCAGACCATTTCCCAGACCGAATTGAAGTCCGCTATGGCGGAGATCGCCCAGGCCGTCGAGATGAAGATCGGCGTCCTGCTGCCGACCACCGACCTGGCTGAAGCGCGGGTGTTCGACGCCATGCGCTATGGCTGCCTGAACGGCGGCAAGCGGCTGCGCCCCTTCCTGGTGATGCAGTCGGCGGCGCTGTTCGGCGTCAACCCGGATTGCGCCATCCGTGCCGCCGCCGCGGTGGAGATGGTCCACAGCTATTCGCTGGTTCACGACGACCTGCCGGCGATGGACGACGGCGAATTGCGGCGCGGCCGGCCGACCTGCCACCGCCAGTTCGACGAGGCGACCGCCATCCTGGCCGGCGACGGGCTGCTGACGCTGGCGTTCGAGGTGCTGGCCGATCCGGCGACTCATGAGGATCCCAACATCCGCTGCCAGTTGGTGTCGGCGCTGGCCAAGGCGGCCGGTGGCCACGGCATGGTCGGCGGCCAGATGCTGGACCTGATCGCGGAGCACGAGAGCTTCGATCTCGGCACCACCACCCGGCTGCAGCGCATGAAGACCGGCGAGATGATCGCCTTCTCCTGCGAGGCCGGCGGCATCCTGGGCAAGGCCAACCCGCCGCAGCGCACGGCGCTGCGCGCCTATGCCCACGACCTGGGGCTGGCCTTCCAGATCGTCGACGACCTGCTGGACGTGGAAGGCACGGCGGAAGAGACCGGAAAGACCGTTGGCCGCGACGCCCAGGCCGGGAAGGCGACCTTCGTGTCGATCCTCGGACGCGACCGTGCCCGCGCCCAGGCGGAAATGCTGTCGCATCAGGCATCGCAACACTTGGACATTTTCGATGGGCGTGCCGATATGTTGAAGGCCGTCGCCGACTTCGTCGTCGCGCGCCGCGCCTGACCAGAGGCGCCTGACCAGAGCTTGAGGACCATCACGACGTGACCGCCACCAAGACCCCGCTGCTCGACCATTGTCCGACGCCAGCCAAGCTGCGGGCCCTCAAGCCCGAACAGCTCCGCCAGTTCGCAGACGAGTTGCGCACCGAGACCGTGGACGCCGTCTCGGTGACCGGCGGCCATCTCGGCGCCGGGCTGGGGGTGGTCGAGCTGACGGTGGCGCTGCATTACGTCTTCGACACGCCCTATGACCGGCTGATCTGGGATGTCGGGCACCAGTGCTATCCGCACAAGATCCTGACCGGGCGGCGCGATCGAATCCGCACGCTCCGCATGGGCGGGGGCTTGAGCGGCTTCACCAAACGGTCGGAAAGCGAATACGACCCCTTCGGTGCCGGCCACAGCTCCACCTCCATCTCCGCCGGTCTCGGCATGGCGGTCGCCAGCAAGATGAAGGGGGAGCGGCGCAACGTCATCGCCGTGATCGGCGACGGCGCCATGAGCGCCGGCATGGCGTACGAGGCGATGAACAACGCGGCCTCCACCAAGTCGCGGCTGATCGTCATCCTCAACGACAACGACATGTCCATCGCCCCGCCGGTGGGCGCGATGAGCGCCTATCTGTCGCGGCTGATCTCGTCCAAGCCCTACCTGTCGCTGCGCCATCTGGCGAAGGAGATCGCCGACCAGTTGCCGCGCCCGCTGCGCAACGCCGCCCGCCGGGCGGAGGAATACGCCCGCGGCATGGTCACCGGCGGCACCCTGTTCGAGGAACTGGGCTTCTACTACATCGGTCCGATCGACGGCCACAACCTGGACCACCTGTTGCCGGTGCTGCAGAACGTCCGCGACGCCGACGACGACAAGCCGGTGCTGATCCATGTCGTCACCAAGAAAGGCAAGGGCTACGGCCCGGCGGAGGAGTCGGCCGACAAGCTGCACGCCGTCGCCAAGTTCGACGTGGTGACCGGCGCCCAGTCCAAGCCGAAGTCCAACGCCCCGACCTACACCCGTGTCTTCGCCCAGAGCCTGATCGCCGAGGCGGCGGCCGACCCCACCATCGTCGGCATCACCGCCGCCATGCCGTCGGGCACCGGGCTGGACCTGTTCGGGGAGCGCTTCCCCGACCGCTGCTTCGACGTCGGCATCGCCGAACAGCATGCGGTGACCTTCGCCGCCGGCATGGCGACGGAGGGGTTCAAGCCCTTCTGCGCCATCTACTCCACCTTCCTGCAGCGCGCCTACGATCAGGTCATCCATGACGTGGTGCTGCAGCATCTGCCGGTGCGCTTCGCACTGGACCGCGCCGGGCTGGTGGGGGCGGACGGGGCGACTCACGCCGGGTCCTTCGACACCGCCTATCTCGGCTGCCTGCCGGACATCGTCCTGATGGCGGCGGCGGACGAGCTGGAGCTGATGCACATGGTGGCGACCCAGGCCGCCATCGACGACCGTGCCTCGGCCCTGCGCTACCCACGCGGTGAAGGCGTGGGGCTGGAACTGCCGGAACGCGGCAGCCTGCTGCCGATCGGTAAGGGCCGTATCCTGCAGGAAGGCACCAAGATCGCCATTCTCAGCTATGGCACCCGCCTGGGCGAGGCCCGGCGCGCAGCGGCGGAGCTGGCGGCGCGCGGCCTGTCGACCACCCTGGCCGACGCCCGCTTCGCCAAGCCGCTGGACGAGGATCTGGTCCGCCGCCTTGCGCTGGGACACGAGGTGCTGATCACCATCGAGGAGGGATCGGTCGGCGGGTTCGGCAGCTTCGTGCTGCAATTCCTGGCGACGGCGGGCCTGCTCGACGGCGGGCTGAAGATCCGGCCGATGGTCCTGCCGGACGTCTACCTGGACCACGATTCACCGGCCAAGCAGTATGAGACTGCCGGCCTGACCGCCCAGCAAATCGTCCGCACCGCGCTGCAGGCGCTGGGGATCGAGAGCGCCGCGGCACGAGCCTGACCACTCGTTCCTTCACCCATCCGCCGGGGGCTTCCAAACGGCGTAATGCCATTTGTCTAGCGGCTTTTCGGGTTGTTGGACTGGTGTGGAGCGCGAGCGACGCCTTACACTTCCCAAGCTGGAATGGTAGCCCCCCGGTAACGGGGGGAAGAACCTGAGGCGGCGGATGGCTACGAGGTCAGGGGCGATGGCGCATATCATGGCGGTCACGGCTTACCGCAATGCGGAGTTCGGCACAGATCCGGGGGCGGATCGGCCGGCCAGCGCCGACATTGTGGGCGGCAGCGTCGGCATCGACGATCCTGCGATGTTGCGCAGCCTGCTGGATCAGACGCCGACACCCACCGCCCTGGTGGAGGGGGAGGGCGACCGCTGTGCTTTCGCCAACGCCGCCTTCCGGGCGCTGGGCGCGGTCGCAGGCACCAATCTGACGGAGCGTTTCCCGGCCCTGTCGCTGTCCATGCTGATCGAGGCGCGGCGGACCGGCCAACCGCAGCGCAACCGGGCCGCCAGTGACCGCACCACCGATGGCGAGCGGTTCTGGGATGTGCGGGTCACCCCGATGCTGGGGGTCAACGGCGTCGTCCGCGCCCTGATCGTCACCGCCGAGGAAACGCCGGAATCGGCGGCCGAACATGACCGGCGGCTGCGCGACGTCAGCCACCGGCTGAAGAACACGCTGCAACTGGTCTCCAGCCTGCTGACCCTGCAGACCCTGTCGAGCAAGGACCCCGAGGTCCGCCGCGCCCTGCAGAGCGCCGGCGGACGGGTCGGCATCGTCACCCAGGCCCACCAGCGCACCCACGGCGCCCTGCGCGCCGGCACCGTCGACATGGCGGTCCATCTGCGCGAGTTGTGCCAGGAGCTTGAGGCGACGCTGCCCGGCGCCCACCGCGTCAAGGTGACGGCCGAGACGACCGAGATGCCGATGGAGTCGGTCATTCCCTTCAGCCTGATCGTCAGCGAACTGGTCGGCAATGCGGCACGGCATGCCTTTCCTGCCGGAGTGCCCGGCGATATCGACGTGCGGCTCGGCCGTATTGACGGCGGCCGCATCCATCTGGAGGTCGTCGACCGCGGCATCGGGCTGCCACAGGGCCTGGACGTCGCCCGCGCGTCGACGCTGGGGCTGAAGGTGGTGCGTGCCTTCGTCGGCCAGCTGCGCGGCCGGTTGACAGCGGACAGCAGCCCCTATGGCACCCGCGTGTCGGTGGATTTCCCGCCGGCCTGACGCTTGGCAGGCAGCTGCCTGGAACCGGGGCTTGCCCTTCCGGCGGTTCCGCGTCAGGAATGCGCCGTCACGGGCGAGCAAAGGGCGACGGCATGGCACGGGTGAGGGTTGACGTGGCGCTGGTGGAGCGCGGGCTGGCGGAAAGCCGTGCCAAAGCGCAGGCGCTGATCCTGGCCGGGCTGGTCTATTCCGAGACGAAGCGCATCGACAAGGCCGGCGACCTGATCGCGGCGGAGGCCCCGCTGGCGGTCAAGGGGCAGGACCATCCCTGGGTGTCGCGCGGTGGGCTGAAGCTGGTGAAGGGGCTGGACGTCTTCGCCATCGACCCGACCGGGCTGACAGCGGTCGACGTTGGCGCCTCCACCGGCGGTTTCACCGACGTGCTGCTGACCCGTGGTGCCGCCAAGGTCTATGCCGTCGATGTCGGCCATGGTCAGTTGGCGTGGAAGCTGCGCACCGATCCGCGTGTGGTGGTTCTGGAGAAGACCAACGCCCGCCACCTGACCACGGCCGAGATCGCGGATCCCATCGATCTGGTGGTGTGCGACGCCAGCTTCATCGGCCTGGAGATCGTGCTGCCGGCGGCCCTGGCCCTTGTGGTGCCGGGCGGGCGGCTGGTCGCTCTCATCAAGCCGCAGTTCGAGGTCGGCAAGGGCCGCGTCGGCAAGGGCGGCGTCGTGCGCGAGCCCGAACTGCATAGGGAAGTCTGCGACCGCATCCGCGCGTGGCTGGATGCTCTTCCGGGCTGGCGTGTGCTGGACATCACCGAAAGCCCGATCACCGGACCGGAAGGGAACAAGGAGTTCCTGATCGGCGCGGTGAAGGATCTTTCTCCGGATTCTGCGGCCGATGGCGGCCTCGACCTTCCGGGTTGACCGGGTCCGGGCGAAGGCTGTGCCCGATCGATTGTTCTACGCCGAAGGGTCGATGAGGATAGCCCAGGCTGCGCCCTGTCGCGCAACGCATTAGATTTGGACGACCGCGTTTAACGGTCAGGATCGCTGCGTGCAGAATTATCTTCGTCCATTGATCCTCCACCTCACACCGGTGCCGTGCGTCGCAACCGCCTGTTGCCCGAGTTTTGGCTGATGGCGGCCGGGGCGGTTCAGGACTCGGCGGTTCAGGATTTGGCGATTGCACGCCGGACTCCCCGCCGCGTGCTTGCAGGCACCGCCGCCGTCACGCCCGGGACGGCCGCCCGGCTACCCCGCCTCTGCGGATTACCCGCCCACCTCCGGCCGGATTTTCAAACGGTGCATGACTTTCCGCATGCGCGGCGTGTTGTTTCAGACATTCCGGACTGCGCTCCGGCGCATGTGCTGCCCGACACCCTATCGACGGATATCTCAGCCCGCCATGGCCGCATCCTCTGAACAGCCGCACAAGGCGCGAACCGGCGTTGCCGGGCTTGACGACATCCTCGCCGGCGGCCTCGCCCGCGACCGTGTCTTCCTGCTCGAGGGCAGCCCCGGCACCGGCAAGACCACCATTGCCCTGCAGTTCCTGCTGGACGGCGCGGCGGCCGGCGAAGCCGGCCTCTACATCACCCTGTCGGAAACCGAAGGCGAACTTCGCGACGCCGCCGCCGCGCATGGCTGGACGCTCGGCGAGGAGATCACGGTGTTCGAACTGGTTCCGCCGGAGAGCCTTCTCGACGAGGCGCACCAGCAGAGTCTTCTCTACTCCTCCGACCTCGAACTCGGTGAGACGACCAAGCTGATGTTCGAGGCGATCGGGCGGACCAAGCCGATGCGGATCGTCCTCGACAGCCTGTCGGAGATCCGCCTGCTTGCCCAGAGTTCGTTGCGATACCGGCGCCAGATCCTCGCCCTGAAGCATTATTTCGCCCGCCACGGCGCCACCGTGCTGCTGCTCGACGACCTGACCACCGACACCATGGACAAGACGGTCCACAGCATCGCGCATGGCGTGATCCGCCTGGAGATGCTGACGCCGGCCTACGGCGCGGAGCGGCGGCGCCTGCGGGTGCTCAAATACCGAGGGCAGGCATATCGCGGCGGCTACCACGACTGCACCATCACCACCGGCGGTTTCCAGGTGTTCCCCCGCCTGGTCGCCGCCGAACATCGGACCGGCTTCGCGGGAGAGCGGCTGGCCAGTGGCATCGCCGAACTCGACACGCTGCTGGGTGGCGGCATGGAACGCGGGTCGAGCGCCCTGATCATCGGCCCGGCCGGGACCGGAAAGTCGCTGCTGGCGCTTCAGTTCACGGTGGCTGCCGTCGCACGGGGAGAGCGGGCGGCGTTGTTCGTGTTCGACGAGGAGCTTGGCCTGCTGTTCGCCCGGACCAGGGCGATGGGCTTCGACCTTGAAGCCATGCGGGATCGCGGCAGCTTGGTCATCGAGCAAGTGGATGCGGCGGAACTGGCGCCCGGCGAATTCACCCACCGGGTCCGCGCCTGCGTCGACGACCAGCAAATCCGCACCGTGGTGATCGACAGCCTCAACGGCTATCAGGCGGCGATGCCGGAAGAGCAGCTTCTGGTCCTGCATCTTCACGAATTGCTCCTGTACCTGAACCGCCAGGGCGTGACGACCTTCCTCACCATCGCGCAGCATGGCCTGATCGGTGACATGCAGTCCCCGGTCGACGTCACCTATCTGGCCGATACCGTCGTGCTGCTGCGCTATTTCGAGGCTTTGGGCCGTGTCCGCCGTGCAATCTCGGTGATCAAGAAGCGCGCCGGTCCGCATGAGGACACCATCCGAGAGTACCGGGTCACCGACAGGGGCATCAGCATGGGGCCGCCGCTGGACGCGTTCCAGGGGGTTCTGCGCGGCGTGCCGGTCTATATCGGCCAGGGCGGGCCCTTGCTGCAGGACGATCCGGCTTGAGCGAGGCCACTATCACGGAGCGCGCGCTGATCCTGGCGCCGCATGGACGGGATGCCACCGTCGCCTCCGCCTTGCTGGCCGAGGTCGGGATCGCCGGACACGCCTGTCCCGACCTGCCGGCGCTTTGCACGGCGCTGGAGGACGGGGCCGGGCTGCTCATCCTGGCGGAAGAGGCGGTGCGCACCGCCGATCTCCAGGGGCTCGTCGCCTGGATCGGCGCGCAGCCGCCGTGGTCGGACCTTCCTGTCATTCTGCTCACCTTGCGGGGCAACGGCGCCGAGCGCACGCCGGAGGCCGCGCGCCTGACCGAACTGCTGGGCAACGTCACCTTCGTGGAGCGTCCCTTCCACCCGACCACCCTGATCAGCGTCGTGCGGACCTGTCTGCGCGGCCGGCGCAGGCAGTATGAGGCGAGGGCGAGGCTGGTGGAGCGCGAGCGTCTGCTGGCGGATCTCGCCGACGAACGGGCGCGCTTCGAAACGCTGGTGGAGCACCTGCCGGTGGGGGTGAACCTGATGGACCGGAACGGCCGGACCATATTGTCCAACCCAGCCTTCCGGAACTTTCTTCCGAACAGTGTCATTCCATCCCGGCAGCCGGGAGGTGAGGAGAGTTGGATCGCCTACGACGCGAATGGCCACCGTCTGTCAGGCGATCGCTATCCCGGAGCGTGTGCGCTGCGCGGCGAGACCGTCACCGGCATCGAGTTCATCCATCATCCCGCCGGCGGTCAGCCGGTCTGGACCCGTGTCAGTGGCGTGCCTGTGCGGGATTCCACCGGCAAGGCAGCCGGAGCGCTCGCCGTCATTGTCGACATCACCGACCAGAAGACGGCGCAGGAGGCTTTGCAGCGCCTGACTGAGACGCTGGAGTCCAAGGTGCAGGATCGCACGCGGGAATTGGCGGCGACGCTCGACCAATTGCGCAACGAGATCCGCGACCGCGAACGCGCCGAGGAACAACTGCGCCAGACGCAGAAGCTGGAGACCCTCGGCCAGCTTACCGGCGGTGTCGCGCATGACTTCAACAATCTGCTGATGGCGGTTCTCGGCAATCTGGAGCTGCTGCGCAAACGCCTTCCCGCCGACCCGACGACGGAGCGCCTTTTCGACGGCGCCATGCAGGGAGCCCGACGTGGGGCGACACTGACCCAAAGGCTTCTGGCTTTCGCCCGTCGCCAGGACCTGCAGCCGCAGGCGGTGGACCTTGCCGGGCTGTTGGACGGCATGAGAACGTTGTTGGAGCGTTCGGTCGGCCCGCGCGTCGTCATCCGCATCGACGCACCCGCTGGGACGGCGCCGGCGCTGATCGATCCCAACCAACTTGAGCTGGCGATCCTGAATCTCGCCGTGAATGCCCGCGATGCAATGCCCGACGGTGGAACGCTCACCGTGACGGTGGACGAGGCGCCGGTCACCGTCGCTTCGGGACTGCCGCCCGGTTCCTACCCGCATGTGAGCGTACGGGACACCGGCACAGGGATGGATGAGGGAACGCTTGCGCGCGCGATCGAGCCGTTCTTCTCGACCAAGGGCATCGGCAAGGGCACCGGGCTGGGGTTGTCGATGGTCCACGGTTTGGCGGTGCAGTCCGGCGGCGCGTTCCGGCTGTCGAGCGTTCCGGGCCAGGGAACGCTCGTGGAGTTGTGGTTCCCGAAGGCGACGACACCGGCCCAGATGGCCGAGTTGCCGCCGACCCCGGCGGCCGACGTGTCTCCCGCCGTGGTGCTCGTGGTCGACGATGACGCGCTGATCGCCATGAGCACCGTCGATATGCTGGCCGACCTCGGGCACACGGTGCTTGAAGCGGGATCGGGTGTCGAAGCGCTGGAGCTTCTGCGCAGCGGGCAGGCGGTCGACCTGTTGCTGACGGACTATGCGATGCCCGGCATGACCGGGGTCGAGCTTGCCCAGGCGGCCCGTGCCATGGCTCCGGACCTGCCGGTGCTGCTGGCGACCGGATACGCCGATCTGCCGGAGGGCGTCGTCGCCGACCTGCCGCGGCTTGCCAAACCATACACCCAGAACCAGCTTGCCGTCGCGACTTCCAAGCTGTTGGCCGAGATGGCGAAGCCATCAACACAAGCCCAGCCGAGTGATGGCCTCCAGCGTGAGCCGCAAGCTGGAATTCACCGCTAGTGACGCCACACGCAAAATGGCGCCGGTGCCTTTTTCGGCACCGGCGTAGTGACGGCAGAGGTTCTTACTTCATTGATGGGAAGGCGAATTGGGCGCCTTCGCGGATCCCGCCGGTCGGCCAGCGCTGGGTGATGGTCTTGCGCCGGGTGTAGAAGCGCACGCCGTCCGGACCATAGGCCGACAGATCGCCGAACAGCGACCGCTTCCAGCCGCCGAAGCTGTGATAGGCGACCGGCACCGGCAGCGGCACGTTGATGCCGACCATTCCGACCTTGATCATGTCGCTGAAATAGCGGGCGGCCTCGCCGTCGCGGGTGAACAGGCAGGTGCCGTTGCCGTATTCGTGGGCGTCGATCAGGTCCATGCCCTCCTGCATCGTCTTGACCCGGACGAGGCACAACACCGGGCCGAAGATCTCCTCACGGTAGATGGTCATCTCCGGCGTAACGCGATCGAACAGGCAGCCGCCCAGGAAGTTGCCGTTTTCATGCCCCGGCACCACCAGCCCACGCCCGTCGACCACCAGTTCGGCGCCCTCGGAGACGCCCTGGTCGACATAGGCCTTCACCTTCTCGAAATGCGCGCGGGTGACCAGCGGCCCCATCTCGCAGCCGGCCGAGGTGCCGGCGCCGACCTTCAGGTCGCGCAACGCCACCGACAGCTTGTCCTTCAGCCGGTCGGCCACCTCGTCGCCCACAGCGACCACCACCGAGATCGCCATGCAGCGCTCACCGCAGGAGCCGTATGCAGCCCCCATCAGCGCGCTGACGGCATTGTCCAGGTCGGCGTCCGGCATGACGATGGCGTGGTTCTTGGCACCGCCCAGCGCCTGCACCCGCTTTCCATGGGCGCTGGCGGTCGAATAGACATATTCGGCGATGGGGGTGGAGCCGACGAAGCTGACGCCCTGCACCCGCGGGTCGGTCAGCAGCGTGTCCACCGCCTCCTTGTCGCCGTTGACGACGTTCAGCACGCCCGGCGGCAGGCCGGCCTCCAGCGCCAGCTGGGCGATGTAGAGGGCGGAACTGGGATCGCGCTCCGACGGCTTGAGGACGAAGGTGTTCCCGCAGGCGATAGCGATCGGGTACATCCACAGCGGGACCATCGCCGGGAAATTGAAGGGCGTGATGCCGGCGACGACGCCCAGCGGCTGGAACTCCGACCAGCTGTCGATGGCCGGCCCGACATTCTTGGAGAACTCGCCCTTCAGCAGCTCCGGGACGCCGCAGGCATATTCGACATTCTCGATGCCGCGGGTCAGTTCGCCGAAGGCATCGTCCAGAACCTTGCCGTGCTCCGCCGTGATGAGGGCGCAGATGCGCTCGGCGTTCTCCTCCAGCAGCTGCTTGAAGCGGAACATGACGCGGGCGCGCTTGGCCGGCGGCGTGGCGCGCCAGGCCGGGAAGGCGGCCTCGGCGGCGGCGATGGCCTCTTCCACCGTGGCACGGGACGCCAGGGCAACCTGTCCGGCCACGTCTCCGGTGGCGGGATTGACGATGTCGGCGGTGCGGGTGCCGGCGGGCGCGTCAGTCTTGCCGCCGATCAGGTGGGCAACGATGGTCATGGTGGCTTTCCTGGGGGAGTGTTCGGTGTGCAGGGTCTGCTCCCATCTCTCCCGCCGACAGAGGAGGGAGAGGTGGAGGCAGTGGCGTCGGCCTTACGCCGTCGCCTGGATGGCGTCGGCGACGACGTCGAACAGGCGGTCGAGGTCGGCCGGTTCGCTGTAGAAATGCGGGCCGAACTGGAGCGTGTCGCCGCCGAAGCGCACGTAATAGCCGGCCTTCCAGCACTTCTCGCCGATCTTGTAGGGCCGGCGGGCCGGCTCGCCCGGAAGCGGGGCAATGGTGACGGCGCCGGTCAGGCCATAATTGCGGATGTCGGCGACGTTCTTCAGTCCCTTCAGCCCATGGATCAGGTTTTCGAAATGTGGTGCCAGCGCCGCGGCCTTTTCCCACAGCTTTTCACGCTCGAAGATGTCGAGCGCGGCAAGACCGGCGGCGCAGGCGACCGGATGGGCGGAGTAGGTGTAGCCGTGCGGGAACTCCACCATGTATTCAGGCCCGCCATTGTCCATGAAGGCCTGGTAGATGTCGTGCTTCGCCACCACGGCGCCCATCGGGACGGCGCCGTTGGTCAGGCCCTTGGCGACGTTCATGATGTCTGGGACCACGCCGAAGGCATCGGCGCCGAAGGGGGCGCCCATGCGGCCGAAGCCGGTGATGACCTCGTCGAAGATCAGCAGGATGGAGTGCTTGTCGCAGATCTCGCGCAGCCGCTGCAGATAGCCCTTCGGCGGCGGCAGCACGCCGGCGGAGCCGGCCAGCGGCTCGACGATTACGGCGGCGATGTTGGAGGCGTCGTGCAGCGCCACCAGCTCCTCCAGCGCGTCGGCCAGGAAGGCGCCTTCCTCCGGCATGCCCTTCACGAACAGGTTCTGCGGCAGCAGGGTGTGGGGCAGGTGGTCGGCGTCGACGCCGGTGCCGAACAGCTTGCGGTTGCCGCCGATGCCGCCCAGGCTGGTACCGCCGAAGTTGACGCCGTGATAGCCCTTGGACCGGCCGATCAGCTTGGTCTTGGTCGGCTGGCCCTTCATCCGCCAATAGGCTCGCGCCATCTTCAGCGAGGTGTCGGCCGCTTCGGAGCCGGAACCGACGAAGAAGACATGGTCGAGGCCGGCCGGGGTCAGCGACGCCAGCTTGTGCGCCAGCTTGAAGGCGGCCGGATGGCCATGCTGGAAGGCAGGGCTGTAATCCAGCTCCGCGATCTGGCGGGCGACCGCTTCCGAGATTTCGCGGCGGCAGTGGCCGGCACCGCTGCACCACAGGCCGGACAGGCTGTCGTAGATCTTCCGGCCTTCGGCATCCCAATACCAGGTCCCCTCCGCCTTCACGATCATGCGGGGGTTGTTCTTGAACTGACGGTTGCCGCTGAACGGCATCCAATGGGCGTCAAGTTCCTCGCGCGTCAGTCCGGCAGCCTTGTCGAAAGACTGGCCGAGGGACTGGCTGTGATCGTTGTCCAGGGGGGCCATCCGCTGTTCTCCCGCATTTGTTGAAGGCGCTGTCGTGGGAGAGTGTGCGCGGTTCGTGGTTGCGAATAAATCCAAACTATAAGAACTTCACATAACCGTCTGCTTACCTATTGCGTCCACGTCCTTCACGGTTCCAGCATGAGCAAGCCCACCCGGTCCCTGGCCCCGATTGGCGATGCCGACATCCGGCTGCTGCGTGTGTTCCGGACGGTGGTGGAGTGCGGCGGCTTTTCCGCCGCCGAGGTGGAGCTGAACATCAGCCGCGCCGCGATCAGCCAACACATGGCGGACCTCGAGCGGCGGCTTGGCCTTACGCTCTGCCGGCGCGGGCGGGCGGGCTTCCGGCTGACCGACGAAGGGCATCTGGCCTATGAGGCAACGCTGCGCCTGCTGGCCAGCACGGAGAGTTTCCGCAGCGAGATCAACACCCTGCATGGCCGCCTGCGCGGCGAACTGAACATCGGGATCACCGACAACCTCGTCACCATGCCGCAGATGCGGGTGACGCACGCCCTGCGGGGTCTGAAGCGGCTGGCGCCGGAGGTTCGCGTCAATATCCGCATGATTCCTCCCAACGAGATCGAGCGGGGCGTGCTGGACGGGCAGTTGCACGTCGGCGTCGTTCCGGTCCGCCGGGGGCTGCCGGGATTGGCCGGTC
Source organism: uncultured Azospirillum sp. (assembly GCA_965650625.1). Classification (GTDB taxonomy): domain Bacteria; phylum Pseudomonadota; class Alphaproteobacteria; order Azospirillales; family Azospirillaceae; genus Azospirillum. The sequence continues at coordinate 824 of CBFGPE010000087.1, read as the reverse complement.
TGCCGCTTTACCAGGAGGAGTCGTTGCTCTATTGCGGCAACGGTCATCCGCTGTTCGACCGTCCCGAGAGCGCGGTGACGCGCGAGGCGGTGGAGGCGGCCGACGCCGTGGCGCCGACCCAGGCGCAGCTTCCCCATGAGCTGAACAACACCGCCACGGCCACCGACCGCGAAGGAGTGGCATTCCTGATCCTCACCGGATGCTATGTCGGCTTTTTGCCCACCCATTATGCCCGGCAATGGGTCGAGCGCGGCATGATGCGGGCGCTGCTGCCCGACACCTTCCATCATGCCCTGGAGTTCCAGGTGGTGACGAAGAAGGGCGCCCAGCCGAATCTGGTGCTGGAGCGGTTCCTGGACGTCTTGCGCGGGAACGGGGACGGTGCGGGCTTGAGTGCCGAAATGCCTCTCCCCTGAGGAGCGCTGGTCGCTATAGTCGTGGCCCGGCTTTGCCGTCTCTGCCCTATTCCGCCAGCGCCCAGGATCGCGAATGCAAGCCCGCCAACTGGAAGTCTTCTGCATGCTGATGCGCTGTGGAACCGTGACCGGGGCGGCGGCGATGCTGAACATTTCGCAGCCGGCCTTGAGCCAGATTCTGCTGCACGCCGAGGATCAGCTCGGCTTCAAGCTGTTCGACCGGGTGCGCGGGCGTCTGGTGCCGACGCAGGAGGCCAACGAACTGTATCCGGAGGCTGAGCGGATTTTTTCGGAACTCGGCGCCCTGCGCCGGCGCACGGTCGACATGCGCCATGGCCGCACCGGTCTGGTTCGTCTCGCCGCTTCGGCTCCACCCTCCATGTCGATCGTTCCCAAGGCGCTGACCGC
>CBFGPE010000086.1:0-31470 GCA_965650625.1 uncultured Azospirillum sp. | reverse complement strand
CCGCGGGAGACGGAGCGCCGGCCGCAGCAAACCCGGCCGTACCGGCAGCACCTGCCGCAGCGTGCCCAGCCATACCGGCGGCACTGGCCGCAGGAGACGGAGCGCCGGCCGCAGCAAACCCGGCCGTACCGGCACCCGCGGCGGCGAACCCGGCCGTACCGGCAGCACCTGCGGCGGCGTGGCCGGCCATGCCAGCAGCACTGGCCGCTGGAGACGGAGCGCCGGCCGCAGCAAACCCGGCCGTACCGGCAGCACCTGCCGCAGCGTGCCCAGCCATACCGGCGGCACTGGCCGCAGGAGACGGAGCGCCGGCCGCAGCAAACCCGGCCATACCGGCGGCACTGGCCGCGGGCGACGGAGCGCCGGCGGCGGCGAACCCGGCCGTACCGGCAGCACCTGCGGCGGCGTGGCCGGCCATGCCCGCGCCGGCAAAGGACGGAAGCGCAACGCCGGCCAGCGAAACAGCCGACGCCGCATTCGCGATCGATTCAGCGACGGTTGCGACACCCGTCTCGTCTGACAGGCTGCCGAATGCCTCGGCCGCAGCAGACCGCACATCCTCCGCCGTTATTCCGGCGAAACCGCCCTGCGCAAGAAGCGCTTGCTTGCCGGCAATATCCGACGTGTTCAACTGATCCCTAAATCCGCCATCAGTGGCGAGACGCTTTATAAGGTCAAGAGCCTGTTCGCTGGCCATTTGGCCCCTCCTGCAACGGGACTGCCAATTCGATTGTTACTATCGTTGAGCAACAGCTAAACCAATAGCATAGGCAATCGAGTCAGTTTCTACCAAAATCCGACGGCTTCCGATGATTCGCGCGTGAATTTAATGTTGGGGCGCTGGCGTGTCAGGTGACGCCCCGGCATCGAAACGGCGCCGAAAATGGTATCGACTCACAAAGAAAACACGGCGAATCAATCAGACTGCGTCGGATATCAATTGCACCATGCAAAGACGAATCGGTAGCCGCAATGAACAAAGCCAAAAGCGGCGGGCCGAGTGGAGCGACTCGGCATTGCTCCAGTCAGCCTCGCATTTCCGCTCCTGGATTCAGGCGGCCTTCTGGTAAGCAGAGGCAGACGCACGGCTGAAATTTGCGGTGAACGACGCCATCATATGGGCATCGACCGTTTCAATCGCCGACGCGCTGGCGGCGACATGCCGCGGCACCAGCGCACGACCGTCGACCGTCTCGATCAGCGACGCACTGGCAGCGACAAGCCGCGGAGTCAGCGCACGGCCATCAGTCGTCTCGATCGCAGACGCGCTCGCGGCAACTTCGGCAATCATGCCTGCGCTCGAAGCGAGGTTGGAAGCAACGGCCGGAGCAGCCTCGGCTTGCGTGCCGAAGACGTTTGCAGCAGCCGTGCGCATGTCGGACGCCGTCAGCGTTCCGAAGCCGCAACGCTGGAGAAGATCGCGCTTTCCCCGTGCGTCGAGGGATCGCAACTGGCTGCGAAAGCCATGGTCGGTAGCGAGGGACTTCAAGAGATCGAGAGCCGTCGAGTCGGCCATGTTCATCGCCTCCATCATTCATGCCGGCCAGTTCCAGCGGACATGACGACGGTACTGTGAAGCCTCAGCCTCGAACAAGTTATAAAGTTGCGCTCGATGGGAATATTGCTACCGTCAAGCCATCGAATCATCAGGCCCGACTCTGCAACGACCGGACTGCTTGAGTGCGGCCGCCGCCGAACCACTCCTCCCGGGTCTGGCGCCAGAAATCGGCCTCGGCCGGGACCATCGGTTCAGGCAGAAGACCCGACCCGCGGATTCGGGAACCAAGACGGCGCGCCACGGCCTGCGAGGCCGCATTGTCCGGGTGGATCGAGTGGACGACCTCGGTCCAGCCGAGATGCTCGAACACCCAGTCGATGGCCGCGACGGCACTCTCCATCGCATAGCCGCGCCCCCAGCATTCGCGTGGAAGAACCCAGCCAACCTCCGTCACCGGCCAGCCTTCGGGCACCCATGGGCCGACCCGCCCAACCCACCGGCCGCTGTCCTTCTCGATCACCGAAAACATGCCGAAGCCCTGGATCGCCCAGGCACCGGCCATGCCGACGAACCCCCGCCATGCCACGGAACGCGATTGCAGGCCGCCGATGAAGACGGTCGCCTGGGGATCGGTCATCATCGCAGCCCAGGAGTCGAAATCCTCCGCATGCGTAGGCCGAAGGATCAGACGCGCGGTTTCCAGCACCGGTTCACCCATGGATGCCACCATCGCCGACCAGAAAACCCCGGAAAAACGGCAAACCCAAGCCGGGAATATCCTTTGCGAGGCCCCTTGGCGTCGCGCGCAGATCGAGGACAATCGACAACCGAAGACACATAGCGGCCCCGTGGTAAACAACGCATGGACGAATCATCATTCACAGGCATCAGCCGTCCGTCCAGAGCGAACTGTCGGTACTACCCCTTCATCTAAGCGGAACACCCTAGGCGTTCTGGGCTAGGGTGGCGGCGCGCCCGGCATCCCATATAGTAGCGCGCCTCCCGGTCCCGCGACCGTGGGGACAAGAAGAACGGACACAAGAACGGAGTACGACGATGTCGCGGTTTCGGATGGCGGTTCTGGCCCTGACGGCAATGAGCGGCGCGACCCTGGCCCTCACCGGCTTCAGCGGCGGTGCCGCAGCCCAGTCCAAGCTGGATTCCTCGGGCCAGCCCATTTGGGACGAAAGCCACAACCAGCGTCCGACCGCGCCCAGCGACCGCGCGCTGCCGGCCGGGGTGGTGACGCTGCGTACGGCGACCTCCGCCCCCGGCCTGCTCGGCGTCTATGCCCGCAACGGCCTGCCCTTCGACATCGTGCTGACCCGGGTCGACGCCACCCAGTGCATCAACATCGTGCCGGAGGATTGCGGCTTGCTCGGCACCGACATCCGCGTCGCCACTGGTACGGAGGTGCTGGTGCGCAGCGTGCGGCAGGCCGACATGACCCGCACCTACGGTGTCGTTCCGGTATACAGCTGGCAACCGGCCGTCGCCGCCAAGTAAAGCGGCCGGATGGGACCGCCGCCTCCCCTTGCGGCGGTCCCGCCCTTTCCGTTTCCGCCCTATTCTCTTGACTTCCCGTCGCCCGCGGGCTGAATGCCCGGGAGATCAGACGGGCTGCCGGCGATGATATCCTTGTCCAAGATAATTCTCCTTGCGCTGGTGATCGGCGCGGTCTGGTACGGCTGGCGCTGGGTCAACCGCGTGCAGGAGATCGGCCGCGCCCGCAGCGCCGCCCGCCGCCAGGACGGCCCCAATCAATCCGGACGGCGCGATGCCGCACCCGGCGCCTCGTCGCGCGACGCCGGCTCCTACGCCGTGGAGGCGGAGGACATGGAGAAATGTCCGGAATGCGGCGCCTATGTCGCCCCCCGCTCCGCCGTGTCCTGCGGCCGTCCCGCCTGCCCCTACGGCCGCTGACCGCGGGAGCGGCCTTTCCGCGCTGCGGCTTGATTTGGCGGTGGCACCCGCCTATCGTGCGGCGCGTTTTCAACATTTCTATTGTGGACCGTCCATGGCCTCCCAGATCGGGACTTCCGACGGCGGAAACTCCGCCGACCGCCGCGGCCTGTCGTTCCAGGCCCTGATCCTCAAGCTCCACCAGTTCTGGTCGGAGCAGGGTTGCGTCATCCTGCAGCCCTACGACATGGAGGTCGGCGCCGGCACCTTCCACCCGGCGACCACGCTGCGCGCGCTGGGTCCCGATGCCTGGAAGGCGGCCTATGTCCAGCCGTCGCGCCGGCCGAAGGACGGCCGCTATGGCGAGAACCCGAACCGCCTGCAGCACTATTACCAGTACCAGGTCATCATGAAGCCCTCGCCGGCCAACGCGCAGGAGCTTTACCTGGACAGCCTGCGCGCCATCGGCATCGACCCGGCGCTGCATGACATCCGCTTCGTCGAGGACGACTGGGAAAGCCCGACTCTGGGCGCCTGGGGCCTGGGCTGGGAAGTGTGGTGCGACGGCATGGAAGTGACGCAGTACACCTATTTTCAGCAGGTCGGCGGCATCGAATGCGATCCGGTCGCGGTCGAGCTGACCTATGGGCTGGAACGCCTCGCCATGTATGTGCAGGGCGTCGAGAATGTCTATGACCTGGACTTCAACGGCCAGGGTGTGAAGTACGGCGACGTGTTCAAGCGCGCCGAGGTCGAATACTCGAAGCATAACTTCGAGTTCGCCAACACCGACATGCTGCTCCAGCATTTCAAAGACGCCGAGGCCGAGTGCCAGGCGCTGGTGGCGCAGAACCTTGCGCTGCCCGCCTATGACCAGTGCATCAAGGCGTCGCATCTGTTCAACCTGCTGGACGCCCGCGGCGTGATCAGCGTTGTCGAGCGCGCCGCCTATATCGGCCGCGTGCGCGCGCTGGCCAAGGCCTGCTGCGAAGTCTGGACGGGGGCGAAGTAATCCAATGACCGAACTCCTGATCGAATTCTTCTCCGAAGAAATCCCCGCCCGCATGCAGGCGCGGGCCGCCGACGACCTGAAGCGCCTCGTTACCGACAAGCTGGCGGCGAACGGCCTGACCTTCGCCACGGCCGAAGCCCACTCCACCCCGCGCCGTCTGGCGCTGGTGGTCGACGGTCTGCCGGAGCGCACCGCCGACGTGCGCGAGGAGAAGAAGGGTCCGCGCGTCGGCTCACCGGAGCAGGCGGTCGCCGGCTTCCTGAAGTCGGCCGGCCTCGACAGCCTCGACCAGTGCGAGCAGCGCGACACCGGCAAGGGCGTCTTCTACTTCGCGGTGACCGAGAAAAAGGGGCGCGAAACCGCCGAAGTGCTGGCGGAGATCATCCCCGCCGCCATGGCGGAGCTGCCCTGGCCGAAGTCGATGCGCTGGGGCACCGGCACCGTGCGCTGGGTCCGTCCGCTGCACTCGATCATCGCTCTGTTCGGCGGGCGCGTTCTCGACGGCGGCTATGACATCGGCGGCACCCAGGGCCGCATCGCTTTCGGCAACGGCACCCGCGGCCACCGCTTCCTGGCGCCCGACGCCTTCACGGTGGAAAGCTTCGCCGACTACAAGGAGAAGCTGCGCGCCGCCAAGGTCGTGCTCGACCGCGAGGAGCGCAAGGCCAAGATCAAGGCCGACGCCGAGGCTCTGGCCAAGGCCCAGGGCCTAACCCTGTCGCCCGATGACGCGCTGCTGGAGGAGGTCGCCGGCCTCGTCGAATGGCCGGTCGTGCTGATGGGCAACATCGACGAGAGCTTCATGGACGTGCCGTCGGAGGTGCTCATCACCTCGATGCGCACCCACCAGAAGTATTTCGCCGTGCTGGACGCCGAGGGCCGGATGGCCCCGCGCTTCATCGTCGTGGCGAACACCGAGACGCTGGACGGCGGCAAGGCCGTGGTCGCCGGCAACGAGCGCGTTCTTCGCGCCCGCCTGTCCGACGCCAAGTTCTTCTGGGACCAGGACCGCAAGACCAAGCTGGAAGCCCGCGTCCCGGCGCTGGAGAAGATCACCTTCCATGCCAAGCTGGGCACGGTGGCCGAGAAGGTCACCCGCGTGCAGCTGCTGGCCGCCGAGATCGCCCGCGCCATCGGCGCCGACAGCGATGCCGCCAGCCGCGCCGCCCTGCTGTGCAAGGCCGATCTGGTGACCGAGGTGGTCGGCGAGTTCCCCGAGGTTCAGGGGATCATGGGCCGCTACTATGCGCTGGGCCAGGGCGAGAGCGCCGACGTCGCCAACGCCATCGCCGACCACTACAAGCCGCTGGGTCCGTCGGATTCCTGCCCGACTGCGCCGGTTTCGGTGGCGGTGGCGCTGGCCGACAAGATCGACACGCTGGTCGGCTTCTTCGCCATCGACGAAAAGCCGACGGGTTCGAAGGACCCCTACGCGCTGCGCCGTGCCGCGCTGGGCGTGATCCGGCTGGTGCTGGAGAACGGGCTGCGGGTGAAGCTGTCCGAGGTCTTCACCGCCGCCCACGGTGCTTATACGGTCAGCGGCTTCGCCCCGGCCGGCAGCGTCGGCGGCGACCTGATGTCCTTCGTCGCCGACCGCCTGAAGGTGGTGCTGCGCGAGCAGGGCGTCCGTCACGATCTGGTCGATGCCGTGTTCGCCCTCGGCGGCGAGGACGATCTGGTGCGGCTGCTGGCACGAGTGAAGGCTCTGCAGGACTTCGTCGGGTCCGATGAGGGCGCCAATCTGCTGGCGGCCTATAAGCGTGCCTCCAACATCGTCCGCATCGAGGAGAAGAAGGACGGTCGCAGCTACGAAGGTCAAATTGACATTTCTCAGCTCGTCACTGCCGAAGAGCAGGCTCTTTACAGTGCGCTGGGAGAAGTCAACGATGTTGCAGAACCTTATATTGCCAAAGAGGACTTCACCGGCACCATGGCGGCGCTCGCAAAGCTGCGCGGCCCGGTGGACGCCTTCTTCGACGAGGTGACGGTGAATGCGGAGGACAAGGACCTGCGCGCCAACCGCCTGCGCTTGCTGACGCAGATCCGGACGACGCTGAACGCGGTGGCCGACTTCTCGAAGATCGAGGGGTAAAGGTTTTTGCCCCCTCCCCACCCCTCCCCCGCCTTTGGCGGGGGAGGGGTGGGACGCTTGCAACGTAATTTAATCGTGAAGCGGCGGAGTTCCCTCTCCCACCGAAGGTGGGGGAGGGGTGGGGAGGGGGCAAAAGCCTCCCCCTCCCCTCAACCTCTCTATCAGAGCCCCGCCAAAGCCCGCCGGATCGCCTCGCGGAAGGCGTCCAGCGAGGCGATGTCCAGCAGGAACAGCGCGTGACCGCTGGCATCGCCGGCGGCCAGCGCCATGTCGATGCGCACGAACAGCACCGGGTCGGTGGCGGACCCGATGACCGCCGCCGGCGCGCCGGTGCCATAGCCCGGAACCGCGCCCGACAACTCGCCGCCGATCAGGTTGGACAGGCTGGCGAGGCAGCCGTTCAGGATGATGTTGCCGATCTCGGTCAGCGCATCCTGCTCCATCTCGCCCGGCGCCTCGACGGCGGGATCGACGGGAACGAGCCGGCCGACCAGGGCCAGCGTGCCGCGTTCCGGGAAGATCAGCATCGCTTCGCCGGTGAAGGGGCCGGTGAAGGCGCCACGCACGGCGCAGACCGGCTGATCGCCCTCCAGTTCGCCGCCCACCTCGCTGGTGATGCGGGCGCGGGTCGACACCGCGAAGGACGGCACCGACAGATGCACCTCCTCGCCCAGCATGGAGCTGAGCGCGGCGGCCGGTTCGCCCATGCCGATGTTGAACAGCTCGGCAATGGCGTCGGCCTCGTCGGCGTCGAGACGAAGCGGGTCTTCCGATGCCGGTCCGGCGGATGTGGAGTCGGCCATCGGCGTCACTGCCCGGCCGCGGCGAGGAAGTCGCGGATCTTGTCCGAGGTGATCGGCTTGGCGATGAAACGGACGCCCAGCGCCTCGGCCTTGCGCTTCAGCGCGTCCTGAACGTTGGCGGTCAGCAGGCCGATGGGCAGGCCGACGAAGCGCTCCTTCAGCCGCTCGGCCAGCTGCAGCCCGTCCATGCCCGGCATGTTGTAATCGACGATGGCGGCGACCGGCGGCACCTCGCCGACGATCTCCAGCCCCTCTTCGCCGCTGGCTGCGGTGACGATGGTCCAGTCAGGCCGCAGAGAGGCGATGACGCTGGAGACCATGTTGCGCGCCAGTCGGCTGTCGTCGACGACGAGGATGCTGGTCATGCCGATATTTCCGTCCTAAAGGTTCCGTTCACACCTTGCGGGCTTCTTACCGCAAAGCGCCCCTGCCCACAACAGACGCTTCGCATCGGCCCCGACAACTTCAACCGCAATGGTCCAGCAATATATCAATGCTCAGCCGCAACACTGCCGCCCCCGACACGGTTCGCCCTTCGGCTCCCATGCCGATCCGGGCCGTGCTCGACACCAACATCCTGGTTGCCTATGCGCTGCTGGGTGATGCCGCGGCACGCCGGCATGACGCGATCCGCCGCTGCGTGGAGCGGGTGCGCGCCGAGCGGGGCCTGGTCGGCAGCACCGAGACGCTGGCGGAGTTGGAAGAGGTGCTGATGCGGCCGACCTTCGACCGCTATACCCCCGCGGCGGATCGCCGCGCCTTCCTGGATCGCATCCGGGAGGAGACGACGCTGGTCGCCCCCGCCGCGGTCGGACGCCTGTGCCGCGATCCGGAGGATGACATGTTCCTGGCCGCGGCGGTCGGTGGATCGGTGCCCTGGCTGGTGACGGTCGACCGGCAGCTCCTGTCGGTGCGTCGGGCCGGTGAAACGCGGGTGCTGCGACCGGAACGCTTCCTGGAGGCGACGGCTCTCCAGCATGCTTCCGGGGACGGCTGTCGGGCATAGCCGCCAGAATCCGCTCGACAAACCCGGCACTCTTCCTAGAATGAAAAGAGAACACACCGCAAACTGCGGGTGAACAGCGAATGGCCGGTGCGGGAAGCGCCGCCGGTGTGGGTGGGTATTGGTGGAGCGCAGGGGGCAACCGCAGCGATGAGCGTCCAACGGCTTCTGTTCGACGATCTGCCGGAGACCGAACCGGCGCGCAAGCCGCGCCGGGTGCGGGCTACCGCGACGGCTGCCACGTCTTCGACGATGGCCGCCCAGGTCGCGGTCGATGTGGTGCGGGAGGCCGCCCCTCTGCCGAGGGCGGCGGCAATGGCGGCGACTGTCGCGACACTGCCGCTCGCTCCGCCAGCCCCGCCACCGCCTCCGCCGGCCTTCGATCCGGCCGCGTTGTCCAATCCCGAGCTTCGGGCATTGGTGCAGGCGCTGCCCGACCAGCGTCTGGCCCATCTGCTGATCGAGGCGGCCCGCGAGCTGAAACGCCGCGCCGCCCCAGATCACAGCGATGCCGACGGCGAGGATGGGGAGGCCGCGATGGAGCCCAACCCCGCCCTTCTACGCGCCGCGCGGCAGGCCGTCGGCGAATTGTCCGGCGACGATTTCTGATCCATCCCCACCACTGGGACGACCCCTTAGTCAATAAAGTTTCCGAGACAAACGGCGGGGCTTTATGTCATGATCTGTTCCAGCCCACGCTCTGCATGCCGCATCGCACAATAAAGCGGTTATAAAGCGCCGCCGGGCCCGCCGAACCCACAAGAGACGTCTCCCGGAGGGGGCTTTGGACTGGATCACTTGGTTGCAGGAATGGGGGAATGCCTTTTACCCGATGGCCTTTATCTGGGCCTTTTTTGAAGGTGAAACATTTGTAATCTTCGGCGGGATGGGCGCCAAACTTGGCATCGTCAATCTGTATTGGCTGGTCGGCTCGGTGTGGATCGGCAGCTTCATGGGCGATCAGGTGTGGTTCTGGCTGGGCCGTCGCTGGGGCAAAAGGGCACTGGCCCGCTTTCCATCCGCCGATGCCCATGCATGCCGGGTTCTGAGCTGGCTGGAGAGATACGGCGTCGCCTTCATTCTGGTGTTCCGCTTCCTCTATGGCGTGCGCAACATCGCGTCCGTCGCCATCGGCACCTCCGGCATGCCGTGGTCCCGTTTCCTGTTCTGGAACTTCATCGCCGCCGGCATCTGGGCCTGGAGCTTTGCCGGTGCCGGTTACCTGTTCGGTGAAGCCGCCGCCGCCATCGGCGAGGATGGGCCGAAGATCCTGCTGCTGACCGGCCTCGCCATCGGCGGCCTGTGGCTGGGCATCAAGAGCTTCCGCTGGGTCCGCCGCCGTGCGCTCGCCGCGACCAACCCGGCGGAGTGATCCGCCGGCTTCTCAGACCGCGCCAGTCTCAGACCGCAAGAGTCTCCTGATCCTTCAGCCGCTCCCAGATCGCATCGAACTCCGCGTGGCGGCCGGCGAACAGCGAGAGCAGGCGCGGATCGAAATGGACCCTGGGATCCAGGCGGTCGTCACCGTTCAGCAGGATGTCGACCGCCTTTTCATGGCTGAATGACGGCTTGTAGGGACGGGCACTGCGCAGGGCGTCGTAGCAGTCGGCGATGGCGACGATGCGGGCGGCCAGCGGGATTTCCTCCCCTTTCAGGCCACGCGGATAGCCGGTGCCGGCCCACTGTTCGTGGTGGTACAGCGCGATCTCTGCGGCCATCTTCAGCCGATCCGACGCGACCAGAATATCGTGGCCATACACCGGATGGCGCCGCATCTCCGCCAGTTCACGGTCGTCGAGCCGGCCCTTCTTGTGCAGCACCGCCTGATCGACGCTCATCTTGCCGACATCGTGCAGGGCGGCGGAAAAGCGGATTTCGTTGCAGAAGGCGCGGCTGCAGCCGGCCCAGCTCGCCAGCGCGTGGGAGTATTCGTTGACGCGCAGGATGTGATTGCCGGTGTCCTCGTCATGCACCTCGGCGGCGCGGGCCAGCAGATTGACGGACACCATGAAGGCGCGCTCCGTCTCCGCCTGAAGTTCGGCGACGCGCCGGCGCTCCCGGGTCAGGGCGCGGTTGCGCTCGGTCAGGCGCTCCAGCGTCGCTGCCCGCTCCAGCGCCCGGCCGACGATGTGGTTGACCGGGGCAATCATCTGCTCATGTTCGGGCAGGAAGGTGGGCGGCCCCTCCACAGGGCGGCGGTTGATCAGTTGCACCACCCCGATCGGCCGGTCGCGGAAGCCTTTCAGCGCGAACGCCATAATGGAACGGGTACGGAAACCGGTGCGCTGGTCGAAGGCGGGGTTGAAGCTGTAAGGGCGATCCTCCGCGATGGCGTAGGCATCCTCCAGCAGCAGAGTCTCGCCGGTCGCCGCGACATAGCCGACGATGGAGGCTTGGCTTACCGGCACGGAGAACAGCGTCGGTTTCGTGCGGATCACGTCGTTCTGGGCGCTGACCGCCTCCAGATGCCGGTGTCGCCCCTGCCCGCGCAGCATGAAGATCGTGCCGGCCTCCGCTCCCGTCAGGTCGCGACATTTGCGCAGCACCCGATCGCTGAGCGATCGCAGCGACTGGTTCGGCGCACTTTCGATAAATTCAAGGAATTGGCCGACCAGACCCACAGCGCTCCCCCACCCAGGCGCATTTACAAAGGTGCGCAAACAGAGTACCCCATTTGTCGCACCCGGCAGAAGGGGCTTGAAGTCCCGAAAGTCACGCGCTGATCACAAGTCACAGAGCCCGCGTCAAAGCCCCATCCAGCCGCCGGCCCACAGCCAGACCGCCGCCAGCGCCATCGACAGCAGCGCCATCGGCACGCCGCAGCGGGCATGCTCGACGAAGCCCAGCCGGACACCGGCCGCCGCCGCCCGCTCCGCCACGATGATGTTGGCAAGGCTGCCCGGCAGCAGCAGGTTGCCGGCCAGGGTCGACAGCAGCGCCAGACCGTAGAGTGCCCCCTCCGGTGGCGACGGCCAGGCCGCCAGCAACAGGATCACCGCCGGGACGTTGCCGATGCTGTTGCTGCCGGCCAGCGACAGCGGCAGCATCACCGCCAGCCGGTCGGGCAGCCATCCTGCTGCCTGCAGGTCGCCGACCAGGGCAGCCGGGATGCCGGTCAGCCCCAGCGCGTGGTTGATGGCGAAGAGTGCGGCGAACAGCACCAGCAGATGCCAGTCCACCATCCCCAGCATGTCGCGGCTGGCCATGCGCCGGCTGATCATCATCACGCCGGCGACCAGCAGCACCGCATGCTCCTGCGGGATATCGCGGGTGAACAGCACCAGCAGCACCAGCGTCGCCGCCACGGCCTTGCCCAACTGCCAGCGGTCGAGCGCCACCGGCGCCACCTGCCCCTGTCCGTCAATGTCCTGCGGGATACCGAAGCGGCCGCGCCAGACGAGCCAGACGGTGACGTAGACGATGGCCATGGCGGCAAGCGCCGGCCCACCGCAGACCGCCAAGAAACGCCAGAAATCGAGATGCCCGATCTGCCCGATCAGAATGTTCTGCGGATTGCCGATCAGCGTGGCCGCCGATCCGGCATTGGCCGCCCCCGCAAGCGCGATCAGGTAGGGCCGCGGGTCCAGCTTGCGGGCCTGCAAGCCCAGGCACAGCATCGGCGTCATCGCGAAGACGACCACGTCGTTTGCCAGAACCGCCGACAAGCCTCCGGCGACCAGCACGATCACCGCCAGCAGCCGGGCCGGAGACCGCGCCGCCCACGCGACCCGGAGCGCGCACCAGTCGTAGAAGCCGCTGCCGGCATATTGCGCCGACAGAATCATCAACCCCAGCAGGATGAAGATCGTCGGGAAATCGACCGCCGCGACCAACTGCGTGGTGTCGAGCGCACCGGCCGCCAGAAGCAGGATCGCCGCGACCAACGCGATGCCGGTGCGGTCGATGCTGAGACCGGGAAAGCGCCCCAGCGCCATGCCCAGATAGGTGGCGGTGAACAGAATCAGGATGGTGGCGGTCATAATGCCCAATGCGCAGGGAAGGTCAGTCGAGGGAGATGGTGGTTCCCTCGCGCGCGGCGAAGCAGTTCGGGAACTCCGCCTTCGCCGCGGCCTCGATCCGCTCCATGGTGGCATCGTCGTGGTCGGGATCGTGATGGAACAGGCCCAGCGTCTTCACATGGGCAGCACGGGCGATCCGCACCGCCTCCATCCAGGTCGAATGGCCCCAGCCGACGCGCTGCGCCCATTCCTCGTCCGTATAGGTCGAGTCGTAGAGCAGCAGATCGACGCCATCGACAAGGTTCAGGATGTTGCGGTCGGGATGGTCAGGCACATGTTCGGTATCGGTGACATAGGCCACCGACCGGCCCTGATATTCGATCCGGTAGCCGGTGGCGCCATCCGGGTGGTTCAGCGCCGCGGTGTGGATGCGCACCCCGCCCTCCAGCTTGAAGCTGTGGCCGGGCGGCACCTCAAGAAAGCTCAGGTCGCCGCCCATGGTGCGCAACGGCACCGGGAACAGCGGCCGTTCCATCTGGCGCGCCATTACCGATTCGATGTCCGGGCTGCCTGTGAGATGACCGGAGATGACGCGGAGGCTGAAGCCCTTTGTGTAGGCCGGTGCGAAGAAGGGAAAGCCGCTGATGTGGTCGAGATGGGTATGGCTCAGCAGCAACGTGGCGCTGGTCACCCCCTCGGCCAGCAACTTGCGGCCCAGCATCCGCAGTCCGGTGCCGGCGTCGATGATGATTCGCTGCTTTCCCGCCTGCACTTCGACGCAAGCGGTGTTGCCGCCGAATCCCAGATGCGAGGCCATCGGGCAGGGAATCGTGCCGCGCACGCCCCAGAAGGTGACTGAAAACCCCATTCCCCCGCCTCCAGGCGCGTTGATACGCCGATCCAACCCCTTTTGGACGGCGAGTTTAGCGCGATCCTTCGGTATGTACACGATGGCGGACGTTCGGCAAGGAATGATCGCCGAAAAACGGACGGGGCCGCTTCACCGGAAGCGGCCCCGCCAATCATTCTACCGCTCGGCCGTCTTACAGCTCGGCCGCCATATAGGTCGGCAGCCAGCCTTCGTTGGCATCGCGCAGGCGCTTCAGCGAGACGATGTCGCCGCCGCGGCCCGACAGCGCGGTGCCGCGGGTTTCGCCCAGCACGCTGACCGCAACGCCGGCCGCCTTGGCCTTTTCCTGCACCGTAGCGGCAACATCCGGACGGACGGCCAGGACGTAGCGGCCCTGGTCTTCGCCGAACAGCACGCGCGGGCTGGCACCGTCGAAGCCGGTCAGATAGGCGCCGATGCCGCCGGCCAGCGCCATCTCGGCGATGGTGACGATCAGGCCGCCATCGGCCACGTCGTGGCTCGACACCACCAGACCGTCGCGGATCAGGCCGCGGACGAAGTCGCCGTTGCGACGCTCCACCGCCAGATCGACCGGCGGGGGAGCCCCCTCCTCGCGGCCGAGGATCTCGCGCAGGAAGATCGACTGGCCGATGTGGCCTTTCGTGTCGCCCACGGCGAGAATGACGTCGCCCTCATTCTTGAAGGCGATGCCGACCGCGATCATCGCGTCCGGCATGATGCCGACGCCGCCGATTGCCGGAGTCGGCAGGATCGCCTCGCCGTTCGTCTCGTTGTAGAGCGAGACGTTGCCCGACACGACCGGGAAGTCCAGCGCCTTGCAGGCCTCGCCGATGCCCTGAACGGCGCCGACGAACTGGCCCATGATCCGCGGCTTCTCGGGGTTGCCGAAGTTCATGTTGTCGGTGATGGCGAGCGGCAGAGCGCCCACCGCCGACAGGTTGCGCCACGCCTCGGCCACTGCCTGCTTGCCGCCTTCGACCGGGTCGGCCAGGCAGTAGCGCGGGGTGCAGTCGGTGGTGATGGCGACCGCCTTGGTCTGGCCGGGCACGCGAACGACCGCGGCGTCGGCCTGACCCGACATGAAGCGGGTGTCGCCACCGACGAGGCTGTCATACTGCTCCCAGATCCAGCGCTTGGAGGCCAGATCGGGGCAGCCGAACAGCTTGGTCAGGGTGTCGCCGAGATCGCCGGAATAGCCGGCCAGCGCGCTGTCGTCGAGGTCGGACGCCTTCGGCGTCGGCTCCCACGGACGGTTGTATTCCGGCGCGGCGTTGGACACAGGGGCGATCGGCATGTCGCACCAGGTCTCGCCATACATCTTGATGACGAGGTTGCCGGTGTCGGTCAGATGGCCGATGACGGCGAAGTCCAGCTCCCACTTGTCGAAGATGGCCTTCGCCACCTCCTCGCGGCCGGGCTTCAGGATGATCAGCATGCGCTCCTGGCTTTCGGAGAGCATGATCTCATAGGGCGTCATCGCCTGTTCGCGCATCGGCAGGGTGTCGAGCGTCAGCTCGATGCCCAGACCGCCCTTGCCGGCCATCTCGACCGAGGAGGAGGTCAGACCGGCGGCGCCCATGTCCTGGATGGCGACGATGGCGTCCGTCTCCATCAGCTCCAGGCAGGCTTCGATCAGCAGCTTCTCGGTGAAGGGGTCGCCGACCTGCACGGTCGGGCGCTTCTCCTCCGAATCCTCGGTGAACTCGGCCGACGCCATGGTGGCGCCGTGGATGCCGTCGCGGCCGGTCTTGGACCCGACATAGACGACCGGGTTGCCGATGCCGGCGGCGGCCGAATAGAAGATCTTGTCGGTCTTGGCGACACCCACGGTCATGGCGTTGACCAGGATGTTGCCGTTGTAGGCCGGGTGGAAGTTGGTCTCACCGCCCACGGTCGGCACGCCGACGCAGTTGCCGTAGCCGCCGATGCCGGCGACCACGCCCGACACCAGATGGCGGGTCTTGGGATGGTCGGGCGAGCCGAAACGCAGCGCGTTCATGTTGGCGATGGGGCGCGCGCCCATCGTGAACACGTCGCGCAGGATGCCGCCGACGCCAGTCGCCGCGCCCTGGTAGGGCTCGATGTAGGACGGGTGGTTGTGGCTCTCCATCTTGAAGATGACGGCGTCGCCGTCACCGATGTCGACCACGCCGGCATTTTCGCCGGGGCCGCAGATCACCTGCGGGCCGGTGGTCGGCAGCGTCTTCAGCCACACCTTCGACGACTTGTAGGAGCAATGCTCCGACCACATGACCGAGATGATGCCCAGCTCGGTGAAGGTCGGGGTGCGGCCCAGGATATCCAGGGCGTTCTGGTATTCCTCGGCGGACAGGCCGAACTCCTTGGCGAGTTCGGCGGAAACCGGACGCTCCTGCGCCTTGGTAGCTTCAGCGCTCACGACAGGGCCTCCACCAGACCTTCGAACATGGGCTTGCCGTCGGTGTTGCCGTGCAGGGCCTCCACCGCGTCCTCGGGGTGCGGCATCAGGCCCAGCACGGTGCGCTTGGCGTTGAAGATGCCGGCGATGTCGGACACCGAGCCGTTCGGGTTGCCGCGCGGATCGCTGCGCGCTTCGTCACCGACATAGCGGAAGGCGACCTGGCCTTCGCCGTCCAGCCGCTTCACCGTCTCCGCGTCGGTCCAGTAGTTGCCGTCGCCATGGGCCACGGGGAAGCGGACGATCTGGCCCTTCGCGTATTTCTTCGTGAAGGGGCTGTCGGTGTTCTCCACCCGCAGATGCTGGACGCGGCAGACGAACTTCAGCGCGCCGTTGCGCATCAGCGCGCCGGGCAGCAGCCCGGCCTCGGTGATGATCTGGAAGCCGTTGCAGACGCCGAGAACCCGGACGCCCTGATCGGCCCGCGCCTTCACCTCGCGCATGATCGGCGAATGCGCCGCCATGGCGCCGGAGCGCAGGTAATCGCCATAGGAGAAGCCGCCGGGCACGACGATCAGGTCGACCTTGGGCAGTTCGGTGTCGCGGTGCCAGACCAGATGCGGCTTGGTCCCGCTGACGGCCTCCAGCGCGGCGACGGCGTCGCGTTCGCGGTTGGAGCCGGGGAAAACGACGATGGCGGCCTTCATGGGGCGGTCAAAATCCGGCGTCGTGAGGGGGAGGAGTTCGCGCCGGACACTAAAGCCGCCGCCCCGGCAAAGCAAGAGTTGGCCAAGGGGCGGCGGAGTTGTGCGCGGCGCATTACATGCCGGGCGCGTCCTCTTCCGGGTACGCGGTGATGTGGTGCAACGACAGGTCGGCGCCCTTGTACTCCTGCTCGGGGTCCAGGCGGATACCGACGGTGACGCGCAGCAGGCCGTAGACCGCCAGACCTGCGGCGAAGCCAAAGCCGGCACCACCCAGCGTGCCGACGATCTGGCTGAGGATCGACACGCCGCCCAGGCCGCCCAGCGCCTCCTGCCCGAAGGCGCCGGCCAGCAGGCCACCGGTCAGGCCGCACAGCCCATGCAGCGGCCACACGCCCAGCACGTCGTCGATCTTCCAGTCGATCTGGCACTTGTTGAAGGCCCAGACGAACAGCAGGCCGGCGATGCCGCCGGTGAGCAGCGCGCCCAGCGGGTGCATCACGTCGGAGCCGGCGCAGACCGCCACCAGACCGGCCAGCGCGCCGTTGTGGACGAAGCCGGGGTCGGTGCGGCTGATGACCAGTGAGGTGACGATGCCGCCGACCATCGCCATCAGCGAGTTCAGCGCGACCAGGCCGGTCACGCCGTCCAGCACCTGCGCGCTCATCACGTTGAAGCCGAACCAGCCGACACACAGCACCCAGGCGCCCAGCGCCAGGAAGGGGATGTTCGACGGCGGAATGGCGATCAGCGATCCGTTGGGACGATAGCGGCCGCGTCGGTTGCCCAGGTTCAGCACGGCGCCCAGCGCCACCCAGCCGCCGAAGGCATGCACCACCACCGACCCGGCGAAGTC
Organism: uncultured Azospirillum sp.; assembly: GCA_965650625.1. Classification (GTDB taxonomy): domain Bacteria; phylum Pseudomonadota; class Alphaproteobacteria; order Azospirillales; family Azospirillaceae; genus Azospirillum. The sequence goes on along the minus strand of CBFGPE010000086.1, from coordinate 14,393 downwards.
GTGGAAGGGCTGACCGAAGGTCGCGGCCATCCAGTTCTGCAGCCCGAAGCGGGTGCCCCAGACCGTGCCTTCCAGCAGCGGGTAGAACAGCGCGATCAGGGCAAGCGTGGCGCCGGCTTGCGGCCAGAACTTGGCGCGCTCGGCGATGCCGCCCGACACGATGGCCGGCACCGCGGCGGCGAAGGTCGCCAGGAAGAAGAACTTCACGAGATCGTAGCCGTAGGCCGCGAAGCCGCCGGCGCCCTTGCCGACCAGCGTGTGGGCGTCGGCGAAGAAATCGACGCCATACGCCACCGCATAGCCGACGAAGAAATAGGCGATGGTCGACATGGCGAAGTCCGACAGGATCTTCACCAGCGCGTTGACCTGATTCTTGCGCCGGACCGTCCCGACCTCCAGCAGGGCGAAGCCGCAATGCATCGCCAGCACCATCACCGCGCCCATCAGCACGAAAAGGACGTCGCCACCCGTCTTTGCCGCATCCATTTGCACAAACCTTCAGCATTTCGCCCAAAAAAGCGGCAGATTGCTAACAGATCAGGCAAATATGCGCAAGGGCCTAGCTGACGTTTGGACAGGCAGAGTGGCGGAAATGCAGCACAAAAAGCGGGCGAACCCGCTTTGGGTTGCCCGCTGTCTGCGCAAGAACGATGCCAAGTGATGAAGAGACGGGCGGAGACGCCTCCGCCCCAAATCCCGCCGGCCGTTACATGCCGGCGATGGTCATGCCGTCGATGCGCACGGTCGGCGCATCCATGCCGAAGCGCAGCTCCAGGTCGTCGGCGGCCTCCATGTTCAGGAACATGTCCTTGAGGTTGCCGGCAATGGTGATCTCGTTGACGGGATAGGTGATCTGGCCGTTCTCGATCCAGAAACCGCCGGCGCCGCGGCTGTAATCGCCGGTAACGCCGTTGACGCCCATGCCCATCAGGTCGGTGACGTAGAAGCCGTCCTTGATCTCCGCCAGCATGTCGGCGCGGCTGCGCTTGCCGGCGGCCATATAGACGTTGGCCGGCGCCGGGCCGGGCGGGCCGGAGGTGCCGCGGGCGGCATGGCCGGTGGTCTGCAGGCCGAGTTGCCGGGCGGAGCGCAGGTCGAGCAGCCAGGTCGTCAGCATGCCGTCCTCGATGATCGTGCGGCGCGACACTTCGACGCCCTCCGCATCGAAGGGGCGGGAGCGCAGGCCGCGCTTCACATGCGGGTCGTCGACGATGGTGATGGAGGGCGCGAAGATGCGCTGCCCCATCTTGTCTTTCAGGAAGCTGGTGCCGCGGGCGATGCTGGGTCCGCTGATGGCGCCGGTCAGATGGCCAAGCAGGCCGCGCGATACCCGCGGGTCGAAGAACACCGGCACCTTGCAGCTCTTCACCCGGCGCGGGTTCAGGCGGCGGACGGCGCGCTCGCCGGCCTCGCGGCCGATCTCGGCCGGATCGCGCAGGTCGGCGCCATAGACCTTGCTGTCATAGTCGTAGTCGCGCTCCATTCCCGTGCCGGTCCCGGCCAGGACGGACGCCGACAAGGACTGGCGCGACACGCCGTAGCTGCCGGCGAAGCCATTGGAAGCAGCGATCGCGATGGTCGAGCGGCTCCAGCCGGCATCGCCCCCTTCGGAGTTGGTGACGCCCTGGACCGCCAGCGCCGCCTCTTCGGCGATGCGGGCGCGCTCGATCAGCGTTTCCGCCGAAGGCTCTTCGCTGTCGCAGATGTCGAGGTCGGGCCAGCTGCGGGCCAGCTGCTCCGGATCGGCGATGCCGGCGAAGCCGTCCTCCGGCACCACGCGGGCCATGGCGATGGCGCGTTCGACCAGCTCGTCCAGCGCCTTGCCGCTGCGGTCGGTCGAGGAGACGATGGCCTGCCGCTTGCCGACGAACACCCGCAGGCCGAGATCGCCGGATTCGGAGCGCTCCAGCTTCTCGGTCTGGCCCAGCCGATGGGACAGGGACACGGACGCGCTGTCGAACAGCACGGCATCGGCGGCATCCGCACCGGCGGCGCGCGCCTTGGCGATCAGGTCGTCCAGCAGATTCAGGACCCCGGACGAATCCGTCTTTTGCTGGTCGTTCGGCGAAACGGTCATCAGGCTCTCCGGTTGGTCTCCGTCCTATCTACCAAATGGGACGGCGACGCGGAACGGGGAAGAGGCAAATTGCCCCCTCCCCGCTCCGGGTCGTCATGGAATGCCGCTTTCCGGTTGCGGTTCAGGCCAGTTCGCGACGGGCGGCCGGGGTGCCCAGCGCCGGAACCTTCAAGGCGAAGGTCCCCTCACCCAACAGCGACTGCACCACCAGCAGGACCGTCCAGAAGGCCGGGAACTCCCAACCACCGCCCTGCGAATTGAACACCCAGCCATTGCCGACATGCTGCAGCGTGGCGCCGATCATGATCGGCAGCAGGGCCAGCGCGATCCAGCGGGTGTAGACACCGGCGATCAGCAGCAGCCCGCCGCCGATCTCGCCGAGGATCACGAGGTAAGCGAAGACGCCGGGGTAACCGATGCTCTCGAAATAACCGACGGTGCCGGGAATGGTGAAGGTCAGCACCTTCAGCACCAGGCCATGGGCCAGGAACAGCAGGCCGAGGCCGACGCGCAGCAGGAAGGCGGCATAGGGGGCGGTGCGATTGTCGATCATGGTCAGGGTCTCCTCATTCAGGGTGGCCGCCCCAAATCCCTGGGTGGGCCGCGTTTTGTCTGAGGAGGAGATTAGCCAGATCGGCCTGCGCGATAATCAGCGGAGTCGGCGAAGGTTTGTTGTGGAAAGAGGGACAAAGTGGCGGGCTGCTCCCTCTCCCACCCCGGGAGAGGGAGCGTCAGCGCCTCACCCCCGCTTCCAGGTCGTGCCCTGCGGGCCGTCCTCCAGGACGATTCCCTTGTCGGCCAGTTCCTTGCGGATGCGGTCGGCCTCAGCGAAGTTCTTCCCCGCGCGGGCGGCCTTGCGGTCGGCGATCAGCTGCTCGACGTCGGCGTCGCTCAGCCCCTCGGCACCGCCGCCGGCCGGCGCCCAGCGGAACCACGCCTCCGGGTCCTGCTGCAGCAAGCCGAGTTGCTGCCCGGCCGCCAGCAGCGCACCTTTGGCGGCGGCCTTCTCGGCATCGCTCTTTGCCTTGTTCACCGCGGTCGCCAGCTCGTGCAGATGCGCGATGGCGAGCGGGCTGTTCAGGTCGTCCTCCAGCGCCGCCAGCACGTCGAAGGGCAGTTCGCCCGCCGCGGGAACCGGCTCGCCGCGCAACGCCTGATACCAACGGTCGAGCGCGCCCTTGGCCTGCCGGATGCCCTCGCGGGTGAAGTCCAGCGGCTGACGGTAGTGTGCGCTCAGCAGGGTCAGGCGGATCGCCTCGCCGGGGAACTCGTCCAGCAGGTCGTGGACGGTGAAGAAGTTGCCGAGCGATTTCGACATCTTCTCGCCTTCGACCGTCACGAAGCCGTTGTGAACCCAGGTGCGGGCCAGCCGGTCGGTGCCGTTGGCGCAGCAGCTCTGCGCGATCTCGTTCTCATGGTGCGGGAAGATCAGGTCCAGCCCGCCGCCATGGATGTCGAAGGTGGCGCCGAGATGCTCCTTCGCCATGGCGGAGCATTCGATGTGCCAACCCGGACGGCCACGGCCCCAAGGGCTGTCCCAACCGGGCTGGTCCGGCGTGCTGGGCTTCCACAGCACGAAGTCGGAGGCATCGCGCTTGTAGGGAGCGACCTCCACCCGCGCGCCGGCGATCATGTCATCCAGCGAGCGGCGGGACAGTTGGCCATAGCTGGGCATCGATGGGACCGAGAACAGCACATGGCCTTCCGCCGCATAGGCGTTGTCGCGTTCGATCAGCGTGGCGATCAGCGCGATCATCTGGCCGATATGCTGGGTCGCCCGCGGCTCGATGGTCGGGCGCAGCGCGTTCAGCGCGTCCATGTCGGCATGGAACAGGTCGGTGGTGCGCGCGGTCAGCGCGTCGATCGGCTCGCCGCTGTCCCGCGCCCGGTCGATGATCTTGTCGTCCACATCGGTAATGTTGCGGACATAGGTCACCGCCGGATAGAGCCGCGACAGCAGCCGGAACAGCAGGTCGAACACCACCACCGGCCGGGCGTTGCCGATGTGGGCGGTGTCGTAGACGGTCGGACCACAGACATACATGCCGACATGGTCCGGGCGAAGCGGCTCGAAGCGCTCCTTACGGCGGGTCAGCGTGTTGTAGAGGTCCAACGGCACGGTCCGAACTCCTGAATGAAGAGAGGTTTCAGGCGGTTTCGCCGGCGAGTCGCCGGAGGCTGCGCGCCCGTCCGATCAGGGGTAGCAGGTTCTTCAATTCCGGTCCATGGTCGCGCCCGGTCAGCGCCCTACGCAGAGGGAGGAACAGCTCCTTGCCCTTGCGCCCGGTCGCCCCCTTCACCGCATTGGTCCAGGCGCCCCAGGTGCCGAGGTCCCACGGCTCATCGGGCAGCAGCGCTGCCGCCTGGGCCAGGAAAGCGGCATCCTCGACCACCGGCGTCACCGGGGCGTGAGTCACGGCCCACCAGTCGCGTGCGTCGCTCAGCCGCGCCAGATTGGGCCGCACCGCGTCCCAGAAGGCGGCATCGGCGCCGGTCAGGCCCAGCGCCTCCAGCCGGGCGGCGACCACGTCGAACGGCGTCAGGTGCAGGATACGGGCATTCAGCCGGCCCAGTTCCTCCGGATCGAACTTCGGCGTGCCGCGGGCGACCTTCGACAGGTCGAACTCCGCCACAAGCTCGTCAAGCGTCAGCCGCGCCTCGATCGGGTCGGAGGTGCCGAGCTTCGCCAGCAGGCTGTTGACCGCCATCGGCTCGATGCCGTCCTCGTCGCGCAGGCTGCCGACCGACAGGCTGCCCAGCCGCTTCGACAGCCCCTGCCCGCCGGCATCGGTCAGAAGCGGCAGATGGGCGAAGGTCGGAACCGCTGCACCAAGCGCCTCGAAGATCTGGATCTGCACCGCGGTGTTGGCGACATGGTCCTCGCCGCGGATGATGTGGGTGATGGCGAAGTCGGCGTCGTCCACCACGCTGGTCAGGGTGTAGAGCGGCCGGCCATCCTCGCGGATCAGCACCGGATCGCTCAGCGCCGTGCCCTCGAAGTGCACCGGCCCGCGGACGAGGTCTGTCCATTCCACCGGAGTCGGGGTCAGCTTGAAGCGCCAATGGGCCTTGCGCCCCTCCCCTTCCAGCCGGGCGCGGTCCTCGTCGGTCAGGCGCAGGGCGGCGCGGTCGTAGATCGGCGGGCGGCCCTGCGACACCAGACTGGCGCGCTTGAGGCTCAGATCCTCCGGCGTCTCGTAGCAGGGATAGAGCCGGCCGGCGGCCTTCAGCGCCGCGGCCGCCTCGTCATAGCGCGGATAGCGGTCGCTTTCGCGGGCGAAACGATCCCAGGTCAGGCCGAGCCACGTCAGATCGGCGGCGATGGCGTCGGCGAACTCCTGGGTGGAGCGCTCCTCGTCAGTGTCGTCCAGCCGGAACATGAAGCTGCCGCCGGTCTTGCGCGCGAACAGCCAGTTGACGAGCGCGAGGCGCACATTGCCGACATGGATGCGGCCGGTCGGGCTGGGGGCGAAACGGACGGCGGTGGACATGGCTGGACTCGGGTTGCGGACGGGACAGGCGCGCAGTCCTAGCACGGCCGGCGCGCCTTCCGAAAGCGGTCCGCAACCGATGCCACCGCGCAACAGGTGGGATGATGCGGCCGTTGGCGCGGTAGGCGCGGCCGTCCGCCTGCGTTAGCTTGGCGGCAAATCCAATCCTCGGAGACATCCTATGGCGGACAAGAGCTTGCGCATCGGCGTCGTGCTGTCGGGCTGCGGCGTGTATGACGGTGCGGAAATCCACGAGGCGGTCTGCACCCTGCTGGCCATCGCCAAGGCGGGCGCGGTGGCGGTGTGCTATGCCCCCGACATTCCGCAGGCCCATGTCGTCAACCATCTGACCGGCCAGGAGACCGACGAAAGCCGCAATGTGCTGGTCGAATCGGCCCGCATCGCCCGCGGCAAGATCACCGCGCTCAGCGAGTTCTCGGCCGGCGACGTCGATGCGCTGATCTTCCCCGGCGGTTTCGGTGCCGCCAAGAACCTCAGCGACTTCGCCTTCAAGGGCGCCGACTGCTCGATCAACCCGCAGGTGGTCGCCGCGGTCGCCGCCATGCGCGCGGCCGGCAAGCCGATCGGCGCCCTGTGCATCGCACCGGCCATCCTGGCCAAGATCCTGGGCCAGCAGAGCGTGGAGTTGACCATCGGCAACGATTCCGGCACCGCCGCCGCGCTGGAGTCGATGGGCGCCGTCCACCGCACCACCACACATGGCGAGATCGTCATCGACCATGGCCTGAAGGTCGTCACCTCGCCCTGCTACATGCTGGACGCCAATCTGGTCCAGATCGCCGAGGGAGCGGAGAATACTGTCAAGGCTCTGGTCGATCTGGTGAAGTGACCAAGTGAAAACCGCCGGCGAAGGGGGTAGCGATACCTCCTTTGTCACCAGCAATGTCACAATGCTGAGCAATAATTCATTAACCGCCTTCCCACACCCTTTGCCTCAGCTTCTTTTCTATCAGGCGAGGGTTGGCGATGACCTGCATTGTGGGATTGGTGGACGGCGACCGGGTGTGGATGGGCGGCGACAGCGCCGGAGTGAACGGCCTGGATATCACGGTGCGCGCCGACACCAAGGTGTTCCGCAATGGCGACAGCCTGATCGGCTTCACCAGTTCTTTCCGCATGGGCCAGCTGCTGCATTACCGGCTGGACGTACCGCCGCGCAACCATGACACCGACCTGTTCCGCTACATGGTCGTCGACTTCGTCGATGCCGTCCGCAACTGTCTGAAGGACGGCGGCTACGCCCACCGGTCCAACGACGTGGAAACCGGCGGCACCTTCATGGTCGGGCTGGAAGGCCGGCTGTTCACCGTGCAGTCCGACTATCAGGTCGGCGAGGCGGTGCGCGGCTATCACGCCATCGGCTGCGGGTCGGACTATGCGCTGGGTTCGCTGGCGTCCACCATCGGCCAGCCGCCGGAGGAACGCGTGCTGAAGGCGCTGGAATGCGCCGAGCTGTTCAACGGCGGTGTCCGCGCGCCCTTCACCATCCAGTCCAGCCTGCGCCGTCCGCAGCTGGCGCTGACCGAAGCTGCGTAATCTCCCCCCTTCGATCCCAACATTCGACCCCAACCTTCGACCAAAGTCGAACGGGCCGGCCAAGGCCGCGCTCTGGTCATCCAAAGCATCGTGGCGTATGAACCCCTGTCCTGCTGCAGTGCGGGACAGGGAATAACCACAAAAAACTTGGGTGATAGAGATGACGGACCAAGCGGTTACCGCCGATGCTTATCTCGGTGAAGACGAGAACCCGGCTGGGTTGCTGAGCAACTGGGGAAATTCGCCCCTCTTCGTCTTTCCGGCCATGCTGCTGATCTTCATCATGCCGCTGGCGATCATCTTCCACCCGACCTGGGTGGTGCTGCCGGCTGTGCTGTGGACCTTCGGAATGATCGCCACGATCATCAAGCTGACGCGCGGCTGAGTCCGGCGCGGAGGCGAATGGGGGGAAGGGGAACAAATCCCCCTCCCCGCCCCCTCTACATCAAGTCGATGAATCCGCCGGCAACGGGAAAGCGGTGCAGCCGCGCGACCGTCCGCCGTGAAATCCGCGGCCCCGGCGGAGCCCTGCGGCGGCCGGTTTCGGCCTGGACCACCAGCCGCCACACCGTCTCCACCGTCTCGGCCGCATGGCCGCGGCCGGCAAGGTCGGCCGGCGACAACCCGCCGTCGAGCAAGCCGGCCAGCAGATCGTCCAGCGCCTCCACCGGCGGCAGTCCGGCCGGCGTCTCGGCCTTCAACCTGCGCGCCAGCACCCGTTCCGGAACCACCCGCCCCGCCGGCCCGCGCGATCCCGCCGGCTGGTTGGCATTGCGCCAGCGCGCCAGTTCCAGCACCGCCGTCTTCGGCACATCGGACAGCACGGCATAGCCGCAGCCCGTCTCTTCCGCCACAAGGCCGAGCAGCCAGTCGGTCCTGTCCGCGGTCGATAGCAACAGAGCGCCCATCCGCTCCGCCAATACCGCAAGGGTTGCGGCCCGAAGGCGGGCATGCAGCCGGTCGGCCGCCGCGGCCGACTCGCGGCCGGCAAAGGCCGGTGCCAGCAGCGAGTCGGCGGCCTTCAGCACCGGCGCCAGCGCGACATTATCCAGGCGGCAGCCCAGCAGTTCGACAATCTCCGCAGTGTCGGCCAAGCTGTCGGTCAAGTTGTCGGTCAGGGGTCCGGCCTCGCCGGCCGGCAGTGGAGCCCGCACGGCCAGCACCCGCTCCGGCCCCAGCGCGTCGACCGCAAGCGCGGCGACCAACGCCGAGTCCAGCCCGCCGGTCAGCCCAACCACCACGCCCGGCGCGCCGCGTTTCGTTACGGCATCGTGCAGACCCAGCATCAGTGCCGAGTAAAGCGCCTCCGTCCCCTCGGCCGGCGGAATCGTTTCGGCCTCGGAACTGTCCCAACTGTCGTCGGTTCCACGCTCCCACCGGGTCAGCAGCAGATGTTCGGCGAATAGCGGAGCCTGGGCGACCAGCCGGCCGCCGGGGGCGAGCGCGAAGCTGCCACCGTCGAACACCCGCTCCTCCTGCCCACCGACGAGGTTCACCGCAACCAGCGGCAATCCGCATTCCACCACCCGCGCGACGGCGGCCTGCACCCGTTCATCGGCGCGGCCGGGGGCGAAGGGACCGGCCAGCATGGCGACCAGCAGTTCGGCCCCACTCTCCGCCAGGGTTTCCGCCACATCGCCGGTCGTCAGATCACCGCCGATCAGCAGACCGATCCGCACCCCGCGGATATTGACCGGGCCGGGCATCGGACCGCTGTCGAAACGGTCCTCCTCCGGCGCGCCGATCTCGCCGTCATCCGTTACGGCCTGGAAACGAACGGCAGCGAGCTTGCCACCATCCAGCAGCAGCGCGGCGTTGTGGCGCCCCTTGCCCTCCCGCCAGGGTGCGCCGACCAGCAGGGCCGGACCGCCGTCGGCAGTGACTTCCGCCAGCGCCCGCACCGTCTCCTCCACAGCGTCGAGGAAGGCGGGAAGCGCCGCCAGATCGAGAAGCGGGGTGCCGGACACTGAACCCGCGGGACAGATGACGAGGTCGGCGCCGCGGGCCGCGGCCTCCGCCCGCGCCGCACGGATCAGGCCAGCATTCGCAGTGAGGTCGCCCGCGGCCGGATTGATCTGGGCGAGCGCGATGGACAGGCGATCGGTCATGATGGTCGGCTTCCTTCTGGCGGGTCCTTTGCCCATAAGGGTAGCAGCGCCATCCGCCGGGTGAAAGCCGCCGCTCGTCGCAGGTCATCACGCAGACGGAACAAGTGGCGGCAAGACGTGAGATGAAGTTCCACAGTCGCCAACACTTAGTAAGGTAACGAATTTATTTCAATTATTGAAAGAAAATCGCGAAATTAAGAAATGGTAAAGGTTGCCGGCGCCATGCTTTCCCTTGCGCACAAACAACGCGATGCGGGGGCATCCATGTACTACGCGGAGCTCAGCGGCCCGAACGGCAAACCGTCGGTGCTGTCCACGGCTGTGCAAAACGGTTCGTCAAAGACGGCCGGCGCGGCAAAGGACGGGCTGGCCAAATCGGACGCGAAACCGGTGGACGGCGACAAGAAGTCCCAGTCGCCGGCCTACACCATCAGCCAGTCGATGGAGTCGCTGCTTGACAGCATGACCGGCAAGACCGGCGCTCAGGCTGCAGGCGGCGGAAGCGCCCTGGCGTCCGCCAACAACGGCGTGGACCGCGCCAAGCAGGCGCAATCGCTGATGCAGTCGGCGCTGGACCACGGCAAGGATCTGGCCGGCATGTTCGGCAAGGGCATCGACGCGCTGAAGCAGGGGCTGGGCGATACGCTGAGCGCGCTGGGCGTTCCGCAAAACCGCATCGACGATGCTGTGAAGGGCTTCGGCGACGGGCTGAAGTCCAAGCTGGACGGCCTGAACCTTAGCGACCTGTCGGTGGACATGCAGGCCACCCAGTCGCAATGGTCGATCGAGTCGCACGGGATCGACCTGGAAATCCAGGACGGCGACCGCAGCGTCAAGATTTCCTTTGCGAAATCGACCCTGGACTTCCGGCGCGACGATCAACGTCTGCAGGCGTCGCTGGGCAAGGGCGGCGACATGGCGCTCAGCGCCACCGGCATGACCACCACCGCCACCGGCAAGTCCACCGGCATGATCGTCCGTTCCGAAGGTTTCAGCGAGGATGAGATCAAGGACATCCTCGGCAAGCTGAACGACATGGCCGCCAAGGGCGGCGGCGGCGACGGGATGAAGGGGCTGGCGGTGCTGAAGCCGACCACGTCGAAGGACGGCGTCACCCACCTGACGCTCGACCTGTCCACGCCGATCGCAGGGCTGTCGGCCGGGAAGGCCACTGCGGCGGCGGACGGTGCGGCGACGGCCGGCACGGCCGCGAAACCGCAGGGCGTCAACCTGACCGCCTGACCCGGTTTTCGGTGTTCATTGTCACAGCGCCGGCCCGGATCCGTCCGGACCGGCGCTTGCCCATGCGGGATGGCTTCTTTACAAGCGGTCGCGGTGGCGGCCCCCAGGGCCGTGCACCGTCCGTCCTCCCGGAACCATCGCCCGGATGAAAGCCATGACCGACCGCGACACGCTGCTGGCCCTGAACCAAGCCTTCTATAGGGCCTTCACCAACCGCGACGCCGCCGCGATGGAAGCCCTGTGGGCGGAAACGCTGCCCATCTCCTGCATCCATCCCGGCTGGACCGCCCTGTTCGGGCGCGACGCGGTGCTGACCAGTTGGCGTGACGTGCTGCGCGCACCCAGCGGCATCGTCGTCGAGGCGCGGAACGAGCGCGTGACCCTGCATGGCGACACCGCGCTGGTGGTCTGCGAGGAAACGCTGGGCGACGCCGTGCTGGCAGCCACCAACCTGTTCGCCCGTGAAAAGGGCAGCTGGCGCCTTGCCCATCATCAGGCCGGCCCCATCGCCCACGCCCGCGCCGACGTCGAGATCCCGGCCAAGCCGCCGCGCCGCCTGCACTGATCGATTTCGGCCCTCAGGGCAGGCTCGCCACCTCCGGGCGGGCTTCCAGACGGCGGACAAGGTCGATGACCACATGGTCGGCGGTGACCTGATCGGGGTCGCTGTTGGTCAGCGCCACGATTCCCCAGCGATGCGCCTTCGAAAAGGCGATATAGGCGTTGAAGCCGCCGGTGGAGCCGGAATGCCAATGGATCGGCGTGCCGTCCGTGGCCCAGGCGACGAACCAGCCGAGCGCCATCGCCCCGCTGCCCAGGCTTCCCGGATCGGCCAGCGACCGGCCGTCCACCTGCACCGATTGCGCCAGCGCCAGGGTGGCCGCCACCGGCGGAGCACAGCCATGACCGTCCGGTCCGGCAGCCACACCCGCCGGGCAGTCGCCGAGATTGGCGGACAACCAGCGCAGCAGATCGTCGGCCGAGGAATAGAGGCCGAAGGCGGGCAGCATCGCCGGCGCCTCCCAATCCGGAACGATCCGGCCGCGGGCATGGCCGGCCGCCTTGCGCGTCCGCTGCTCGGCGGACGGATGCAGGGTGGTGTCGCGCATCCCGAAGCGGTCAGTCACCACCCGCTTCAGCAGCGTTTCGTAAGGCTGGCCGGCCGCCGCCGACAGCGCCTCCCCCAGAACCGACATGCCGGCATTGGAATAGCTGAAGCGCACCCCCGGCGACACCGGCAGGTGAAAGCCGGACAGCCACAGCGCCAGTTCGCCGCGCGACAGCGGCTTGTAGGGATTGCGCGGGTCCTCCAGCCGGTTCCACGAGAAACGCGGGGTTTCCGGCACGTTGGGCAGACCGGCCGTGTGGGTGGCGAGGTCGCGCAGCCGGATCGGCCGGCCCTCATAGTCCGGCACATGGGCGACCGGCACCGGGCCGACGCGGCGCAGGTGGCGCTGAAGCGGGTCGGCGGGATCGACCCGACCCTCCCGCATCAGCTCCGCCATGATCGTGCCGGTGAAGGGCTTGGTCAGCGAGGCGATCTGGAACAGGGTGCGCCCATCGGGCGGTCCGCCGTCGGGTCGTCCGGCATCGCCGCGCCCGATCACCAGCGTCCGGCCGTCGCGGATCACGCCGACCACCAGACTGCCGGCACCGGCCGGCGGCTGCCGGCCCTCCACCGCGCGGGTCACGTCATCCACCAGCTGGTCGGGACTCCGGTCCAGACCGATGGCGCCGGTGGGCCCGAGCGGAACGCCCCACAGCAGCAGACACAAAACGCCCCAGAGCAGCCTGCGCCGCATCCCCGCCTCCGCCCGGCCTCAATCGAGAGTACGGAGAGAGTGGGCGGACGTACGGCAGGCGGACAGGGCCGCGAAGGGCGATGCGGCGAAAGACGGGGCGGGAGCCGCCGGGGTACTCCCCAACCGCCCCGCCACCGCCCGACCGGTCAGGCTTGGCAGGTTTGCGGGGGCTATTCGGTGGGAATGTCGGCCCTGGGCGGGCGGCGGTCCTTGACGATGGACAGCGGAACGTCGTCGGCCGCGATCTCCAGGATCGGATGGCCGTCCAGCAGCGACGGGCAGCGCTTCACCTGGGTGAAGGCCAGGAAGAAATCGGCCTTGCGCCAGTCCGGCTCGATCCCGTTCACCAGACGCAGCCAGGGCGGCAGTTCGAACCGCACCGCCAGCGTGTTGCCGCAGACGGTCAGCGTGTATTGGCGCGGCGGCGCGTGACCGTCATTCTCGCGCTCGACATACTCGACCAGCTCCTGCAGCGCCTCGTGCAGCGAGTTGCCCCAGTAATCCAGTTCGAACTTGCCGTCGGCGCCCCGTACGCCTCCGACGAACTGGTTGTAGTACACGTACTGGTTCGGGTGCATGGCGCCCAACTGCCACGCGTACACCACGCCGACCACGGTCATCGCCGCGGCGAAGGTCTGGCCCAGCGCCCGGCCGCCGCGCTGGCACAGCGTCCACAGCCGGTCGGCGGCGATGGCCGCCATCACCACCATGGGCGGGGCCAGGAACAGGAAATGGCGGATGCCGTTGTAGACCGACGGCCGCATCAACACGAACAGCAGGATCGGCAGGAATCCCGCCAGAGCCAGCGGCGTGTAGCGGACGACCGTGAAGGCGCCGGTCCGCCGCCAGCCGCCGCGCGCCAGCCAGACCGCCGCCATCGCCACCGCCACCCCGACGCCGATCACCACCGCCTCCGGCAGCTTCACCGCCAGATAGACCGGCAGGTAGAGCGCCGGCGGCGCGTTGGAATGGACCAGTTCGCCCATGAACAGCGTCTGGATGTCGATGGGGAAATGGGAGACGACGCGCAGGGCCTCCAGCGGATTGCGGAACGGCCGCTGCACCACCCAGGGCCAGAACACCGCCATGATGACATAGGCGACAGGAATCGCCGGCCACAGGCTGAGGAAGGCGCGCCGCGCATCGACCAGCGCCCAGCGCCGGCCCTCCTGCTGTGTCACCAGCGCGAAATGCATCGCCATGGCGACCGCCAGATAGAAGCCGGCCAGCACCGCGCCGACACGGATCGCCAGCGTCAGGCCCAGCACCAGCCCGAACTTCAGCACCGCGCTGCGGCTCGGCCGCGGCATCTGCTTCAGGATGCGGGTGGCGAAATAGAGCGTCCACACCATGCCGGCCGCGAAGGGCACGTCCTTGGTGTTGTTGAACATGGCGCCGTAATAGACGCCGCTCAGCGACAGCAGCGCCGCGGCGATGAAACCGGCACGCGGGCCGGCCAGCAGCCGGGTGTAGCGCCATGTCCCGGCGATGCCCAGCACGCCGACCAGCGCGCAGAGCAGGTGCCGCGTCTCATACTCCTCGAAGGGAGAGAAGGGCACGATCACGGCGGTGACGAGGTCGAACAGCCCGCCGTAATAGGCCAGATCCTTGAAATGGAAGGCAGACCGGTCCTGAAAGCCGCTGAGGTAATAGGACAGCAGCTTCTTGCCGTAGATGTGCTGCACCTCCTCGTCCGTGCTGATGCCGTAGCTGAGGAAGGTCAGGGCGGCGAGGATCAGCAGGCCCAGCAGAAGCGCGCGCGACAGCCCGTCCCACAGGGCCGCCTCGCCGCGCGGCAGCGCGACGCCGGCGGTGGACGGCGCGGCGGGCGCCACGTCAAGGCGGGAGGAAGTGCCGCCGACGGCATCGCCGCGCAGGCCTGTCTCGACGCTCATCGGCGCGGCTCCCGCCCAACCGATCCGCCGACGGGGTCGAACTCATGCTCATCCCGGCCGTCCGCCGGGCCGAAGCCGTGGGCCGACCGCACGATGAACAGCGGCCGACCCTTCACCTCGGCGAAGACGCGGCCGAGATAGTCGCCGATGATGCCCAGCGTGATCAGCTGGATGCCGCCCAGGAACAGCACCGCGACCAGCAGCGATTCATAGCCAGGCAC
>CBFGPE010000085.1:0-31478 GCA_965650625.1 uncultured Azospirillum sp. | reverse complement strand
GGGCCGCGCCTTATACTCCCGCCATGATGACCAACCGTCCTGTCAGCCTGCGCGAACGCAACCGCCTGAGAAACCGTCAGGAGTTGCTGAGTGCCCTTCTCGACCTGTTCGCCGGCGGCGGCTTGTCCGCCTGTTCGGTCGAGGCGGCGGCCCGGCAGGCCGGCGCCTCAAAGACGACCGCCTACAGCTATTTCCCCGGCGGCCTGGATGAGATGCTGCGCGACCTCTACCGCGACATCGGGGAACGGGTGCTGGAGCGCGGCCTCGAACTGCGGGCCGGCGCGACCGGCGCTGAGGGGCGGATTCTTGCCCTGGGGCAGGCGCTGCTGGACATCTGCGCCGAACCGCGGGTTGGACGCTTTTACATGATGCTCAGCCCGGCGCTGAGTCCCCTGCTGGAACCGGTGGTGGGCGAGACCTCCGGCCGCTTCACCGCGATGATCGCCGAGGATCTGGCCGGGCAGGGCTGGGCACCGGACCTCGCGGGCGCCGGCGCGATCCTCATCAATGGCTCCCTGCGCGAAGCGGCAACCGCCGTCGCCCGAGAACCGGCACAGCGGGCACCGCTGCTGGCGGCTTTCACGATAATCCTGCGGGCGGCCCTGTCGGCGGGTACGGCAACGGCCAAGGAGGCGGGCTGATGCCCGTGATCTTGAAGGGCGCGGCCGGATCGAGCAATCACCCGGATCGGCCCCGATCCGTCCCGAAATCCGCAAACGTCAGCGCCGAAGCCCGACATGCAGTCATCCGCACCCCATGATCGCGAGCCGAAAGCCTGGGCGGCGATCGTCCAGCCCCTGGTCGACGCGCTGAAACGCCGGGGCCAGTCACCCGACGCGCTGCTGGAACCCTTCGGCCTGTCGGAATCCCTGCTTGCCGATCCCTACCGGGAAATACCGCTGCGCAACTACGTCGCTGCATTCGAAAGCGCCGCGGTCCAGGTCGGCGATCCCAATCTGGGGCTGTTCGCCGCCCGCGACGTTACGCCCTTCACCCTCGGCCCGCTGGGTCTCCTGTTCATCAGTTCCCCCACCATCGGCGCTGCGCTGAAGGGCTTCATCGACTATATCGGCATGGTCCAGCAGGGGACGACCAGCAGCGTGGTGCGGGAGGGCGAGACCTGCGTCTTCCGCTACCGCATCGAGGACATCCGGATCGTCCGCCGCCGGCAGGACGCCGAACATTCGCTGGCCCTGGTCACCACGCTGATGCGCGCGATGGCCGGCCAGGGCTGGCGCCCGCTGGAGGTTCATTTCGAACACAGCGCACCGCCCAACCGGCAGCCGCACGACGCCTTCTTCGGCGCGCCGCTCTATTTCGACCAGGGGGTCAACGCCCTGGTGTTCCCCGCCACCACCCTGTCGATTGCCGGCAATCTGATGGACCGCCGGGTCGGTTCTATCGTCGAACATCACCTGCGCACCCTGCATGAACGTGCGATGCCCGTCCGCTCGATTGAGGACGAGGTGCGCCGCCTGATGGCCGACCATCTCCCCGACGGCAGCCGCTTCGGCGTCGCAACGGCGGCGCGGGCGGTCGGCGTATCGGCCCGTACGCTTCAGCGCGTGCTGCACAACTCCGGTGGAAGCTTCGCCGCGATCAAGCAGGACAAGCGCCGCAGCCTTGCCGAAACCTATCTGACCGACACCCGGTTGTCGGTCACCGAAATCGCCCATATCCTGGGCTATGCCGACGGCGCCTGTTTCACCCGCGCCTGCCGCCGCTGGTTCGGCTGCACGCCGTCGGCTTATCGCAAGGCCGCCCAGCAGGCCCGCTGAGCAGGAGATCCGTCCCTTTCGCCCAGTGGCGCGAACCATCAAAAGTTTGGCGCGTATTATCAGGTGCGACAGCGGCGTCAGGCGGAATATTGGTCGCGTCGCAAGCATTCCGCAGAGGCAGCATTGTTTCAAATCGAGCAGAATGCATAATTTTTAACCACAACTTGCCTCTGCTTAAATCTTTCGCAGAATGGCGCGTAACATCAAAAATTTGGCGGCTTGGATCAAGTTGGTGCTTGGTGCCGGTGGCATCCTTCCGTCACACGAGCCCCACAGCCATCCGGACCATCCGGGGCCCCGCTATCGGTACCGAGGCGGAATGGCCATCACGTGTTCCATCGGGAGTGACCGCCCGCGGGCACGGATTGCCGCCATTGCCGGATCAACGAGGTCGGCCAGCCAGGAGAGGCCAAAATGACGACACCGGTTCAGGGACGTGCTTCCACAGACTTGAGAAAGGGCGCCTTGGGCGTCGGCTTCATTGTGTTCTTCGTCATCTCGGCTGCCGGTCCGCTGACCGCCGTGGCCGGCGGGATGCCCATCGGCTTTCTGCTGGGCAATGGCGCCGGCCTGCCGTCGCTTCTGCTGATCGTGATTGCCATCCTTTTGATCTTCTCCGCCGGCTACACCGCCATGGCACGCCATGTCACCCATGCCGGCGGCTTCTACGCCTTCATCGCCCGCGGCTTCGGCGGTCAGCTCGGCGCCGGCGGCGCAGCACTCGCCATTCTCGGCTACAACGCCATGCAGGTCGGGCTTTACGGACTGCACGGCGTCGCCACTGCGGCTTTCATGAAGGAGATGGTTGGCATCGACCTGCCCTGGTGGGCCTGGGCCTATTCCGCCATGGCCACGATCGCCATCTTCGGCTATCGGCAGGTGGATTTGTCGGCAAAGCTGCTTGGGCTGCTGGTGGTCGGTGAGTACATCGTCGTCCTGCTGCTCGACTTCTTCATCCTCAAGAGCGGCGGTGCGGAGGGTCCGACCGTTGCGCCCTTCACCATGTCGGCTCTGATGGGTGGGGCGCCGGCCATCGGCATGCTGTTCTGCTTCGCCTCCTTCGTCGGCTTCGAAGCGACGACCATCTATGGCGAGGAAGCCAAGGATCCGGAGCGGACGATCCCGCTGGCAACCTATCTGTCGGTGCTGCTGATCGGCAGCTTCTATGCCTTCTCCGCCTGGTGCATGGTGGTCGGCGCCGGCGCCGGGAAACTGGTCGACAGCATCGCCGGCCTTTCCGACCCGACGCTGTTCACCTTCACCCTGGCCGAACGCTATGCCGGCCCCTGGCTGTCCACCGCGATGAGTGCGCTGCTGGTCAGCAGCGTTTATGCCGGGCTGCTGGCCTTCCACAATTCCGCCGCCCGCTATTTCTACTCCATCGGCCGCGAGGGGCTGCTGCCGGAGATCCTCGGCCAGACCCATGCTGTGCACAAAAGCCCGCATGCCGGGTCGGTGCTCCAGACCGGCATCGCCTTCTTCATCATGACCGCCTTCGTCATCGCCGGCTCCGACCCGCTGCTCACCCTGTTCTCCTGGCTCACCAACCTTGCGACGCTCTGCGTCATCGCGCTGATGGCGCTGACGTCCTTCGCAGTGGTGCGGTTCTTCCGCAAGCGCTCCGACCTCGAACAGGGCTTCCTCGGTGCCCTGCTTCTCCCGACGGTCTCCGGCGTTCTGCTGTCGGTGGTTCTGGTGCTGGCGATCCTGCATTTCGACGTGCTGACCGGCGATTCCGGCCCGCTGTCCTGGATCCTGCCGGCCCTTCTGCCGCTGGCCGGCATCGCCGGCATCCTGCGGGCTGCGGCGCTGCGAAGGCGCGACCCCGAACGCCATGCCCAGCTGGGTCTCGGCAAGGCCTGACCACAAACCCCGCACAATGAAAATGACAAGCTCCGCCCCGCATCGACGCGGCGGAGAGGGAGAGGATACGACCATGAGTGACCTGATGCAGGACGGGCTCGTCCCCGTCCTTCCCGAAGTCGACGCCTTCCTGCGCAAGGACCACCGGCTGTTCATCGACGGCAAGTCCACCCCGGCCTCCTCCGACCGGACCATCGAACTGCACGACCCGTCCACCGGCGCCGTCATCGGCAGCGTCGCGTCGGCGACCACCGATGACCTCGATCGGGCCGTTGCGGCGGCCCGCCGGGCGCTGGAGGGCGAATGGAGCCGCCTGCGGCCGGCGGAGCGCGAGCGCCGCATCCACCGTCTTGCCGACCTGATCGAAGCGCACGGCGAGGAACTGGCACAGATCGAGACGATCAACCAGGGGAAGTCGATCAACATTTCCCGCGCGATCGAGGTCGGGGCATCGGTCGAGTATGTCCGCTACATGGCCGGCTGGGCGACCAAGATCGAAGGCTCCACGCTGGATTTGTCGATCCCTGTGCCACCCGGCGTCCGCCATACCGGCCTGACCCTGCGTGAACCGGTGGGCGTCGTCGGCGCCATCGTACCGTGGAACTTCCCGCTGATGATCGCCCTGTGGAAGATCGCGCCGGCGCTCGCCTGTGGCTGCACCATCGTCCTGAAGCCGGCGGCGGAAACGCCGCTGACCGCCTTGCGTCTGGCCGAGTTGGCGAGCGAGGCCGGCCTGCCCGACGGCGTGCTGAACGTCGTCACCGGCGGCGGTTCGACCATCGGCGCCGCCCTCGCCCGCCATCCGGGCATCGACAAGGTCACCTTCACCGGATCGACCGCGGTCGGGCGGGAGGTCGGCATCGGCGCGCTGACCAACATGACCAACTTCTCGCTGGAACTCGGCGGCAAGAACCCGCTGATCGTCCTGTCGGACGCCGATGTCGGGGCGATCCTGCCGGGGCTGGCCATGGGGTGCTTCCTGAACCAGGGGCAGGTCTGCGCCGCCGCCAGTCGGCTTTACGTCCATGCGCCGCTCTACGACCGTGTGGTCGGCGATCTGGAATCCGTGATGACGTCGATGCGCCTCGGCCCCGGCCTGGACCCGTCCGCCGACCTGCAGCCGCTGGTCTCCGCCCGCCACCGCAACGCCGTCGAAGCCATCGTGGACGAAGCGGCTGGAGCCGGAGCCACGATCCTGACCGGCGGCCGCCGGGCCGACCGTCCGGGCTATTTCTACGAGCCGACGCTGATCGTCGACGCAGAGCGTGACAACCCGGCGATCCGGAAGGAGATCTTCGGTCCGGTGGTTACCGTCACGCCGGTGGCCGATCTGGACGACGCGCTCCACCGCGCCAACGACAGCAGCTATGGTCTCGCGGCCAGCATCTGGTCGAACGACTTCGCGGCGATCACCCGGGCAATCCGTGAATTGCGGGCCGGCACCGTGTGGGTGAACAGCCACATCCCCGTCGACCCCAACCTGCCCTTCGGCGGTTTCAAGCAATCCGGCATCGGACGCGAGCATGGCCGCAGCATCATCGATCAATACACCGAGATCAAATCGGTCTGCATCGCGATGTAAAACCTGAGATTGCCTTTCTTTGTCAAACACCGGCGCGGGCCGGCCCTTTGGGCTGGCCCGTTTCTATTTTCCTGGAGCCATCTCCCTGTTTTTCACACGACAGCGATTTATGCCGAATCCGGATAACCGCTCCGAAATCGCCTGAATAAGCTTTTCCTACAAACCAATTTAAAAAACAGGGAGCATCATGACCATCCCACACACGATGTGCCGGGTCTGGAGACCGATTGCCGCCGCCCTCACCCTCTGCGCGGGTCTCTTGGCAAGCCTCGACACCACGCCCGCGTTCGCCACCGAAGGCGGAGCGCCGACCACACCCTTCGGCGTGTTCGAATTCGGAGCCGGCATCCTGCCGCCGCCGACACCTTACGGTGCCGTCGGCCTGCGCACCAACTTCTACTCCGCCAGCTCGGTCAAGGACGGCAGCGGCAACACCAGACTGTCGGATTTCCATCTTCATGTGCTGTCCGTCGGCGCCGCCTACATCAAGATGACGGAGACGCAATTCCTCGGCGCCAATGTCGGCTTCGGCGGCGTCGTGCCCTTTCTCGACATCGGCGGGCATCTGACGGTGCCGACGCCGGGCGGCCCGCTGCGGCTGGAGAGCCAGGCCTTCAAGCTGGGCGACATCCAGCTGTTCCCGGTGATGCTGCAATGGCAGTCGAAGTCGCTGTTCGTCAACGCCGCCGCCCAGGTGCAGGCGCCGACCGGCGCCTATGACGTCAACCGGCTGTTCAATCCCGGCACCAACCACTGGTCCTTCGCCCCGGTTGTCGGCGTCACCTATGTCACCTACGGAGGGTTCGAGGTGTCATCGAACTTCGAACTGGACATCAACACGGTCAATCCCAAGACCGATTACCGCAGCGGCATGGAGTTCAAGCACGAATTCGCCCTCGGTCAGCACATCGGCCCCGTCACCGCCGGCCTCGGCGGCTATTGGTATCAGCAGATCACCGACGACAGCGGACCGGGATCGGGCGACGGCAACCGGGCGCGCGTCTTCGCGCTGGGGCCGGCGGTCAGCTATTTCGAACCCGGCATGCCGCTCGTCGCCTTTCATGCCTACAAGGAGTTCGGGGCGCAAAATCGGTCCCAGGGCTTCGCGACCGCGCTGCGCGTCGCCTACTCCTTCTGAGGAGGGTCATAGCGATGACAGAAACCCCACACTCACCCTCCTCCTCCCCCGGCCAGCCGCGCCGCGCCACCGCGCGCCAGGGTGCCGTGATCCTGCTGGGCAGCAGCCTGACCATCGTCGGCTCGGTGATGATCGCGCCGGTGCTGCCCAAGCTCGGCGCCGAATTCGGACCCGCCACCCCGCAGGCCGATGCGCTGATCCCGTTGGTCGTCGCCGGCCCCGCGCTCGCCATCGCGCTGTTCGCGCCGGTCGCCGGCTGGCTGGCCGACCGGTTCGGGCGCAAGTCGATGCTGATCCTGGGGACACTGCTCTATGCGCTGCTGGGCGCCGCCCCCAGCCAATTGAACGACCTGTCGCTCATCCTGATCTCCCGCCTGCTGTTCGGCTGCGCAGAGGCGATGGTGATGACCTGCTGCACCACCCTGGTCGGCGATTACTGGAGCGGCGCCGAGCGCTCGCGCTACATCGGCCGGCAGGTGGTGACCATCGGCGTCGTCGGATCGCTGTTCTTCGTGATCGGCGGTGCCACCGGCGAAAGCTCGTGGCGGACACCCTTCCTGCTCTACCTGCTGCCGCTGCTGCTGGTCCCGGCGATGGCGCTGGTCCTGTGGGAGCCGGACCGCGCCCCGCGTTCCCAGCGCCCGAAAGCCGCCTTCGGCCGCGGCGTCCTGCGCAGCATGGCCGTCGCCTATCTGCTGGTCTTCGCCGGCATGCTCGCCAGCTTCGTCGTGCCGGTACAGTCGCCCGGCATCGTCGTGGCGCTGGGGATCACCTCCTCCACCCTCATCGGATTGTGCGCCGGATTGGGGCTGCTGGCGTCGCTGTCGGGATCGATCCTGTGGCCGGTGCTGCGCCGCAGGCTCGGCACCCGCATCGTCAACGCGCTGTTGTTGACGCTGATGGCGGTCGGGCTGTGGCTGCTGGTCCATGCCGAGAGCTATGAGGCTGTGCTGGTCGCCGTCGTCATCCATGGTGTCGGTGCCGGCCTGCTGGTGCCCAACGCGCTGGCGCCGCTGCTGGAGTTTCTGCCGGAAGCGACCCGTGCGCGCGGCGTCGGCGGCTTCACCTCCTGCCTCTATCTCGGCCAGTTCGCCAGTCCGCTGGTGATCGCGGCCATCGCGGCGCCCGTCCATGGCGTACCGATGGCGATCACCGTCTTCAGCCTCGCCACCCTGGCGCTGGCCGCCGTCTGGCTGGTCCTCGGCCTGCGCCGGGACACGCTGGCCTGCGAGGCCGGATCGGCCTGACGTCCGTTTCTTGCCCTTGCCTCTCTCCCACCTGCCGCGGGAGTGCTGTCCCACTCCCGCGGCTCTTTTTTCTTCCGGAGACCATTTCCATGCAGAACCTGGCCTCGACCGTTCCCTGGCGGGATGGACTCGATCTGGCGAAGCAAATCCGTGAGGGCGCCGTCACGCCGCTGGAGGCGTTGGACGACACCATCGCGCGGTTGGAGCGGGTCAACCCGACGCTGAACGCCATCGTGGAGACGCTGTTCGAGACGGCTCGGGAAACGGCCCGGCGCCGGACTACGGAGTCCGGCCCCTCCGGGACCATCGGATCCGGCCCCTTCGCAGGCGTACCGACCTTCATCAAGGACCTGTTCATGCCGGTCGCGGGCGCCCGCATGACCAACGGGTCGCGGCTGTGCGAAAGGGCGACCGGACCGCTCGACGCCGACCTGATCCGGCGGCTGCGCAAGGCCGGTGTCGTCATCGCCGGAACCACCACCTCGCCGGAGTTCGGAACCTCCTACAGCACCGAATCCCAGCTGTTCGGCGCCACCCGCAATCCCTGGTCGCCCGGCCATACCGCCGGCGGGTCCAGCGGCGGCGCGGCGGCACTGGTGGCCGCGCGGGTGGTGCCCTTCGCCCATGGCAACGACGGCGGCGGATCGCTGCGGGTTCCGGCGTCCTGCTGCGGCGTCTTCGGCCTGAAGCCGACGCGCGGGCGCGTGCCCATCGGCCCGCTGGTGGGCGAAGGCTGGGCCGGGATGGGCATCAACCATGCCATCACCCTGTCGGTTCGCGACAGCGCCGCCCTGCTCGACGCCACCGCCGGCAACAGCCCCGGCGACCCCTATGCCGCCCCGGCGCAGAACGGCCGCTTTCTCGACGCGGTGTCGCGCCCGCCAAAATCGCTGCGCATCGGTGTGGTGCGGTCGCTGGCCCCCTGGCCGACCCATCCCGACTGCCTTGCCGCCGTTGACCACACCGTTCGGCTGTGCGAAAGCCTGGGCCACCGGGTGGAGGAGACCGAACTGCCGGTCAGCGCCCCGGAATTCTACGACACCGTTTTCACCATCATCGGCGCCCAGACCCGCAGCCTGCTGACCATGATCGGCACGATGTCCGGCCATCCAGCCGACGAGTCCGTGCTGGAGCCGCGCACCCGCATCCTGCTGCGCGCCAAGGGCGACGTCAGCGGTGCCGCCTATGCCGCCGCGGTGGACTGGATCCACGCGCTGGGGCGGCGGATGGCCGGGTTGTACACCGATTACGATCTGCTGCTGACGCCGACGCTGGCGAAGCCGCCGGTCGCCATCGGTGCGCTGGACATGGAGGAGTCGCAGACGCTGGACGAGCTGATCGACCTGTTCCACAGCTTCTCGCCCTTCACCGCCCTGTTCAATGCGACAGGACAACCGGCGATGTCGGTGCCGCTCCATTGGACAGCCGAGGGACTGCCGGTCGGCTCCCATTTCGCCGCGCCGTTCGGTGAAGAAAACCTGCTGTTCTCGCTGGCCGGCCAATTGGAAGCCGCACAGCCCTGGAGCGGCCGGGTCCCGCCCGTCAACGCGCTCTGACCCCGCACATCGCCGCCACGCCGCCGCCCGTGCTCAGCCGCGCGGGCGACGCAGCGTTTCCGACGGCAGCTCGCCGAACTGGGCGCGGTATTCGCCGGCGAAGCGGCTCCAATGCCAGAAGCCCCAACGGGCGGCAATGTCGCCGATGGACACCTGTCCGCCACCGGCTGCGCGCAGTTCCCGCCGCACTCCGTCCAATCGCACCATCCGCAGGAACTGGGTCGGGCTGAAGCCGAAGGCGTCGTGAAAGCAGTTCTGCAGCTTGCGGCGGCTGACGCCGACATGGCGGCAGATGTCGTCGATCGTCGGCTGACGTTCGGCATGCTCCATCACATAGGCCCGCGCCTTGTCGGCGATCTTCTTCTGGGGCGGCGCGACGCACAGCCTGTCGCCCTCCTCCTCTGACAGCGTGTCAAGCAGCAGGTCGGCAAGCGTGTTTTCCAGGTCGGCGCGGCTGCCTGCATGGTCCAGGGCAAGGGTCAGCCGCGGCAGATCCGCAAACACGTCGGCGATGGCCTGCTTCAAATGCCGCATCGTCGGCGTGGAGCCATGCAGGCCGGGCTGGCCGACGCGCAGGCGTTGGGCGGCCAGCTTGCGGCCCTGCGTCTCTGCCATCTCCAGCAGCCAGGGCCGGTTCACCGCAATGCAAGCGAGGTCGAGCGACTGCGGCGTGCACAGCTCCACCAGATCCTGTCCGTCGGTGACCAGACAGGCCGGAAAGACCAGCGGCCGCCCGGCGAATCGCCCTTCGCCCTGCGCATCGATCGGCAGGCTGAACACCATGGAGCCGTCCCACGCCCGCCCCCGCTTGGCAAGGGCGGTATTGGCGACATCGCGCAGGATTTGCACGCGGTCGAGGCGGATGTCGATCAGGCTGCCGTCGAACCGGCCGGGCGACAGCTGGGTGAACTCCAGCGACCATCCGCGCGTCAGCCCGGCATGTTCGGCCGCGTCGGATGAACGGACCATGGTCACCCGCGGCTGATGCGGCGGCTCTTCCGATGAATTGGGCAGGACGTCTGGCAAAAGAGGTCCTCCAGCAGGCACGAGAGGATCGAAACCGAAGGCTCCCGCCGTCTTTCGCAGACGCGACGGCGATGACAGCGCTTAGCCTCGCATGGTCCGCGCCGCGGATCCACCGCCAATCAGTCCGGCAACCGATGGGGAGATCGGATTGTTCTGGCTGAAACTGTAAGGGTCATCCAGCTTTCCGGCGCCATTTTCTTGACAATGTGCGCCATGACCCGGTCCGGCGCGACCCGCACGTCCCGTGCAGTACCGCGATGAAGGAGTCGTGGCCAGCGGGTCGCCGCACAGCGCGACATGCTGGTGGTCGCGCAATGCACGGTGTCCCTCACCCCGACTTCCTCCACATCGGTTCCAAAGAGTGGCGCAAGAGCTAACAGCACCAATTTCCGCTCGTTTCGGACAGTGGCCGCCCGTCGCGGATAGAGGGGGCAGACCTTCACTGCCTACCTTGGCAGGACACCGCCGCTAAGACCGCTGGCGGAGATAGAAAATCCACAATAAGGGAGGGCAAGGCATGATCGGGCTTCGTAGCTTCGCTTCTACAGTCGCTCTTGCTACAGGGATCCTGGTGTCGGCCGCCGCATCCGCCGCCGATACCGTGACGCTGAAGATCGCACATTTCCTGCCCGGTGTGGCGCAGGTGCAAAGGCAGGTTCTGGAGCCGTGGTGCGACGATCTCGGCCGCGAATCCGGCGGCCGCATCCGTTGTCAGTTCTACCCCGCGCTGCAACTGGGAGGAACGGCGGCACAGCTGGTCGATCTGGTGCGCAACGGCGTGGCCGACATCGTCTGGACGGCCCCGGGCTATTCCGCCGGCCGCTTCCCAAAGACGGAAGTGCTGGAGCTTCCGGGCATGCTGCCGGTCGGCGGCGTCGCGGGCGGCCGCGCGATCTGGACCTTCTACCAAGCGCATCTGCAGGACGAATATGCCGCCTACAAGGTGCTGGCCCTGCACGGCGACGGTGGCATGACCGTCCACACCGCCAACAGACCGGTCGCCAAGGCCGCCGATTTCGCCGGGCTGAAGCTGCGGGCTCCGAACCGCACCATAGCCCATACCCTGACGGAGCTTGGCGCCACCCCCGTCGCGATGCCGCCCGCCCAGATGACGGAGGCGATCTCCAAAGGTGTCGTGGACGGTGCGTCGGCGGTGTGGGAAGTCATCGGCCCGACCAAGCTGGACGAGGTCACCCGCTTTCACCTGGAAACGGCGCCGGACCAGCCAGCCCTGGGTGCCACCGTCCTGGCTCTCCTGATGAACAGGAAAAGCTTCGACGCCATGCCTGCCGACCTGCAGGCGATTCTTGAAAAGAACAGCGGCCCCGCCCTCGTCGAGCGCTTCGGACAGGCCTGGGACGCCACCATCGCCGCGACGCGCGACAAGGTGAAGGCAGAGGGACAGTCGGTCACCGTGCTGTCGGGCGGCGCCTATGACGAGGTGCTGAAAAGGCTTGAGCCGGTCACCGCCGAATGGATCGCCCAGGCGTCGGCCAAGGGCATCGATGCGACTCCCCTCGCCGCTGCGGCCCGACAGCTGGCTCCGCGGCCCCGCTGACGGCCCCGCCGATTTCGGCGCCCCACCAACCAGGAACAACGAGACCAGACATGAGCACGGCCCCCCGTTATTTCGAACAGCCCGCCCGTTTCAGCCCGGCCGAATGGCAGGCCCGCGTCAAGCTGGCGGCGGCCTACCGCATCTTCGACCATCTCGGCTGGTCGGAGCTGATCTACAACCACATCTCGCTCAGGGTTCCGGACGAACCGGGCCACTTCCTCATCAACCCGTTCGGCCTGCATTATTCGGAGGTCCGCGCCTCCAACCTCGTGAAGGTCGATGTGGAGGGAACCATCGTCGGCCATTCGGATTGGCCGATCAATCCGGCCGGCTTCACCTTCCACGGCGCCATCCATGCGACCCTGCCGGATGCCCATTGCGTGATGCATGTCCACACGACCGAGGCGCAGGCGGTCTGCTGCCTGGAGGACGGGCTGGCCTTCACCAACTTCTACGCCGCCCAGCTCTACGGCAAGATCGCCTATCACGAGTTCGAAGGCATCACCGTCCATCTCGACGAAGGGCGGCGCATCCTGGCCAGCGCCGGCGACAAGCCGGTCCTGCTACTGCGCAACCACGGTCCCGTCGTGATCGGTGCCACGCTGGCACAGGCCTTCTCGCTGATGTGGCTGGTCAACCGCGCCTGCGAGATCCAGATGGCCACCCATTCGATGGGCCGGGCGCGGCCGATTCCGGTGGCGGTGCTTGAGAAATGCGTGGCCGACAGCCTGAATTTCGATCCCAAATACGGAGCCGGCGAAGACGCCTTCGCCGCCCTCACCCGCATCATCGACCGCATCGACCCGACCTATCGGTCGTGAGGGGCCAAATCCAAGGCCCTTGACTCTTTAACATGTTAATCGCTTCATTGTTCGCCTGTTCCACAAGGGGCCTGGCGAACGATGAACGGATGCAGTCAGGGCGAAACGAGCCGGTCGGCCACCGAAGCCCGGCTGCTAGGGCTGGAGGCGGAACGGGCCTTGGCCTCGCAAGCCGGTGGCCAAGCGGAAGACTGGACCACCAGAGACCCCGATTGCGCCTCGGACCGACTGTTCCGGGAATATACCCCGCACCGGATGCGGGTGATTGGGCCGCAGCGCGATTTCCGCATGCGGCTGCGGGTCGGTTGGTCGGGAAGCATGGCCCTGCTGCGCTTCAACACCGGGGTGGAACTGTCGCAGGTGCCGACCGGCCGCTTCATCCTGGTGACGACGCAGGTCCGCGGCTGGTCCGAGATCGACACGCAGGCGCAAAACTTCAGCGGCGGACCAGGACTGATGGTGGTCGATTCCGCAAGATCGCCGGTGAGGAAGCGCTTCAGCGCCGACAGCGAGCGGCTGCATCTCCGCCTCGGAACTGCGGCGCTGGACGGCCTGTATGAGCGGCTGGTCGGCGAAGCCCCCGCCCACCCGCTGGAATTCGCGCCCTGCATCCGCCCGGGAACCGCCATGCACGCCCGCTGGCAGTCTCTGATCCGGATGGTGCTGTCCTGTGCGGCGCCCTGCGCCGGACCGGATGGTTCCACCCATCCTGCGCCGCCTGACCTTCTCCGGAGACAGCTGGAGGAAACCGCAATGCTGATGCTGCTGACCGGGCACGAGCATACGGGGGCGGAGCAGATGGCCCGAAAGCCCCCCGCCCCTGCCCCGCGGCACGTCAGGGCGGCCGAGGAGTTCATGCGTGCCAACGCCGGGGAACCGTTGACCCTGGCGGAGATCGCGGAGGCGGCGGGCGTCAGCATCCGGACCCTGACCGCCGGATTCCGCAATTTCCGCGACCAGTCCCCCATGCAGCAGTTGCGGGATATCCGCATGGCGGCCGCCCGCGACGACCTGCTGCGGGGAGCGGGAACGGAGGGCGTGGCGGACATTGCGCTACGCTGGGGCTTCGGCAATTTCGGACGCTTTGCCGGCGACTACCGCCGCCGATACGGCGAGACGCCGTCGGAGACACTGCGGCGGCACAAATAGACATCATCGATCAAATACCAGCGGAGACGAGACGTCGATGAAGACATGCATCATCGGGGCCGGCGCCATCGGCGGCCTCATCGGCATCCGTCTGGCCCATGCCGGTTGCAACGTATCGGTCCTGGCACGCGGCACCACCGCCGACGCCCTGCGCGCCGGCCCCTGGAGGCTCGACACCGCCGACGGACAGGTCGCAGCCCGCGTCCGTGTGGCCGATGATCTTGCGGCTCTGGGGCCACAGGACCTCGTCGTCATCGCGGTAAAGGGACAGTCGCTGCCCGGCCTCGCCCGCTCGCTGGCGCCTCTGATCGGCGAGGAAACCATGATTCTGCCGGCGATGAACGGTGTGCCCTGGTGGTTCTTCCACCGGTTCGGCGGACCGCTCGCCGGGATGCAGCTCGACAGCGTCGACCCCGGCCGGCGGATCGCCGCCGCCATACCGGCGGCGGCGGTCATCGGCTGCGTCGTCCATGCCACCTGCTCGGTTCCCGAACCCGGTCTGGTGCGCCACGGCTTCGGCAACCGGCTGATCGTGGGCGAACCGGACGGCAGCATGTCGCCTCGCCTCGGCAGGCTGGCGGATTGCCTGACCGCAGCGGGATTCGAGGTCCAGTCTTCGGCAGGAATCCAGGCCGACATCTGGTACAAGCTGTGGGGCAACATGACGATGAATCCGGTGTCGGCGCTGACCGGCGCCACCTGCGACCGGATTCTCGACGACCCGCTGGTCAGCGGCTTCTGCCTGTCGGTAATGGCGGAGGCGGCCGAACTGGGGCGTCTCATCGGCTGCCCGATCGAACAAAGTGGCGAGGACCGTAATGCGGTGACGCGCCGGCTGGGGGCCTTCAAGACCTCGATGCTTCAGGACGCCGAAGCCGGCAAGCCGCTGGAAATCGACGCGCTGCTGGGGGCAGTGAAGGAGATCGCCGGGCGCCTGGGACAGGCGACCCCCAACCTCGACGCCCTTCTCGGTTTGACGCGGCTGATGGCGGGCACCCGCGGCCTTTACCCAGCGATGGACTGACCTTCACAGCAGCGGCAGGCGTGCCTCCAGGCCCATACATCGCGCTTGACTGTTTAACATGTTAATGTTTAACTCGTTAACAACATCGCGTACCATCAATGAACAACGTGCCGACAAGAGGACGGGGCGGCCCCTTTCGGTCCGTCAAAGTTCCCCCGTGCACCGGTGGAGGAAACCTCATGCTGAAATCGATCCGGGCGACGGCCGTCGCCATGGCCGTACTGCTGCCGCACATCGTCGCCTCCCCTGCCGCCGCCGCGGACGGCATCTCGTTGAAGATCAGCCATTTCCTGCCGCCGGGAGCACCCGCGCAAAAGCAGGTGCTGGAGCCCTGGTGCAAATCGCTGGGCGAGCAATCCGGCGGACGCATCTCCTGCCAGTTCTATCCGGCGATGCAGCTTGGCGGCACGCCGGCACAGCTGGTCGATCTGGCGAAGAACGGTGTCGCGGACATCGTCTGGACCGCTCCCGGTTATTCGGCGGGACGCTTCCCGACCATGGAGACGATGGAGCTTCCCTTCGTCGTGCGCGACGGCCTGTCGGGCAGCCGGGCGGCCTGGGACTTCTACCAGCGCCATGCGGTGGAGGAATTCGCCGCATACAAGGTGCTGGCGGTCCATGTCGACGGCGGGGTCGCCTTCCATACCGCCGGCAAACCCGTCAGCGGGCTGGACAGCCTGAAGGGACAGAAGCTGCGCGCCTCCACCCGGATGGTCTCCAAGATGCTGACCGCACTGGGCGCCATCCCGGTCAACATGCCGCCCGCCCAGGTGACTGAAGCCATTTCCAAGGGAGTCGTCGACGGCGCGATGGGTGCATGGGAGGTGGTGACACCGACCAAACTGCAGGAAGTGACGAAGTTCCACACCCAGCCGCCGGCCGGCCAGCCCTACTACTCCACCACGGTGCTGACGCTGCTGATGAACAAGGAGCGCTACCAGTCGCTGCCGGCCGACCTGAAGGCGGTGATCGACCGCAACAGCGGCCCGGCGCTGGTGGACAGCTTCGGACAGGTCTGGGACCGGGTCACCGCCGACACCCGTGCGCTGGTCGGCAAGGAGGGCGGCAGCATCCTGAACCAGGATTCCGCGGATTACGAAGCCATGCGCGCCGCCGCCGCGCCGGTAGAAGCCGAATGGCGGCAGGACGTCGCCAAGCGCGGTCTCGACGGCGCCGCGCTGGCGGCCGACGCCCGCGCGCTCGCGGCCCGCTGATCCCCGTAGCGGAGACCGTCATCATGCATGAACCCATCGGGCTTCCAGATCGCCCGCCGACGGACGGGCTGAGCCGCGTCCTGCTTGTGGCGGCCAGGGGATTCGCCCTGGCCGGCGGCGGCATCTTCCTGGCGCTGGTCGGCATGTCGCTGCTGTCGATCCTCGGGCGCAAGCTGGCCAACCTGCCGGTGACCGGCGACGTGGAGATGATGCAGGTCGGCACCGCCGTGGCCGCCTGCGCCTTCCTGCCGCTCTGCACCATCCTGGGTGAGAATCTGCGGGTCGACTTCTTCACCGAGGCGGCGCCGGCCTGGCTGCGCCGGCTGCTCGACGCGGTGGCCGACCTGCTGCTCGGCGCACTGGTCCTGCTGCTGGTCTGGCGCACCGGCCTCCAGACCATCGACATCCGCGAGGCGGGAGAGGTGACGCCGCTCCTGGGGCTTCCGGTCTGGATCCCGATGGCCGCCATGCTGCCCAGCCTCGTCCTGACGGCGCTGTGCGCGCTGGCCCGCTGCCGGCGCGGCCTGACCTCCGCACAACATCTGACGGCCGGTACGGCGGAGGTGGCACGATGAGTGGGATCGCGATCGGACTTGCCGGCTTCGCCGGGCTGATGGGGATGCTGGCGCTGCGCGTCCATATCGGCGTGGCGATGCTGCTGGCCGGTGCCGGCATCTACCTGACCATCAATAACGGGCAGACCGCGGCGCTGTTGTTCACCCTCAACAACCTCGCCTTCGCCCGGCTGTCGAACTACGACCTGTCGGTCATTCCGCTGTTCCTGCTGATGGGCCAGTTCGCCACCCATGGCGGACTCTCCAAGGCGCTGTTCCATGCCGCCGGCACGCTGATCGGCCATCGGCGCGGCGGCTTGGCGATGGCCTCCACCGCAGCCTGTGCCGCCTTCGGCGCCATCTGCGGATCGTCGCTGGCCACCGCCGCCACCATGGGGCAGGTAGCCCTGCCGGAGCTGCAATCCCGCGGCTATTCGGGGCGGCTCGCCACCGGAACCCTGGCTGCCAGCGGCACGCTGGGCATCCTGATCCCGCCGTCGGTGCCGCTGGTGGTCTATGCGGTGCTGACCCAGGAATCCATCGGCAAGCTGTTCGTCGCCGCGGTGGTTCCGGGCATCCTGGCCGCGCTCGGCTATTTCGCGGTGATCGCGCTGATCGTGTGGCGCGACCCCGCCGCCGGCCCGGCCAGCGCGCCGGTGCCATGGAAGGAGCGGCTGCGCGCCCAGTTCGGCGTTCTGCCGGTGCTGCTGGTCTTCCTGGTGGTGATCGTCGGCATCTATGACGGCTGGGCCAATCCGACGGAGGCCGCCTCGATCGGCGCCGCCGCCTGCGGCATCATCGCCGTGGCGTCGGGCGGCATGCGCTGGCCGCAGCTGGTCGCCAGCATCTACGGCACGGCCCAGGCCACCGCCATGATCTTCGTGGTGCTGATCGGCGCCGACCTGCTGAACGCGGCACTGGCGGTGTCGCAGATGCCGGTGGAACTGGCCGGCTGGGTGCGCGACAGCGGCATGCCGCCGCTGCTGGTCCTGTTCAGCATCATCGGCATCTACATCCTGCTGGGATGCGTGATGGACTCGCTGGCGATGATCCTGCTGACCATCCCGATCTTCTATCCGGTGGTGATGGGGCTCGACTTCTTCGGGATGGCCGCCGCCGACAAATCAGTCTGGTTCGGCATCCTGGCGCTGATGGTGGTCGAGATCGGGCTGGTCCATCCGCCGGTCGGCATGAACCTCTACGTCATCAACCGGCTGGCGCGCGGCGTGCCGATGAGCGAAACCGCCTGGGGCGTCATGCCCTTCCTCGCATCCGACCTGCTGCGCATCCTGCTGATCGTCTTCGTGCCCGGCATCTGCCTGTGGCTCGTCCATGCCTTCGGAGGCTGACACCATGCAAACCGCTTCCCCGCAGGGGATGGGCCAGGGAATGGTCTACGGCGTGATCCTGAACGACCGTCCCACCCTGGACCGCCTCGGCCCGGCCCTGTCGCAACCGCCCTACGGCGCACCGCCGAAGGCCCCGGTCCTCTACATCAAACCGTACAACACCCATGCCGGCAACAGTGCCACGGTGCGGCTGCCGCGCGGAGCGGAGCGGGTGGAGGTGGCGGCGACGCTCGGCCTCGTCATCGGCCGCGACGCCACCGCCCTGGACGAGGCCACGGCGGAGGAGGCCATTGCCGGGCTGTGTCCGATCCTGGACGTCAGCCTGCCCAATCCCTCGGTCTACCGGCCGCCGGTGCGTGAGCGCTGCTTCGATGGCTCCTGCCCGATGGGAGAGACGCTGCCGCGCGCAGCGGTTGGGAGGCTGGAGGCGCTGACCCTGCGCACCCTGGTCAACGACATTGTGGTGGCGGAGCGCAGCCTGTCCGATCTGGTCCGCCCGCCAGCCCGGCTGCTGGCCGAGGTAACCGGATTCATGACCCTGCATGCCGGCGACATCCTGCACCTGGGAATCGCACTGGGTGGGGCGCAGGCCGGGGCCGGCGACCATGTCCGGCTGGAGATCGACGGCTTCGCCCCGTTGGACATCGTCATCGAAGACGCCGCGGCGGAAGGAGAAACGCCATGAAGCGCGCCCGCATCCTGCTGGACGGAACGGTCCATTCGGCCGTCGACGAACAGGGACAGTTGCGGCTGTCCGATGGCCGGTTGGTCGACCCGGAGGCGGTCACCTGGCTGCCGCCGGTGGAACCGCGCACCATCTTCGCACTCGGCCTCAACTATGCCGACCACGCGAAGGAGCTGGCCTTCAAGGCGCCGGAAACGCCGCTGGTCTTCCTGAAGGGGCCGAACACCATCACCGGCCATCATGCCAGCACCCGGCGCCCGGCCGATGTCACCTTCATGCATTACGAATGCGAACTGGCGGTGGTGATCGGCCGCACCGCCCGCGACGTGCCGCGCGACCGTGCCTACGAGGTGGTGGCCGGCTACAGCGTCGCCAACGACTACGCCATCCGCGACTATCTGGAAAACTACTACCGCCCGAACCTGCGGGTGAAGAACCGCGACGGCTGCACGCCGCTCGGCCCCTGGCTGGTGGACGCGGCGGACGTGCCCGATCCGATGAACCTCCCGCTGCGCACGCTGGTCAACGGCCGGGTGACGCAGGAAGGCAGCACGCGCGACATGATCTTCGACGTGCCGCACCTGATCGCCTACCTGTCGTCGATCATGACCCTGTCGCCGGGTGACGTCATCCTGACCGGAACCCCGGAAGGGCTGGCGGACGTCGTGCCGGGCGACACCGTCACGACCGAGATCGAGGGCATCGGCAGCCTCGTCAACCACATCGTCGCCGGCTGACGGTCTGTCAGACTTCCATCACCAAGCCGGGCCGAACCGGCCGCATTCCGGAGGAAAGCATGGGCAAACTCGCACTCGCCGCCAAGATCACCCACGTCCCGTCCATGTACCTGTCGGAACTGGACGGCCCGCACAAGGGCTGCCGCGACGCCGCCATCGCCGGACACCGGGAGATCGGCCGGCGTTGCCGAGACCTCGGCGTCGACACCATCGTGGTGTTCGACACCCACTGGCTGGTCAATTCCGGCTACCACATCAACTGCGCCGCCCATTTCGAAGGCATCTACACCAGCAACGAGCTGCCGCACTTCATCAAGAACCTGCCCTACGCCTATGACGGCAACCCGACGCTCGGCCATCTGCTCGCCGACAAGGCGACGGCGGCCGGGGTGAACACCAGGGCGCATTCGGAAACCTCGCTGACGCTGGAATACGGCACGCTGGTGCCGATGCGCTACATGAACGAGGATCGGCACTTCAAGGTGGTTTCGGTCTCCTCGCTCTGCACCGTCCACGACCTGAAGGACAGCGCCACGCTGGGCCGCGCCGTCCGCCGCGCCATCGAGGAGGAGTATGACGGCACCGTCGCCATCCTCGCCAGTGGCTCGCTGTCCCACCGCTTCGCCCAGAACGGCGTGTCGGAGCAATATCTGCACAAGATGTGGGACCCCTTCCTGGAGCAGGTCGACCTGCGCGTGGTCGAGCTGTGGCAGCGCGGCGACTGGGCGACCTTCACCGCCATGCTGCCGATGTATGCCGAGAAATGCTGGGGCGAGGGCTACATGCACGACACCGCCATGCTGTTCGGCGCGCTGGGCTGGGACCGCTACGAGGGCAGCGTGGACATCGTCACGCCCTATTTCGCCTCCTCCGGCACCGGCCAGATCAACGCCGTCTTCTCGGTCTGAGGCGGGAGGACGAACCATGCCGCATCTGACCGTCGAATATACCGGCAATCTCGGCGCGCAAGCCGACATTCCGGCGCTGCTGCGCAAGGCCAATGCCGTGCTGATCGCCCAGGGCGACGTCTTCCCCACCGGCGGCATCCGCTCCCGCGCCATCCGGCTGGAGGATTTCTGCGTGGCGGACGGCACGGCCGACGACGCCTTCGTCCACCTGACGCTGAAGATCGGCGCCGGCCGCAGCACCGAGCAGAAGAAAAAGGCCGGTGACGAGCTGTTCGCCATGGTCAGGGACCATTTCGCCGCCCTCTTCGCCAGCCGCTTCCTCGCCCTGTCGCTGGAAATCCAGGAATTCAGCGAAGCCGGCACCTGGAAGCACAACAACATCCATGGCCGCTACAAGGCCGCTTGAGACAAGGCTTACCCCATGCTCAGCATCGATGCCGTTCAGGCCGCCGCCGCGCGCCTGCACGAGGCGGAGAAGACCCGCGTCCAGACCCGCCAGATC
This sequence comes from uncultured Azospirillum sp., assembly GCA_965650625.1. Taxonomy (GTDB): domain Bacteria; phylum Pseudomonadota; class Alphaproteobacteria; order Azospirillales; family Azospirillaceae; genus Azospirillum. The sequence continues at coordinate 10,787 of CBFGPE010000085.1, read as the reverse complement.
TCCCTCGACCACCCCGAGATCACCATCGAGGACGCCTATGCCATCCAGCGCTGCTGGGTGGAGGCGAAGATCGCCGAAGGGCGCAAGATCATCGGCCACAAGATCGGCCTGACCAGCCGGGCGATGCAGCAATCCTCGCAGATCAACGAGCCGGATTACGGCACCCTGCTCGACGACATGCTGTTCCCCGACGGCGGCGACATCGCCATCGACCGCTTCATCGCCCCGATGGTGGAGGTCGAGCTGGCCTTCATCCTGAAATCGCGGCTGGAGGGGCCGAACGTCACCATGTTCGACGTGATGTCGGCCACCGACTATGTCGTGCCGGCGCTGGAGATCATCGACGCCCGCTGCCACCGCATCGATCCCGACAGCAAGCGCCCGCGCAAGGTGATGGACACCATCTCCGACAATGCGGCGAATGCCGGCATCGTCATGGGCGGCCGGCCGATGCGGCCGCTGGACACCGACCTGCGCTGGGCCGCCGCCCTGCTCTACCGCAACGGTGTGATCGAGGAGACCGGCGTGGCGGCCGGCGTGCTGAACCACCCGGCCAACGGCATCTGCTGGCTCGCCCGCCGCTTCGCGCCGCATGGCGTGGCGCTGGAGCCTGGACAGGTCGTGCTCGCCGGCTCCTTCACCCGGCCGGTGCCGGTCAAGGCCGGCGACACCGTCCATGCCGATTACGGCCCCTTCGGCTCCATCGCGCTGCGCTTCGTGTAGAGATTTAAGGAGGGCTTCGATGAAGAATCCGGAAAACGCCTTCAAGCGGGCGCTGGCGGCGGGCCGGCCGCAGTTCGGCCTGTGGCTCGGGCTGGCCGACGCCTACTGCGCGGAGATCGCGGCCGGGGCCGGCTTCGACTGGCTGCTGATCGACGGCGAGCATGCCCCGAGCGACCTGCGCGGCATCCTGTCCCAGCTCCAGGCCATCGCCGCCTATCCCAGCCATCCCATCGTCCGCCCGGTGGTCGGCGACGCGGCGATCATCAAGCAGATGCTGGACCTCGGTGCCCAGACCCTGCTGGTGCCGATGGTGGAGACGGCGGAGCAGGCGGCGGCGCTGGTCGCCGCCACCCGCTATCCGCCCGGCGGCATCCGCGGTGTGGGCAGCGCGCTCGCCCGCGCCTCGCGCTGGAACCGCATCGGCAGTTATCTGGACGAGGCCGACGGCGAAATCTGCCTGCTGGTGCAGGTGGAATCAGCCCGCGGCCTGGAGAATCTCGACGCCATCGCGGCGGTGGAGGGGGTTGACGGCGTCTTCTTCGGCCCGGCCGACCTGTCGGCGTCGCTCGGCCTACGCGGCCAGCCGGGACATCCGACCGTGCGCGCAGCCATCGAGGACGGCATCGCCCGCACCCGCAAGGCGGGCAAGGCCGCCGGCGTGCTGGCGACCGACGAGACGCTGGCCCGCGCCTATCTGGCGGCCGGCGCCCTGTTCGTCGGGGTCGGGGTGGACACCACCCTGTTCGCCCGCGCCGCCGCCGACCTTGCCGCCCGCTTCCGCAAGCCGACTTCCGAACCGACGACCTCTCCGACGACGGCCACTCCGGCGCCCGGCGGCTACTGACCGCCCCCGCCCCGCAGGATATCCATCGATGATCGATTTGACCGACAGCACCCTGCTGCGCGAGCGCTGCTTCGTGGCCGGCACCTGGATCGAAGCCGACGATGGCGGGTGCACCCCCGTCACCGACCCGGCGACCGGCGCCACCATCGCCCATGTTCCCCGCTGTGGCGCCGAGGAAACCGCACGCGCCATCGCCGCCGCCGAGGCCGCCTTCCCCATCTGGCGAGCGGAAACCGCCGGCCGCCGCGCCGCCCTGCTGCGCCGCTGGTTCGAGCTGATCCTGGAGAACCGCGAGGATCTGGCCCTGCTGATGACGCTGGAGCAGGGCAAGCCGCTGGCCGAGGCGCGCGGCGAGATCGATTACGCCGCCTCCTACGTCGAATGGTTCGCGGAGGAGGCGAAGCGCCTCTATGGCGACGTCATCCCATCCCCCCTGCCCGACCGCCGCATCGTCGTGGTAAAGGAACCGGTGGGCGTCTGCGCCGCCATCACGCCGTGGAATTTTCCGGCGGCGATGATCACCCGCAAGGCGGCGCCGGCGCTGGCGGCCGGCTGCACGATGATCGTCAAGCCGGCCGAACAGACGCCGCTGTCGGCGCTGGCACTGGCGGAACTGGCCGAGCGCGCCGGCATCCCGCCCGGCGTCTTTTCGGTGGTGACCGGGCCGGCACGGCAGATCGGTGCGGTGCTGACCGCCAGCACGGCGGTGCGCAAGCTGACCTTCACCGGCTCCACCGAGGTCGGCCGGCTGCTGATCGGACAATGCGCCGGCACGGTCAAGCGGCTGTCGATGGAACTCGGCGGCAACGCCCCCTTCATCGTCTTCGACGACGCCGATCTCGACGCGGCGGTCGCCGGCGCCCTGGCCTCCAAATACCGGAATGCCGGCCAGACCTGCGTCTGTTCCAACCGTTTCCTGGTGCAGGACGGCATCTATGACCGCTTCGCCGCCCGGCTGTCGGAGGCGGTGGCGGCGATGACGGTCGGCAACGGGCTTGAGGACGGCGTGCAGCAGGGGCCACTGATCGATGCCGCCGCCCTGGCGAAGGTGGAGGAGCTGGTGGCCGACGCCACTAGGTCCGGTGCCACCGTGGCGGTGGGAGGTCGGCGCCATGCGCTCGGCGGCACATGGTTCGAACCGACGGTGCTGACCGGCGTCACCGCGTCGATGCGGGTGGCGGTGGAGGAGATCTTCGGCCCGGTCGCTCCCCTGATCCGCTTCAACGACGAAGCCGACGCCGTGCGTCTCGCCAACGACAGCGAATACGGCCTCGCCGCCTACTTTTTCACCCGCGACCACGCCCGCGTCTGGCGCGTCGGCGAAGCACTGGAATACGGGATGGTCGGGATCAACACCGGCCTGATTTCCACCGCGGTGGCGCCGTTCGGCGGGGTGAAGCAGTCCGGCTTCGGCCGCGAAGGCTCCCGCTACGGCATCGAGGATTATGTGGAGATCAAATACCTGTGCATGGGGGGACTCTGAGATTCCGTTCGGAGAATTCGACCATGTGAAGTTGTTCAGCATGATCGGCCAATGAATCGGTGCCATCAAGCGGTGGACGCAAAAGGGAGGAAGACAATGCCGTTTCCAGAATACTTGGGCAAACCCTTCAAGAAGGTGATTTGGCGTGCCGCCCTGCTAACCGCAATTTTTGCGGGAGGAAGCGCCATGGCGGATGAGATGAGGGTCACGCTACTTGGCACAGGCAGTCCAAATCCCAATCCGCAGCGTTTCAGCCAGTCGACCTTGATCGAAGCGGGAACCGAAAAGCTCGTTTTCGACCTCGGCAGAGGCGTGACGATACGCCTTGCACAGAAGAAGGTGCCATTCGGCGCGATCACCGCACATTTCCTTACACATATGCATTCTGACCACATTGTCGGTTTGCCGGACCTGCTCCTGACCGGGCGCATCCAAGTGGAATATGGGTCTCGCAAAACGCCCATGGTGCTTTATGGACCGAAAGGGACAAAGGCAATGGCGGAGAACTTGATCAAAGCTTTCGACGAGGACATCCGCATCCGTACCGAGGATGAGCATCTTCCTCTTGAAGCGGTGATGGTCGACGCTCACGATATTGTCGCTGGAGAGGTTTACAACAAGAATGGTGTGAAGGTCACCGCCTTCGATGTGAATCATGGCGAGCATATCCGCCCATCATACGGCTATGTGGTTGAGTATGACGGCAAGAAGGTGGTGATTTCGGGGGATACCAAATATGACGAGCGCGTTGCAAACATGGCCAAAGGTGCGGACCTTTTGATTCATGAAGTCGCCGACATCGATCCGGCACTGGAAAAGCAATATCCTGGCTTCAAGGCAATCATGGCTCATCATACGCGCGCCGGAGAGGCCGGAAAGATTTTCTCAATCTCGAAGCCCAAGCTTGCGGTATTTTCACACGTTATCGTAAGAGCGGAGAAGCCGCAGCCGGGCCGCGAGGATGAAATCATCATGGCTGGAACGCGACAAACCTATCAGGGACCTGTCATTGTCGGGAAAGATCTCATGAGCTTCGTCATTGCGGATGACGTCACCGCATATGATGCAGGGGGAGTGGAGATAAAGGCCGAAAAGTGAGGGCCGACAGGGACACTTCGTCATGACGTCCCAAGCGGCGGCATCGGGTGAGCCAAGATAGCGTTCGCTCGAAGAGCCTCCGCTTGGGGAGGGAGACGAAGCCCTTGGTCTGATCGGAGGGCTTGACGGTCTCCAACCGCCAGCGCCCCCTACTCCTCCTCGCCGCCGTCCGCACCGCCCAGGCAATCGGCGAGTTCGTCGAGCAGCCCGTACAGCGTCGCCAGCCGGTCGGCGCCGAAGGCCGCGGTGATCTCGGCATAGCGCCGTTCGCTGTGAGGGGCGATCAGCGCGATCATGTCGCGCCCGGACGGCGTGATCGAGATCTGGGCCGCCCGCAGGTCGTTGTCCTCGATCCCGCGCTGGATCAGGCCGCGCTTTTCCAGCGTGCGCAGGATGCGCGACAGGCTGGGCATGCTGATGCTGCTGACCCGCGCCAGTTCGCCAGCGCGGAACTCGTCCGCAGTGGTCAGGGCGCGCAGCACCCGCCACTGCTGTTCGGTCAGGTCATGTTCGTGCAGCAGCGGGCGGAACCGCGCCATCACCGCTTCACGCGCCTTCAGCAGCGCCATCGGCAGGGAACGGCGGAAGGCGCGAATCTCGCCACCGGTCTGCCCGGCCTCTGATGCGCCCGCTACTGTGGCCGTCATTGTGGCTCCCGCACCGGGTTCGGCTGGCGTCACGGCTTTTCTGGATGGTCTGCCCAAGGCTTCAGCCTCATCTGGAAAGGGTCGGCGCATGTTTCGAAGTTTCCGGCACCATAGCGCGGCGGCGGTGCGCAGGGAAAGCGCTTGACAGTCCCGCCTGTCGATTTATATAACATGTTAAATATTAACAGATCAAGCTTCTGCGCTGCGGCCGGCATTGCCCGCCGCAAGCCGGCCCAACGAGCGCCGGCCAACCAGACACTGGAGTGAAACGCCATGGCATCCGCTTTCGAATCGAACCTCGCAACCGCAGAACGGCTCCTGACCCGGTTCAGCGAGAAGCCGCTCGGCCACTTCATCGACGGACGGGAGGTTCCCGGCCAGTCGGGCCGGCTGTTCGACAATCTGTCCCCGGTCGATGGCGGGGTCATCAACCGGGTCCATGCCGGCAACGCCGCCGATGTCGATGCCGCCGCGACCGCGGCGTTGCGCGCCTTTCCCGCCTGGGCCGCCTTGCCGGGCACCGAGCGCAAGCGCATCCTGCACCGGGTCGCCGACGGCATCCTGGCGCGGGCGGAGGAGATCGCCCTGCTGGAAAGCCTGGACAGCGGCCAGCCGATCCGCTTCATGAGCAAGGCCGCCGAACGGGCGGCGGAGAATTTTCGCTTCTTCGCCGACCGGGCGCCGGATGCCGCCAACGGCCTGTCGCTGCCGGCTGCCGATCACCTGAACTTCACTGTCCGGCAGGCGCTGGGACCGGTGGCGGTTATCACGCCCTGGAACACGCCCTTCATGCTGTCGACCTGGAAGATCGCCCCGGCGCTGGCCGCCGGCTGCACGGTGGTGCACAAGCCGGCGGAGTGGAGCCCGCTGACCGCCATGCTGCTGGCCGAGATCATGGCCGAAGCCGGCGTGCCGGCCGGCGTCGCCAATCTGGTAAACGGGCTGGGCGAAGAGGCCGGCAAGCTGCTGACCGAGCATCCGGCGATCAAGGCGGTGGCCTTCGTCGGCGAATCGACCACCGGCAGCCACATCATGGCCCAGGGGGCCCCGACGCTGAAGCGCGTCCATTTCGAACTGGGCGGCAAGAACCCCGTCATTGTGTTCGACGACGCCGATCTGGACCGGGCGCTGGATGCCGTGGTGTTCATGATCTACAGCCTGAACGGCCAGCGTTGCACCTCATCGTCGCGCCTGCTGGTGCAGAGCGGCATCCATGACGCCTTCGTCGACAGGCTGGCGGAGCGCGTCGCCCGCATCCGCGTCGGCCACCCGCTGGATCCCGCCACCGAGGTCGGCCCGCTGGTGCACGAGCGCCATCTGAACAAGGTTCTCGGCTATTGCGCCATCGCGCGCGAAGACGGCGCGACGGTGAAGGTCGGCGGCGTCCGCGCCGAGGGGGCCGGTGCCGGCGGCAACTATGTCCGCCCGACTCTGTTCACCGGCGCGCACAACCGCATGCGCATCGCCCAGGAGGAAATCTTCGGGCCTGTCCTGACCTCCATTCCCTTCCAGGATGAGGCGGAGGCGGTCGCAGTCGCCAACGACATCGCCTATGGTCTGACCGGTTATGTCTGGACCCGCGACGTCGGCCGTGCCAACCGCGTGGCGCTGAAGCTCGACGCCGGCATGGTGTGGATCAACTCCGAAAACAACCGCCACCTCCCCGCCCCCTTCGGCGGCATGAAGGCCAGCGGCATCGGCCGCGACGGCGGGGATTACAGCTTCGATTTCTACATGGAGACGAAGAACATCTGCGTGGCCCTCGACACCCACAAGGTTCCCAAGCTGGGCGCCTGATCCGGCACCGCATTTCAGTATGAGGCCGGGTGGCGCCGAACACCGCCGCCCGGCGTGGGTTATGCTCAGTTGCCGGACGGCGTCGTTCCGGTCCTTCGGGCGACCATGCCCCGGATGCGGTCCTTGATCTGCTCATCCAGTGGATTGTAGACCAGCAGCCCGAGGTCCGGACGGCCATCGACGGCAAATCCGGAAAATTCCATCTCGATGCTGCCGAGTTCGGGATGCTGGAGGCGCTTGATCCCCTCGCTCGGCGCATAGACGTCGTTCTCCTTCCAGAAGCGGGCGAAATCCGCACTGGCCCGGCACAGTTCGTCGACGAGGTCGGCAATCTCCTTCACCGCCCCGGCGCGGGCGGCGTCGACACGGAAGGCGCCGACCAGGAACCGCGCCATGCCTTCCCAATCCTTCTGCTTGGCCCGGATCGCCGGATTGCAGAACACCAGCCGCAGGATGTTGCGCTGGTCGGGGGGAAGCGTGGCGTAATCGGTCAGAACGACCGCGGCGGCCTGATTCCAGGCCAGCACGTCCCAGGTCGCCGTCTTGATGAAGGCGGGACAGGCGTCGAACGCATCCAACAGCCGTTGCAGACGCGGGCTGACGCCGTCCGCCGGCCTGTACCGCATCTCAGGCGGGCGGCCGAGCGCCAGAATGAACAGATGCTCCCGTTCCAGATCGGTCAGCAACAGGCTGCCGGCGATCCGGTCCAGCACGTCGGCCGACGGCGCTCCTCCGCGCCCCTGTTCCAGCCAGGTGTACCAGGTCGGGCTGATGTTGGCCCGTTGCGCCACCTCTTCCCGGCGCAGTCCCGGCGTGCGGCGCCGACCCGTGAAGCCGAAGGCCGCCGGATCGAGCCGCGTGCGCCGGTCCCGCAGGAAGGCGGCGAGCGTGTTGGCCTTGTCGGCTGGCTTGACGTCGGGCTGCATCGGCGATCCTGGTAGCCATTATACTAGGAAAACGTCACTACTTTAACAGGATATCACGGGGCGCCACAGTGGGGATGACGAAATTGGAAAGGTGATGTCCCCATGCGCATTTTCCTCACCGGCGCCACCGGCTTCATCGGCCGGGCGGTGCTGTCCGAACTTCTGCAGGCCGGCCATCAAGTCATCGGCATGACCCGATCCGCTGACGGCGCCCGCGCGCTGGAAGCCGCCGGGGCCGAGCCGCACCACGGTACGCTCGAGGACCCGACGAGCGTCCGAAGCGGTGCCGAAAGGGCCGATGCGGTGATCCACACCGCGTTCGACCACGACTTCTCGCGTTTCGTGGAAAACTGCGAAAAGGACCGCCGGGTGATCGGCGCGCTGGGCGAGGTGCTGAAGGGCTCCCGGCGTCCGTTGCTGATCACCTCCGGGGTCGGCATCGGCGGGGCCGGCCATGGCAGGCTCGCCCGGGAGGATGTCTTCGACGAGTCCCACCCCAATCCGCGCATCGCCTCGGAGCGGGCCGGTAACGAACTGCTGGATGCCGGCGTCAACGTCGCGGTGATGCGGCTGCCGCAGGTCCACGACACCGAGAAGCAGGGGCTTATCACCCCGCTGATCGCCATCTTCCGCGAAAAGGGTGCCGCAGCCTACATCGGCGAGGGGCGCAACCGCTGGTCCGCCGGTCATCTCAGCGACGTGGCCCGCCTCTATCGGCTGGCCATCGAGAAGGCGGAACCCGGCGCCCGCTACCACGCGGTCGGCGAGGAAGGGGTTGAGACCCGCAAGATCGTCGAAACGCTGGCGCGCGGCCTGAGGATTCCCGCGATCTCTATCCCGCAGGACAAGGCGGCGGAGTCCTTCGGCTGGATGGCGATCTTCGCGGGCATCGACATGGCGGCGTCCAGCGCCCTGACGCAAGCGACGCTCGGCTGGCAACCGCAGGGCCCTGGCCTCATCGCCGACCTGGAGGCGATGCGATACCCTTGAGCGGAGGCGTCAGCCGGCGCCCTTGAGATAGGCGCGCGGCGACGATCCCAGCACGCGCTTGAACATCGCCGTGAAGGCGGCGGGGTTGTCATAGCCGAGGTCGAGCGCGACCGCGGTGACAGCCTCCCCCGCCACCAGCCGCGGCAGGGCGGCGGCAAGGCAGGCCTGCTGGCGCCATTCCAGGAAGCTCAGCCCGGTTTCCCGCCGGAACAGCCGGGTGAAGGCGCGCCGGCTGACCGCCAGTTCGTCGCACCATTGCTCGATCGTCTCATGCACCGCCGGCCGCCGAAGAAAGCGCCGGCAGCGCTCGGCCAGGGCCGGGTTCGTCGGGAAGGGCACGGTGAGCGGCTGGGCCGGCAGATGCTGCATCTCGTAGCGGATCAGCGCCATCACCGCGCCGTCATGGCTGTCCGGGTCATAATCGGCCGGGACATCCACGGCGCGGGAAATCAGGCTGCGGATGAAGGGCGAAAGCCCGACGACCTGGCAGCGGTCCGGCATGCCACCGGTCAGGTCCGGATCAAGGTAGAGGCTTTGGGTGGTCACCGCCCCGATCATGCGGACCTCGTGCATGATGCCGGGCGGGATCCACAGGCCGAAGTCCGGCGGCACCACCCAGCGGCCTTGGGGCGTCGACATGATCAGCACCCCGGTGATGCCGGAGATCAGCTGACCGCGCCGGTGCCGGTGGAGCGGCAACGTGCCGCCGTCCGGATAATCGTGGGTGGTGGCGAGCAACGGCCGCTGGACGGCATCGATCTCGTCGACGCGGACATTTCTGACCATGGCCCGATCTCGTAGAAAACTGGCCTGACCGCGGTGGCGGGCCTTCTCTGCCGACCGTAGGCTTACGGTGCATTGAACGCAACATGCCGGGCGATCCCGGACCGCCCCCTCCTTCAGGGGGAGGTCCGGACCCAACGCCTGAGGCGGAGAGAAGAGGGTATGCCCCCGTGACCGACACCACCATGAGCCGGCCCGGCGCCGGCTCGACGGCCTTTTCCATTCTGGCCGCGATCAGCACCTGCCACCTGCTCAACGACATGATCCAGTCGCTGCTGCCGGCGGTCTATCCGATCCTGAAGGATGAGTTCGGCCTCAGCTTTGCCCAGCTCGGCCTGCTGACCTTCGTCTATCAGGTCACGGCATCGCTTCTACAGCCGCTGGTCGGTCTGTTCACCGACCGCAAGCCGATGCCCTATTCGCTGGTCTTCGGCATGGGCTCCACCCTGCTCGGGCTTCTCACGCTGGCGTGGGCGCCCGGCTTTCCGGCGCTGCTCGCCGGCGGGATGCTGCTGGGCTTCGGGTCGTCCGTCTTCCATCCCGAAGCGTCGCGCATCGCCCGCCAAGCATCCGGCGGCGCTCATGGGCTGGCCCAATCGCTGTTCCAGGTCGGCGGCAATCTCGGCTCCTCGCTCGGCCCGCTGCTGGCGGCCTTCGTCATCCTGCCGCACGGCCAGGGCAGCCTCAGCTGGTTCGCCATCGCCGCCCTTGCCGGCATGGTGGTCATGGTCCGGCTGGGAAGCTGGCAGCGGCTGAACGCCAAACCCCGCACGAGTGGCAGACAGCCGGCGCATAGGTCCGAACTGCCGGCTGGACAGGTCGCACGGGCGGTCGGCATCCTGATCGCACTGATCGTCTCCAAATACGTCTATCTGGCCAGCATCACCAGCTACTACATCTTCTACCTGATCGACCGCTTCGGGCTGTCCACCGGCGACGCCCAGCTCTGCCTGTTCGTCTTCCTGGCGGCCGTGGCGGCGGGAACGGTGATCGGCGGTCCGGTCGGCGACCGCATCGGTCGCAAGACCGTGATCTGGGTCTCGATCCTGGGCATTCTGCCCTTCACCCTGGCCCTGCCCTATGTCGGCCTGACGGCGACGGTGGTCCTCAGCGCCGTGATCGGGCTGGCCCTGGCATCGGCCTTCCCCGCCATCGTGGTCTATGCGCAGGAGTTGCTGCCCGGCCGGGTCGGTCTGGTGTCGGGCCTGTTCTTCGGGCTGGCCTTCGGCGTCGCCGGCATCGGTGCGGCGGGGCTCGGCGTCGTCGCGGACTGGCGCGGCATCGGCTTCGTCTATTCCGCCTGCTCGTTCCTTCCGCTCCTGGGGCTGCTGACCGTCTTCCTGCCGAATGTGGAGCGGCGATAGGCGGCGGTGACGGGTCAAGCGGCCCTACGGCAAAAAGCCCGCGCTCCTGACTGGAGGCGGGCTTTTTGATGGCCTGCTGTGTCGGGCCGGCTTGTTACTCTTGAGGATCCAACATGAAATGCCGGACCGTGT
>CBFGPE010000084.1:0-31564 GCA_965650625.1 uncultured Azospirillum sp. | reverse complement strand
TCCCTCGATCGGACCGGCCTTCGGCCGGCCGAGAGCGGGGGAGGGTTAGGGAGGGGGCATCAGGCGCTCACCGCTCGAACAGCCCGACCAGTTCCACATGGGCCGACCACAGGAATTGGTCGACCGGCCAGACCTTCACCAGACGATAGCCGCCATCCACCAGCACCCGCGCGTCGCGGGCGAAGCTGGCGGGGTTGCAGGACACCCCCACCACCCGCGGCACTTTGCTGCCGGCGAGCACCGCCGCCTGGGCCGCGGCCCCGGCGCGCGGCGGGTCGAACACCACGGCATCGTAACGATTGAGGTCCTTCGCCCCCAGCGGGTTCTCGAACAGGTCGCGCCGCTCCACCGTCAGCCGCAGCCCCTGCACCGCGCGGCCAAGCGCCGCCACCGCCGCCTCGTCGCCTTCCACCGCATGAACCGCCGCCTGTTGCCCAAGCGGAATGGAAAAGGTGCCGATGCCGGCGAACAGGTCGGCGATGCGGGACGCCTGCCCGACTCCCTCGCGCACCGCGGCGACCAGCGCCGCCTCGCCCTCCGCACTCGCCTGCAGGAAGGCGCCGGGCGGCGGCTGGATCGGAACGCCTGCGAAACGGATGAAGGCCGGACGGCGGTTCGCCACCGGCTCCGCCGCCGCGCGGTCGGTGGGCTGCCAGGCGATGCGGGCGATGCGCTCCGGCTCGAAGGCGACCAAAGCCTCGCGGGCCGCCCGATCCAGGCTGCGCGGCCCGACCAGCAGCAGGTCGGCCCCGCCCTCCAGGTCGGTCAGCACCACATCGGCGTCGCCGCCGTCCGGCAGGATCGTCGCCAGGACGGCGCGCAGAGGCTCCACCAGGGCGAACAGGCGGGGCGCCAGGATCGGGCACTCCTCCAGATCGACCAGCCGGTGGCTCTGCCGCTCGTTGAAGCCGAACCACACCCGCTTGCCGCGCTTCAGCGCCGCGAAGCGGGCGCGGCGGCGGGCACCGGCGGGCGTACGCGCCAGCGGCTCCAGCGCGACATCGCCCAGCCCGACCCGCTCCAGCGCCCCGCGCACCATCCCGCTGTTCCAGGCGGCGTACGTCGCATCGTCCATCTGCTGCAGCGTACAGCCGCCGCAGCGGCCGAAATGACGGCAGGGCGGCGTCTGGCGGCCGGGTCCGGGCTCCAGAACCTCAAGCAGGTCTGCCCGTATGCCCTCCCCTTTCCCGTCGCCGTCGGCGACACGTACACGCACGCGGTCGCCGGTGACCGTATAGGGCACGAACAGGCGCAGGCCCTCGGCGAACGCGATCCCGTCGCCGCGCGCACCGACGTCGGCGATGGCGACCTCCATCTCCCGCATCTCGGCGGGCGGCTGGGCGGTCTTGCGGGCGGGCGGGCGTCCCTTGGCGAAGGGGCGCTTTGCGGGACGCGTCATGGTGAGAGTCCGGTGGTGCAGGGGCTATGGCGCCTCCCTTTACGCCTCCAGCAGCTTGGCGCGCAACGGTTCCGGGATGGGGGTCGGGCGATGGGCCGCCTTGTCGACGATCACCGCCACCGCCTCCTGGGTGGCGATGCAGAGGTCGCCCAGGAAGATGGCACAGCCCAGCGTGATCGAGCTGGTGCCGAGCCGCAGCGTCCGCGCGCCGATCCGGACAATGTTGGGATAGAGCAGCTCCGCCTTGTATTCGATCACGCTGCGGGCCAGCACGACGGTCCACGGAACCTCGTCGGTGAAGCCGCCGACCTGATGGATCAGGGCGACGCGCGCCTGTTCGAAATAGACGCCGAGGGCATTGTTGTTGACGTGCCCCACCGCGTCGAGGTCGTTGAAGCGCACGCGCTCCTCCCACCAGAAGCGGTAGAGGTCGGGGCTGGTCAGGTCGGGCGTCCCGGTCATGCTGTCTCTCTTGCCGTATAGGTCAACGTGTCTCCGGACTGTGGCGTATGGTCCGGGGCGGCGCAAGCCCGGCCTCCCGTTTCGCGGCCTCTATTTGCGGCCGCGACAGCGAATTCCCGCGCCAATCGCCGATTGGGCGTGTTATTGGAGTCGGACCAACCCTCCGCAACGGACCGGACGATGAGCAAGGACACCACCAACCAGACGGCCGAAGCGCTGTTCGAAAAGGCGCTGTCGATCGCCGAAAAGCATCTGGATGAGGCGATCAAGGAAGGTGGCCCGCTCGGCCCCTACATCGCCGTCGCCATGATTGAGGCCGCGGTGAACGCCGCCGTGGACGAGACCAGCCACGAAGACGTCATCGACATGCTGCGCGACCTCGCCGCCCAGATCGAAGCGGACGCCGACGAGGCGGAAGAGGACTGAGGATTACGCTGTTACGGACCCTGCCTGCCGGCGCGCCTCGCGCCGGCGCAGGATCTCGTAGACGACGGCGCCCAGGATGGTCAGCGCGATCAGCACCAGCGACAGCGCGTTGACCGCCGGGGTCAGCCCGGTGCGCACCTTGGTCGCGATGTAGACGGTCAGGGTGGTGTCCAACCCGCGCACAAACAGCGTGGTGTTGTAGTTCTCGAAGCTCTGCAAAAAGGCCAGCAGGGCCGCCGACAGGATCGCCGGCATCAGGTACGGCAGCGTGATGCGCCGGAAGACCTGCCCATGGGTGGCGCCGAGGTCGAGCGCGGCCTCCTCCAGCACCGGATCGAACCGCTCCAGCCTTGCCGAGAACAGCAGCATGGCATAGGCGGCGATGAAGCTGGACTGCGCCACCACGGTCAGGAACAGTCCGCCGCTGACCCCGAACCACTCCCGCCAGAACACCAGCGTTGAAATGCCGACGATCACCCCCGGCGTCAGCAGCGGCGACACCATCAGTGCGTAGAGGAAGGTCTTGGCCCGGCTGTGCAGCCGGTCGAGCAGCAGCGCCGCCGCCAGCCCCAGCGGCACGGCCAGGGCGATCACCCCTGCCCCGACGATCAGGCTGGTGCCCAGCGCCGCCCACATGCGCTGGTCCTCCCGCAGCGCCTGGAACCAGCCCAGCGTGAAGCCCAGCCACGGTGTGACGGTGGGAAAGCGGCTGCTGTTGAAGGTCGCCGCCGCCATGATGCCCAGCGGCAGGAACAGATAGCCGAAGAACAGCACCAGATAGGAGCCGGTCAGCAGGCGGCGGAGTCGGGCGGCGCTCATGGTTGCGGGCTCACTTCGCGATAGCTCATTTCGCAATATCGGCCAGCCCGACGCGGAACAGCCGCATCGCGCCGAGGATGAAGCCGATGCACAGCACCAGCAGGATGAAGGCGTAGGCCGCCCCCTGGTTCCAGTTCCCGCCCTCGAAGAACCAGTTGTAGATGATCTCGGTGAACCAGCGGCTGTTCGGCCCGCCCAGCAGCGCCGGCACGGCATAGCTGCCGGCCGCCAGCATGAAGGTCATGATGCAGCCGACGGCGATGCCCGGCTTCGCATGGGGCAGCACGATGCGGCGGTGGATGCGCAGCCAGCCGGCGCCTAGATCCCGCGCCGCCTCGATCTGGTTGCGGTCCAGCGATTCGATGGCGTTGTAAAGCGGGAAGACCATGAACAGGATGTAGACATAGACCATCCCGACGATCACCCCGCCGTCGCCGCCCAGGAAGCGCTGCGGCTCGTCGATGATGCCGAGCCCCAGCAGGATCGCGTTCAGCGGCCCGTTGAAGGCCAGGATGATGTACCAGGAGAAGGTGCGCAGCAGCTCGTTGATCCAGAAGGGCACGACCAGCATCAGGATCAGCAGCGGCAGCCGCCGCTTCGGCGCCACCTGCGCCAGATAGAAGGCGACCGGATAGCAGACCGCCAGCGTCGTCGCGGTGACCAGCGCGCTGGCCCAGATCGTCTTCAGGAAGATCGACAGGTGGATGCTGTTGGTCCACAGCGTCAGGTAATTCCTGACCGTGAACACATCCTCCGGCCCGCCGATCTTGGATGGCGGCAGCGACGGCCGGAAGGAGAAGCCGATCATCATCAGCTGCGGCAGCACCACCAGCAGCGCCAGCCACAGCGCCACCGCCAGCAGGATCACTCCGGTCAGAACCGGGCCGTACCGGCGAAGAACCTCCGTCATTGGGGCGCTGCTCCAGCCTGTGGGACCGGTTTGACGCCTATCATGAGGATTCCCGCCGGCGCAAGCGCGGCTATATGACGATGACGTTCAGCGGAGGTCGCCATTCACCCCAGATTGTGCTTGGCGACCACCGCGGCGAAGTCGTCGCCGAAATGCTCGCCGACGCGGATGACGGAGACGCCGTACGGAATCTCCTTCAGCGAGGGGTGGTCGAGGTTCAGCGAGGTCAGCAGGGCCATCGGCACATGCTGGGTCACGCTCATCGCGCGCAGGCCGCGGATCAGGTCCAGCCCCGACAGCCCGTCCATCACCATCGAGGCGATGACCATGTCCGGCGGCACGCGCACGGCAAGGCTGATCGACTCGATGGGATCGGTCACCGTCATGGTGCGGAAGCCGCAGGCCGCCAGTTCCGTCCCCAGCTTCTTGGCGACGACTTTGGACGGGGTGACCAGCATGATCTCGACGTTGCGGACGTCGACGTCGGTGACCTGGAACTCATAGCGCACCGGCAGGGCGCGGATGATCCGGTTGGTTTCGGCCAGCAGCGGCTGTTCGGCGCGGTCGACCAGTTCGGCGATGCGGTCGATGAAGATCTGGGCGTCGACCAGCTGCTTCTCGTCCAACCGCTTCAGGCCGCTGAGGTAATCCTCCAGCCGGTGGGCGACGAGGCTGACGGTGGGATAGCCGAAGCTGGTGCCCATGCCCTTGAAATTGTGGGCTTCCAGCCGCAAGACGCCGATGGTGTCGGTGTCGCTGCGCTCGCCCTTCACGCGGTCCGCCAGCGCCGCGTTCATCAGCTCCAGCCGATCGCGCGCGTCGTCCACGAACTCCATGCGCAAGCGGTCTTCGAGGTCGTCGGTCGACAGGGACGAGGCCATGGAGAGGATTCCGGCTGGGGAAAGGGGTACCCCGAAGGTACACCAAAACCGCACGCCGAAACAGACGCGGCGCGCCCCTATTTGATAAGGACGCGCCGCGTGAAATAAAACCTTAGGTCCCGCAGGGGAATCAGAGCCGGGAGAGCAGCCCCTGGAACCAGGCCAGACGCTCTTCCGTCTGGGCGATGTCGCGGTCCAGCCAGGAGGCGAAGTGGCCGTCGCTGCCGACGTCAGCCCCCTTCAGGTCGCCCAGCCTGGCCAGTTCGGTCTCGCTGAGCGCCACGAGATTGTCGATCTGGTCGCGCTGCGACTCGACGTCCAGAAGATGCAGGAAGCGCAGCTTCAGCGCGATGACCAGCTTGTTCAGCCCGTCGGCCGACGGCGCGCGGACATTGGCGCGCATCAGCGTGTCGAACTCCGCCCGGCCGGCCTCGGTTGGACCGAGCAGTGCGTTGTCTTCCATGCCGCTGCCGTCCAGCGCCTCGATCAGCCCCTCGTAGCGCAGCATCTCCAGAGAGGTGCCCATCAGGTCCAGCGACGGACCCATCATACGATCGAGGAAATGACGGACGGAACCGGCCAGATCGGCATAGCGCAGCGGGCCGCCCTGGATCAGCGTGCCCAGGACGACGAGGCGCACAGCCTCCTTCGGCATCAGCGAGTTGTCACGGTACATGGCGAACCCCCTGGGCGATGCCCTGGATTGAAGGATGGACGGCAAGCACAACGACCGGCCCGCAGCAGCAAAGCTGCGAACCGGTCGCAACGCTACCCCTCAAAGTAGGGGCGCACACGCCATCTGTCCAGAGGGCAAAACGCCCTTACCGCCAAAAGGGTCTTTCCCAGGGTTTCCAGGGGGGATGCGGCTCAGGCGGCGAGCCGCAGGTCCAGCCGGCTCCAGACGTCCAGCAGCGCATCGACCAGCATGCCCATCTGGGCGTCGGTGTGCAGCGGGGTGGGGGTGAAGCGCAGCCGCTCCGTCCCGCGCGGGACGGTGGGGTAGTTGATCGGCTGGACGTAGATGTTGTGCCGGTCCAGCAGTTCGTCGGACGCGCGCTTGCAGCGGTGAGCGTCGCCGACCATCAGCGGCACGATGTGGCTGACCGACGGCATCACCGGCAGGCCGGCGTCGGCGAACATCCGCTTCAGGGTGGCGGCGCGCTCCTGGTGCGCCGTCCGCTCCGTCTGGCTGTTCTTCAGGTGGCGGATGGAGGCCAGCGCACCGGCCGCCAGCACCGGCGACAGCGAGGTGGAGAAGATGAAGCCGGCGGCGAAGCTGCGGACGCAGTCGATCAACGCGGAAGAGCCGGTGATGTAGCCGCCCTGGACGCCGAAGGCCTTGCCCAGCGTGCCCTCGACGATGGTCAACCGGTCCATGGCGCCGTCGCGCTCGGCCACGCCGGCGCCGCGGGCGCCGTACATGCCGACGGCATGGACTTCGTCGAGATAGGTCATGGCGCCGTGCTTGTCGGCGACATCGCACAGGTCATGGATGGGGGCGATGTCGCCGTCCATCGAATAGACGCTTTCGAACGCCACCACCTTGGGCCGGCCGGGGGCGATGCCCGACAGCAGTTCGTCCAGGTGCTTGGGGTCGTTGTGGCGGAAGATGTGCTTTTCGGCGCCCGAATTGCGGATGCCGGTGATCATCGAGTTGTGGTTCAGCGCGTCCGACAGGATTACGCAGTTGGGCAGGATCTTGCCCAGCGTGGTCAGCGTCGCGTCGTTCGACACATAGCCCGAGGTGAAGAGCAGAGCCGCTTCCTTGTGGTGCAGGTCGGCCAGCTCGCGTTCCAGCAGCACATGGTAGATGTTGGTGCCGGAGATGTTGCGGGTGCCGCCGGCGCCGGCACCGACCTGATCCAGCGCGTCGTGCATCGCCTTCATCACGCTCGGATGCTGGCCCATGCCGAGATAGTCGTTGGAGCACCAGACCGTGACCGGACGTTCGCGCCCGTTGGAATCGCGGAAGGTCGCCGTCGGGAAATTGCCCGCATGGCGTTCCAGATTGGCGAAAACCCGGTAGCGGCCGTCCTGCTTCAGGGTCGCAATCTGGTTGCGGAAGAAAGTTTCGTAATCCATCGCGCGTTCCCGTTCGCGTTCGTCCACTAAGGATCGGCTGCACCGGTTGAAGGCATATGGGCTAGGCCATTCGGTCGGCGCATCGAAGAGGATGGCATGATCCTTACCGGCACGCCACCCGGCATTGATCGAAATCAAGCCAATGTCATATGGGACCTTCGCACAAGTGGCAGGCTCCCATGTCCTGCGGATGCCGCATGTCGGCTTCCCGCCGATGGGTCATCCGTACGGCGATGACTTGGATCCCGCAGAGAAGATAGGGGCATGAACTTCCCAGCCGGCTATGGAAGCGATCCCGGAGCATATCCTCGAACCTCGCTCAATACCTCTCACACAGGTTGTTCTGCGGTTGTCCGGGCAGGCCATGGGTGTGTTGGCCGCCGCCCCTTGACACCGTGGTTGCATCGATGCCACCGATCCGGCAAACATGCGGAGTTCGCTCCTCATCCCAGTTTGGATCAGCCGCCATGGCGCAGGCCCGCAGCACCATCGCCCTAGCCGACTTCGCCGAGGTGGGGGCGCTTGGAGTGGTGGGCCTCAAGCGCATCTGGTCGCGGCTGTTCTCCGGCTCCACCGCCGCGGGCGACGAGGCCATGCGCGAATGGCACGCCGTCCATGTGCTGAGCAGCGGCCTTCAGGTCGGCCTGGAGGAGTTGTATCGCCATCTGGGCGTCGCCCGGCCCAGCTTCGCGTCCTTCGAGGGCTGGATCCTTGAACGCAACGGCGGATCGATCGACCGCGCGACGGTCGAGCGCATCAACGCCGCGCTCACCGGGCGGCCACCACCCGCCGCCGCCCGCGCCTTGGCCGCCGAAATCGACGCCATGGCCCCGGTTCTGGACGCCGACGACCTCACCCACTGGGAGGAGCATGGCTGGGTCATCCTGCACGACTCGATCGACCCGGAGGCCTGCCGGGCGACCGCGCAGGCGGTGTGGGACGTGCTGGGCAAATCGGCGGACGATCCGGCCTCCTGGGAGAAGTGGACGGACCTTCAGCAATGCGTGTTCACCCAACTGTTCCGCCATCCGGCACTGGACGCCAACCGGCTGTCGCGGCGCATCCACAAGGCCTTTGCCCAACTCTGGGGAAGCGCCGACCTGTGGGTGAGCACTGATCGCGTGGGCTTCAATCCGCCGGTCACGCCGAGATGCGGCTTTCCCGGCCCGGACCTCCATTGGGATGTCAGCCTCGTCCGCCCAATTCCGTTCGGCGTCCAGGGCTTGATCTATTTGACCGACACCGCCGCGACCCAGGGGGCGCTCGGCGTGGTGCCGGGCATGCATCGCACGCTCGACGTCTGGCTCGACTCACTGCCGCCGGACGCGTCGCCGCGCATGCACGCCCAGCAGCATCTGACGCTGACGCCCATCGCCGGACGGGCCGGCGACCTCGTCCTGTGGCACCACGCGCTCGCGCACGGCCCGACGCCAAACCATTCCGACCGGCCGCGCCTGGTACACTACCTCAAGATGTTCCCGTCCGACTTCCCATTCACTCCGGCTTGGCTATAGAGCGGATCGCGTAAAATCGGCCCCGGTTTGGAGCGTGACTCCGCTCGCCGGTCATAAAGCCACGGCGGGGTCCATTGAACGTCTCGTGGCCGGCTATAGCGTTACGATAAGTTTTCCTTCTAAAAACACTTTGAGAGGTAATTGCAAATACGCCATCATCCTGAACGTGCACACGCCTGGCAGGGAGGACAAGATGGCGAAGCGGATCGTCCTGTGTTTCGACGGAACCTGGAACACGCCGGGCAGCGGCGACAACCCCGATAAGAACAAGCAGTCGACCAACGTCTGGAAATTTTACAAATCGGTGCTGCCCGGTGCCGAGGACGGGACGACGCAATTCAGCTTCTACGATTCCGGCGTCGGCACCGACGACAAGGGCGGCATCGTCCATGATTGGCTCAACCATATCGTCGGCGGCGCCTTCGGCCTCGGGCTGGATCAGAAGATCAAGGACGGCTACCGTGCCCTCGCGTCCAAATATGAGGACGGCGACGAGGTCTTCATCCTGGGCTTTTCGCGGGGCGCCTACACCGCCCGCAGCTTGGTCGGACTGATCCGCAATGCGGGACTGCTGCCGGCCGCCAAGCTGGATCTGGTCGACGATGCCTATGCCTTATACCGCAAACGCGACGACGGCCCGGACGTGGAGGAAGCGACACGGTTCCGCGAGGACAACGGTTCGCGGCTGATCAAGATCCATTTCCTCGGCGTCTGGGACACGGTGGGTGCGTTGGGCATACCCCTTGGCATCTGCGAACATCTGGACGAGAAGCTTTACGGCTTCCACGACACCGAACTCAGCGGACTGGTCCACAACGCCTTCCAGGCACTGGCCATCGACGAGCACCGCAAGACCTTCGCCGCCTCCGTCTGGGATCCGAAGAACAAGCCGGCACAGCGGGTGGAGCAGCGCTGGTTCGTCGGCTGCCATTCGAATGTCGGCGGCGGCTATGACGACGACCAACTGTCGAACATCGCGCTGAAATGGATGATGGAGCGGGCCGCCGAGTGCGGACTGGCGCTTGATCCCGGTTGGATGCCTCAGGTGACGCCGAACGATGCGTTGGGCACCATCGTCGACTCCTATGCCCAGTTCCTGGACGGCTTCGGCAAGCTGGCGGAGCCGCGCTATTACCGCCCGGTCTGCGTCCTGCCCTACAGCGAGGAGAACCTGCACGAGTCGGTACCGCAGCGCGCCTCCAGCGATGCGGGCTATGCGCCGCCCAACATCGGCTACCGCAAGGCACTGGTGCAATTCGAAGCCGGCTCGCGTTAAAGGCCCAACGCAAAACGGGGCGGAGCCGTCCTCCGGCGCCCGCCCCGTTTCACGGTGGCTTGTGCGGTCCTTACTTGGTGCCGAACATGCGGTCGCCGGCGTCGCCCAGGCCGGGGACGATGTAGGCGTCCTCGTTCAGGTGGCTGTCCAGCGCCGCGGTGAAGACCTTCACGTCTGGATGCGACTCGTGGAAACGGCGCACGCCCTCGGGCGCGGCGACCAGCGCCATGAAGCGGATGTTGTGGTCGTCGACGCCATGGCGGTTCAGCACGTCGCAGGCATGGGCGGCGGAGTTGCCGGTCGCCAGCATCGGGTCGACGACGATGAACAACCGCCCTTCGGCCGGCGGCAGCTTGACCAGATATTCGTGCGGCTGCTTGGTGTCATGGTCGCGGTAGAGGCCGATATGCCCCTCGCGCGCCGACGGCACCAGTTCCAGCAGCCCGGCCGACATGCCGAGCCCGGCGCGCAGCACCGGCACGACCGCCAGCTTCTTGCCCAGGATCACCGGCGCGTCCATCGGCTGCAGCGGCGTTTCGATCCGCTCGGTGGTCAGCGGGATGTCGCGCGTCAGCTCATAGCCCATCAGCAGCGAGATCTCGCGCAGCAGGGTACGGAACCCGCCGGTCGACCGCTCCTTGTTCCGCATATGGGTCAGCTTGTGCTGGATCAGCGGATGGTCGAGGACGAACAGGTTGGGGAATTCGGGCAGGGTGCGCATGGAATCCGGATCGCGGCTGACGGTAAGGTTATCGCGATCCTAGCGCGTCAGGGGGGCCGGGGCCAAGGGGGCTGACCGGAGGGGCGCCGCTTGTCCCTACCCCCGGCCCGCCTTCGCCGCCGCCGGTTTCGGCTCCGGGCGGTCGATGCCGTAGCGGATCACGCGGTTGCGGCCGGAATTCTTCGCCTGATAGAGCGCGCGGTCGGCGCAGACCACCAGATCGTCGACGGTCAGGTCGGACACCGCCTCCACCAGCCCGAAGGAGGCGGTGACCGGGATCATCCGGCCGTCGGGCAGCACCACCGGCGAGCGCATCAAATCGACGCGCAGCCGTTCGATCACCTCATAGCCCTCGTCCAGCCTGGTTTCCTTCAGGCAGACCAGGAACTCCTCGCCGCCCATGCGGAAGGCCTCGTCGAAGCTGCGGACGCCGCGGCTGATGACGGCGGCGGTGGCGGCCAGCACCCGGTCGCCGATGTCGTGGCCGTAGCTGTCGTTGATGCCCTTGAACTTGTCGATGTCGACCAGCGCGACGCAGAAGGGCTGGCCGGTGCGGCGATAGCGGTTGTGCTCGCGCTCCAGCGCCTCGCCCATGCCGCGCCGCGTGCGCAGGCCGGTCAGCGGGTCCAGGCCGGAGGCGGCGGCGGCGAAGGCGCGCTCCATCCGGCGCAGATGCAGCATGAACTCCTCGAACCGGCCGACCACCGCTTCGAACTCGGCCTCGGTCGGCAGCTCGCCACCGGACGCCTTCAGCAGGATCAGCCGGGCCTGCCGGTGCATCTGCTCGTGCAGGGTCGCCAGCTTCTGCACCGCCGGCTGCTGCAGCAGGTCGTCGCGGCTGGCGGCCTGACACCAGGCCTGGAAGGAGGCCGGGGCCGACGAGCGCTCCCCGCCGCGGCCCTCGCGGTAGAAAACGGCGCGCTGCCACTGGCCGATCCAGCGCAGATGCTCGTCGAGCACGGCGCCGAGCGCCTCGGTTGTGGACGGAGTGGTCGAATCGCTCATGGGCGCATCCTACCCGACGGCGCAAGGTCCCGCCATGCGACCAAGATAAGCCGTAGCATTCGTCTAAAACAGGGCGCTTTCGCCGAAAACCAGCCTAAAGCGAACCGACCGCCGACAGGAAGGCGCGGACCAGCGCCGGGTCCTTGTGGCCGGGGCGGTCCTCCACGCCGGACGACACGTCGACCTCGGTGGCGCCGGTGACCCGCACCGCCTCGGCGACATTCTCCACCGTCAGCCCGCCCGACAGCATCCAGGGCCGCGGCCAGCTGCGCCCGGCCAGGATCGTCCAGTCGAAGGCGATGCCGTTGCCGCCGGGCAGCGCCGACACCTTGGCCGGCGGCTTGGCGTCGAACAGCAGCCGGTCGGCGACCTCTGCCGCCTCCATCGCCGTGGTCAAATCTTCCGGCCCGCCGATCTTCACCGCCTTCATCACCGGCAGGGCGTAGCGGGCCTTGATCTCGACGATGCGGCGCGGCGTCTCGGCGCCATGCAGCTGGATCAGGTCGAGCGGGACCTGCCCGGTCACATGCTCCAGGAACTCGTCGTCGGGATCGACGAACAGCCCGACGGAGCGCACGCCGGTCGGCAGCAGCCGCGCCAGCTCCGCCGCCATCGGCGGGGCGATGGCGCGCGGGCTGCGGGGATAGAAGACGAAACCGACATAGCGCGCCCCGCCGGCAACGGCGGCGCGCAGGCTTTCGGGCTCGCTCAGCCCGCAGATCTTGGCGGCGACGGTCATGCGGTCCCCTCAATTTCGGCGACGATGCGGCGGGCGGCGGCGGCCGGGTCGGCATCGGCGGTGATCGGCCGGCCGATGACCAGATGGTCGGCACCGGCGGCCAGCGCCTCGGCCGGGGTCATGATGCGCTTCTGGTCGTTGGTGGCGGCCCAGGCCGGACGGATGCCGGGCACCATCAGGATGAAGTCGGGACCACAGGCCGCGCGCACCAGCGCCACCTCGGTCGGGGAGCAGACGACGCCGTCCACCCCCGACGCCTTGGCCAGCTTCGCCAGCCGCACCACCTGATCCGCCACCGGCACCGACTGGCCAACGGCGCCGAGATCGCCCTCGTCCAGGCTGGTCAGCACGGTGACGGCGAGGATCTTCGGCCGGTCGGCCCCGGCCGTCGCCGCCGTCTCCGCCGCCGCGCGCATCATCGCCGGCCCGCCGGCGCTGTGGATGGTCATGAAGGCCGGCTTCAGCGGCAGCGCCGCGCGCACGCCGCCCGCCACCGTGTTGGGGATGTCGTGCAGCTTCAGGTCGAGGAACAGCGGCGGCCCGTCCTCGCCCACCACGGCGCGGACGCCGGCCGGCCCCTGGGCGATGAAGAACTCCAGCCCCAGCTTGATGCCGCCGACGGCCCCCGCCACCTGCCCGGCGATGCGGCGGGCGGACTCGACCTCGGTGGTGTCGACGGAGCAATAGATGCGCGAGGCTGGCGCGGTCATGGGAAGGCGGTCTCCAGAACCCGAATGCGAATGGTCCGGCACCCTAGCAAGGGATCGGGCGGTACGCCAGTTTCAACCCCTCTGCTCCCCCGACCACTGCTCCGCCGTCCACCGCTCCAGCGCCGCGAACAGCGCGGCGGCGGTGGCGCAGGCGGTGGCGAGGGCGGCGGGGTCGGCAAGCTCCTCCTCCAGCCGCGGCATCAGCGCCTTCCAGACCCCGGCCATGTCCAGCCCGTCCGACGCCAGGAAGCGCGCGCCGCGCCGGACATCGTATCCCAGCGCGCGGGTGATCCCCGGCAGCATCGCCCGCCCGCCATGGGCGGAGCCGTCCAGCACGTAGCGCGCCGCCAGCCGGGCCGGCGCACTGTCCAGCGGCGGCAGGTCCGTCATCTCCGGCAGCCTGTCCGGATCGGTGCCGAGAACCCGCAGATCCTCGCGCAGCAGCGCCAGCCGCGCCGCGCCCTGCCCGTCCCCCAGCGCCCGCTCCACCGGCGCGTTGAAGCCGTACAGCACGGCCAGCGCGCGGGCATACTGGTCGGCGGTGATGTCCGGCCGGACCAGTGGCTGCAGCACCGCGGCCTTGTCCAGCCGGTCGTGAGTTTCCTGCGTCGCGGCGCGCAGTGCCTGCCTTGCCGGTCCCATCAAACGTGCTCCGCGCTTCCGATCAGGTCGAGGCCAGCACGCCGGACAACGGCGCGGGTCCGCCGCCATCGGACGCCCCAGTGGAGGACTGACTGGCTTCCTGCTGCCGAGTCCACAGGGCGGCATAGGCGCCGCGGGCGGCCAGCAGGTCGGCATGGTGGCCGCGCTCGATCACCCGGCCGGCTTCCAGCACCAGGATCTCGTCGGCGTCGATGACGGTGGACAGCCGGTGGGCGATCACCAGCGTGGTGCGGCCGCGGCTGACCTCGCGCAGGTTGGCCTGGATTTCCCGCTCGGTGTGGGTGTCGAGCGCGCTGGTCGCCTCGTCGAACAGCAGGATCGCCGGGTCCTTCAGGATGGTGCTGGCGATTGCGACGCGCTGCTTCTCGCCGCCGGACAGCTTCAGCCCGCGCTCGCCCACCGTGGTCTGGTAGCCGTCGGGCAGCGCCATGATGAAGTCGTGAATGTGGGCCAGCCGCGCCGCCCGCTCCACCTCCGCCGGGCTGGCGCCGGGGCGGCCATAGGCGATGTTGTAGAAGACGGTGTCGTTGAACAGCACGGTGTCCTGCGGGACGATGCCGATGGACGCGCGCAGCGAGGACTGGGTGACGTCGCGGATGTCCTGCCCGTCGATCAGCACCCGGCCGCCGTTGACGTCGTAGAAGCGGAACAGCAGCCGGCTGATGGTCGACTTGCCGGCGCCCGACGGGCCGACGATGGCGACGGTCTTGCCGGCCGGCACGGTGAAGCTGACATCCTTCAGGATCGGCCGGCGCGGGTCGTAGCCGAACTCCACCCCCTCGAAGCGCAGCTCCGCCCCATCGACCGCCAGCGGCTTCGCGTCGGGGCCGTCGGCGACCT
Organism: uncultured Azospirillum sp.; assembly: GCA_965650625.1. GTDB lineage: Bacteria > Pseudomonadota > Alphaproteobacteria > Azospirillales > Azospirillaceae > Azospirillum. The sequence continues at coordinate 17,117 of CBFGPE010000084.1, read as the reverse complement.
CGCGGTCGACCGCCAGCAGCGTGACCATCGACTCGATGTCGATCAGCGACTGCTTGATCTCGCGATAGACGACGCCGAAGAAGTTCAGCGGCTGGTAGAGCTGCAGCAGATAGGTGTTCACCAGGACGAAGTCGCCCAGCGACATGCTGCCGTCGACGATGCCTTTGGCGGCCATGCCCATCACCACCGCCAGCCCCAGCGAGATGATCGCCGACTGGCCGACATTCAGCAGCGACAGGCTCTGCTGGCTGCGCACCGCCGCCTTCTCGTAGCTCTGCAGGGCACCGTCGTAGCGGCGGGCCTCATGCTCCTCGTTGCCGAAATACTTGACGGTCTCGTAGTTCAGCAGGCTGTCGATCGCCTTGGTGTTGGCCTTGCTGTCGGTATCGTTCATCAGGCGGCGGAACTTGATGCGCCACTCCGACACGAAGAAGGTATAGAGGATGTAGCCCATCACCGTGACGAAGGTCGCCAGCGCGAACCAGACGCTGAACAGCTTCCACAGGATGGCGCAGACCAGCGCGATCTCCACCAGCGTCGGCACGATGGAGAACAGGGTGTAGCGCAGCAGCGATTCGATGGCCCGGGTGCCGCGCTCCAGCGAGCGGGTCAGGCCGCCGGTCTGGCGTTCCAGATGGAAGCGCAGGGACAGCGCGTGCAGGTGCCGGAACACCGACAGCGCCACCCGGCGGATGGTCCGCTGCGCCACGGTGGCGAAGACGGCGTCGCGCAGCTCGGCGAAGATCAGCGAGGTCACGCGGGCAAGGCCGTATGCGACGATCAGTCCCAGGGGGATGGCCATCACCGCGCCCGGCCCCGCCGTACCGCCTGCCGACGCCGGCGTCAGCGCGTCCACCGCATGCTTGTAGAAGATCGGCACATAGACGTTGGCGACCTTGGCACCGATCAGCAACAGCATGGCCAGCACCACCCGGATCCGCGTTTCCAGGGAATCGCTGGGCCAGATATAGGGCGCCAGCGAGCGCATTGCGGCGCGCAGGTCGCCGGACGGGCGGGTGAAGGAGCTGGTGTCGGAGTTGGGCGGAAGACTGCGGCGCATCGGCTTCTTCGGTGGTCTTTGCGGGTTTCGGGAAACCAGCCCAGGGAAGGACCCAGGAGATGGCGCCGTCCCGAAATGCTGTTCAGGCGACCTAACCTAGGGACCGCTACGGCATCGTCAAAGCCCCGCGTCACCGCTTTGCCACGATTTTGGCGCGGCCCAGGGGCGCTTTCCCTGCATTTCCCTGCGCCATGGCAACGGACTGGAAACCATCTTCCTCTACCCTGCCGGGCGTATCGCGTTCGATCCGCACCGCAGACCAAGGCATTTGACCATGCAGAACGCCAGCTTCGCCGGCCGATTCAAGGTGGGCACCCGCATCCAGGTGGGCTTCCTTCTGATCCTCGCCCTCCTCGCCCTGGTGGCAGCACTCGGCGTGCGGTCGCTGTCGACGGTGGAGGACGGATTCACCCGCTACGCGACGATCTCCGACAATTCGCTGCGGATTTCGGACGTGGACGGCTCGGTGTCCGACATGCGCCGCAACGTGGTCAACTACTCCTTCTCCGGCAACAACGCCCTGATCGCGCCGACCCAGGCACAGCAGAAGAAGCTGGGCGAGATGCTGCGCGCCATCCGGGAAGCGACGCAGGATCCCGCGCGCCGCGCCAATATCGACCGCATGATCCAGCAATTCGACGGCTACACCGCCAACTTCGGCAAGCTGGTGAAGCTGCGCGAACTGCGCGACCGGCTGGTGACGGAAGAGCTGGTGCCGCTGGGCACGAAGGCGCGCGAAGGGCTGGGCCGGGTGATGGCCGACGGCATCGCCGCCGGCGATTTCGAATCGGCCGCCTATGCCGGCCAGGCGCAGGAGGCGCTGATCTTCGCCCGCCTCGGCGCACAGGCCTTCCTGACGGAGCCGTCGGCGAAGGCGGCCGACGATGTTCGCGGCCGGCTGGACACCTTCATCAAGTCGGCCACATCGCTGGCTGCCCGCCTGACCGACCCGGCGCACCGGCGCTCGGCGGAGGAGGCGGCGCAGACGGCCGGACGGTATCTGGAAAGCTTCAACCGCCTCGTCGCCGCCGTCAACGAAGCACAGGCTCTGGCCTTCGGCACCATGAGCAAGGAGGCGGAGGAATTCGCCGATCTGGTCGGCAAGACCATCGCCTCCCAGGCGGAGGTGCGCGACGCGATGCTGACCGGCGCGCAGACCGACATGGAGAACACCAGCACGCTGCTGGTCGGCATGGCGGTGGGCGCCTTCGCTCTCGGCATCCTGATCGCCCTCGTCACCGCCCGGTCGATCGTCCGCCCGGTGGTGCAGATGACCGGCACGATGACCGAGCTGGCCGCCGGCAACCTCGCCGTCGATGTCCCGGCGCTGGAGAACCGCGACGAGATCGGCCGCATGGCCAAGGCCGTGCTGGTGTTCAAAGAGAACGCCATCGAGAAGAAGCGGATGGACGAGGCCGAGCGCGAGCGGCTGGAGGCCGAACGCCGCGCCGCCGAGGCGCAGCGCGCCCGCGAGCAGGCCATCGGCGAGGAGATCGCCGGCCTGATCGACGCCGTGTCGAAGGGCGACCTGGATCGCCGCATCGATCTGGCCGGCAAGGACGGCTTCTACAAGACCATGTCGCAGGGCATCAACCGCCTGACCGACACGGTGGAGGCGGTCATCGCCGACCTGGGCGAGGTGTTGAGCGCGCTGGCCCAGGGCGACCTGAACCGCCGCGTCACCCGTGATTACCAGGGCGCCTTCGAGCGGGTGAAGACCGACGTCAACGCCACCTCCACCCGGCTGGCGGAGATCGTCGGCCAGATCACCCAGGCGGCCGAGACCATCGCCGCCGCCGCCGCCGAGGTGTCGCTGGGTTCCTCCGACCTCGCCGACCGCACCGAGCAGCAGGCCTCCTCGCTGGAAGAGACCGCGGCCAGCATGGAAGAGCTGGGGGCGACCGTGCGCTCCAACGCCGAGAACGCCCAGCGCGCCAACGTGATGGCCGCCCAGGCCCGCAGTTCCGCCGAATCCGGCGGCGGCGTCGCCGGCTCCGCCATCGAGGCGATGCGCCGGATCGAAGAATCGAGCCGCAAGATCACCGACATCATCGGGGTGATCGACGAGATCGCCTTCCAGACCAACCTGTTGGCGCTGAACGCGGCGGTGGAGGCGGCGCGGGCCGGCGACGCCGGGCGCGGCTTCGCCGTGGTGGCGCAGGAGGTGCGGCAGCTCGCCCAGCGCTCCGCCCAGGCCTCGAAGGAGATCAAGGGCCTGATCCTGGACAGCGATGCCCAGGTGAAGGACGGCGTCGATCTGGTCAGCAAGGCCGGCGACGCGCTGCAGGGCATCGTGTCCGGCGTGCAGCAGGTGGCGACGCTGATCGCCGAGATGGCCTCGGCCTCGGCCGAGCAGGCGACGGCGCTGGACGAGATCAACTCGACCGTCGCCAACATGGACGAGATGACGCAGAAGAACGCCGCCCTGGTGGAGGAGACCACCGCCGCCGCCCAGGCGATGAGCGGTCAGGCCGGCGACCTGAAGTCGCTGGTCGGCTTCTTCAAGTTCGAACAGGCGGCCGGCTTCGGTTATGCCGCGGCGCCGCGCGCCATGGCGGTCAACGCGGCCCCGGCGGTCGCCTCCACCCGCCGCGCCGCGGCGGCCCCGACCCGCTCTTCCGCCAAGCCGATGGCGAAGCCCACCGCCCGTGGCAACGGCGGCGCCCATGCCGCGATGACGCCCAAGCCGGCCAACCGGAGCGACTCACCCGCGCGCGGCGCCGCTGCGGTCCCGGTCCTGAAGCACAGCACCAGCGACGACGACGACTGGAAGGAGTTCTGAGAAAGCCCCTCTCACCCTGAGCAGAGACGTTGCATAGGGCTCCCTCTCCCGCCCCGGGAGAGGGAAGGGTGAGGGGTGATCCAAGGATCAGGATCCATGTTCGGATAGCCCCTCACCCTCCCCGCCTTCGGCGGGTCCCCTCCCTCTCCCGGGGCGGGAGAGGGCGTTTATCGCAGATGCGATTGCCCTGCCCGCAAGGTTTCCGCCTACTGCATGAACCAGCCATGGCTGACGACCAGCGACTGGCCGGTCAGCGCGTTCGATCCGAAGGACGCGAAGAACAGGGCGGCCTGGGCGACGTCCTCGACCGTGGTGAACTCGCCGTCGACGGTCTCCTTCAGCATCACGGTCTTGACCACCTCCTCCTCGGAGATGCCCAACTCCTTGGCCTGCTCGGGGATCTGCTTTTCGACCAGGGGCGTGCGGACAAAGCCGGGGCAGATCACATTGGCGCGCACGCCATGCGCCGCCCCTTCCTTGGCGACCACCTTGGCAAGGCCGATCAGCCCGTGCTTGGCGGTGACATAGGGTGCCTTCAGCGCCGACGCCTCCTTGGAATGGACCGATCCCATATAGATGATGCTGCCGCTTCCCTGCTCGTACATCGTCCGCAGGGCGGCGCGCGTGGTCAGGAAGGCGCCGTCCAGATGGATGGACAGAAGCTGCTTCCACTTCGCGAACTCGAACTGTTCGACCGGCGCCACCGTCTGGATGCCGGCGTTGCTGACCAGGATGTCGATGCGGCCGAAGGCGGCGACGGCGCGGGCCATGCCGGCATCGACCTGGGCCACGTCGGTCACGTCCATGGCGACGCCCAGCGCCCGCTTGCCGGTGGGGTCGAGGCTGGCCGCCGCGGCGTCGGCGCCGGCCTGGTTGAGGTCGGCGATGACGACCAGCGCGCCCTCGCGGGCGAAGGTCCGGGCGATTTCCAGCCCGATTCCGCTCGCCGCCCCGGTGATGACGGCGACTTTGTCCTGCAAACGCATGGGTCCGCTCCTTCGTTCAAGCTGCATTGCTTGGCGTTCAAGCTGCATCGGTTGGGATTTCGGTCAGGGCCGCGCGCCGCAAATCGTGCGTGACGGGACCGTCCAGCCGCGACGGCATCGCCAGCCATTCCGGGTGGGCGAGCGTGGCGAGCGTGTCGGCGAGGCCGCTCTCCCAATGCTCGCGCATGCCGGCGTTGGAGAACTCGTAGTCCTTGCTGTCGCGCTCGTAGCTTTTGCGGCGGTAGATCAGGTGGATGATGTTGATCGCCGCCCCGCAGGCGGCGCGGCGCAGCGCCCTGGCCTCCGGCGTGTCGCGAAGCTCCTCGGGCAGCCGGTCGAGCAGCGTGACCAGCTGGTTGCGCAGGGTCTGCTCGTAGGTGACCTTGTCGGTGTTGAAGCGGGTGCGGCTGGAATAGGTGATGTCCTTCTGCCGCTCCAGCACCTCCGACATGCCGCGCGGCACCTGACCGCTGGCGCTCCACAGATCGACCTGGAAGACCAGCGTGTCGCGGCGCGGCTGGTCCTCCAGCACATGGTCGAGCGGCGTGTTCGAGACCAGCCCGCCGTCCCAGTAGAACTCGCCGTCGATCTCCACGGGGGCGAAGCCGGGCGGCAGGGCGCCGCTGGCCATCACATGCTCCGGGCCGATCCGGTGGGTCTCGGTGTCGAAATAGATGGAGTTGCCGGTCCGCACATTGACGGCGCCCAGCGACAACCGGATGTCGCCCCGGTTGATCCGGTCGAAGTCGATCAAATCCTCCAGCGTGCTTTTCAGCGGCGCGGTGTCGTAGACGCTGGTCGGTCCGGCGAAGGGGCCGGCCGCCGCCCATTCCACCGCCGGCCGCGGCCGGAAGAAGCCGGGCTGGCCCGACAGCGCCGTCCGCCACGCGCTCCATTGGTTGAGGATGGAAATCGACGGCCCATCGGGATCGAGCCGCCGCCACAGCGCCTCCGCATGCTCCCAGGGCGAGGGCGGGGCGACGCGGGCCCAGAACTCCGCCAGCGCGGCGCAGCGCCGCTCCGGTGGATTGCCGGCGATCAGCGCCGCGTTGACGGCGCCGATCGACACGCCGGCCACCCAGGTCGGATGGATGTCGTGCTTGAACAGCCCTTCGACGACGCCCGCCTGATAGGCGCCGAGCGCTCCGCCCCCTTGCAGGACGAGAGCCACCCGGTCGTAGGGGGCGGTGAGATCGGCAAAGGATCTGTCGCGCATCGGTGTCTTTCCCTACCAGTCGATCGCTTGCAGACATCATTCTTCGGTCGGCAGGCCTGATATGGGACTGAAAACGAACGCGGCCATGCAGAAACATTCCCCCGAAACGGACGAATATTCATGGCAGCCATGCCGATTTCTTTTAAGCTGCTCCTATCCTCGCGGAAACCTACATCGAGGTATTACACCGCCATTAATTACTTGTAATATTCAGCGCTGGGACGGCTTCTTCGTGGGACGACGGATTTCACGGCTGTTGTGCCAAATGCCCGAATTAACCTTTCGGTTGGGATTGCGTGCTGCAATCGCCCTCGGTTTCGTTTCAGCCCGTGGTTTTCTGGAGGACAGCATGTCCCGCCGCCCCGCTTCCCGCCGCCGTCTCCCGCTCGCCGCCCTGTTGCTGCTGGGCGCGTCGCTGAGCGGCTGCGGCGCCGTCACCGGCGTCGCCAGCGGTGCCGCCAGCATCGCCGGCACCGCCGTGGACGTCGTCGGCACCGTGGCGGAAACCTCCGTCGACGTGGTGACGGCGCCGCTGCGGTAAGGGCTTCACCTAGCCGACCACCATCGCCGCCAGCGTCTCCAGCCGGTCGGCCTCATGCGCCGGCTTGTCCCAGCGGATGCGGTGGATGCGGGGGAAGCGCATGGCGAGCCCGCTCTTGTGCCGGGTCGACGGGTGCACGCTGTCGAAGGCGACCTCCAGCACCAGCCCGGCCTCCACCTCACGCACCGGGCCGTAGCGGCGGGTGGTGTGGTTGCGCACCCAGCGGTCCAGCTCGACCAGCTCGGCATCGGTGAAACCGGAATAGGCCTTGCCGACAGGCACCAGCTCCTCGCCGCGCCAGACGCCGAAGGTGTAGTCGGAATAATAGCTCGACCGCTTCCCGTGCCCGCGCTGGGCGTACATCATCACGGTGTCGAGCGTCAGCGCCCCGCGCTTCCACTTGAACCACGGCCCCTTCGGCCGCCCGGCCAGATAGGCGCTGTCGCGCCGCTTCAGCATCAGCCCCTCGATGCCGTTCTCCCGCGCGCCCTCGCGCAATGCCACCAGCTCGTCCCAGGCCGTGAAGGGCACCATCGGCGACAGATCCATCCGCCGAGGCTGCACCGCCTCGAACCAGCGCTCCAACCGGGCGCGCCGCTCGACGAAGGACAGGCCGCGCAAATCCTCCTCGCCGTCGAACAGGATGTCGTAGAGCCGCACCCAGGCCGGCCCGTCGCGCAGCATCTGCGCCGTCACCGTCTTGCGGTTCAGCCGTTGCTGCAAATCGTTGAACGGCGCCACCACCCCGTCGCGCGCCACCAGCAGTTCGCCGTCCAGCACGGCGTCGAAATTCATGTGGTCGACAATGTCCGGAAAGGCGCCCGACACGTCGTCGCCGGTGCGGCTGTAGAGCCGCCGCTCTCCCCCGCGCGCCACCATCTGCACCCGGATGCCGTCCCATTTCCATTCGGCGGCATAGGCGGCGGGGTCCAGCCCGGCGCGGTCCTCCTCCTCCAGCGGGTGGGACAGCATCATCGGGCGGAAGCCGGCGCCGGAGCCGGTGGCCGGCCGCTCGGCCCGCCCCTCCAGCCAGGCGAACAGCTCCGGATAGGGGGCGGTCAGCCCATGCCAGACCTCCTCCACGTCATCGACGCTGACCTCCGGCCGGGCAATCCTGCCCCACTCCGCCAGCGCCGTCTTGGCGAGCCGGGCCGAGACACCGATGCGCAGCGCCCCGGTGATGAGCTTCAGCAACGCGAACCGCCCCGATGAGTCGAGCGTGTCGAGCCAGCCCTCCACCAGCCCGATCACCTGCCCGCGCTTGGCGGCCCGCAAGCCCTCCACCACCTCGTCCAGGCTGGGCGGCAAACTGTTCGCGCGTTCCGGCCGCTCCGGCCAGATCAGCGCCACCGTCTCCGCCAGATCGCCGACATAGTCGTAGGACAGCGCCAGCAGCTCCGGATCGACCCGCGTCGCCGCCAGTTCGCGGATCGCCGCCGGCTTGGCCTCGCGGAAGCTCAGCGCCCCGGTCAGCGCCGCCAACGCCCAGCCGCGCTCGGGGTCGGGCGCGGTGGCGAAATGCTCGACCAGCAGGCGGATCTTGCCGTTGCGCGACGGCATGAAGACCAGCGCGTCGATCAGCGCGGCAAAGCGGTTCACGACGCCTCTCCTTCCCCGGCCTTCTCCGGAATTCCTTCCGAATCCTCGTCCTCGAAGCCGATCAGCGCCAGGGCGCGGGCGCGGATGCCGCGGCTGGTGGCGTAATGGACCAGCGCTTCCTCGCGGCCATGGGTCACCCAGACCTCCGGCGCGCCGACATCCGCCAGCGTCTGGCACAGCTCGTCCCAATCGGCATGGTCGGAGATGACCAGCGGCAGTTCCACCCCGCGCTGGCGCGCGCGCTGGCGCACCCGCATCCAGCCCGACGCCACCGCCACCACCGGATCGGCCAGCCGCCGCGCCCAGCGGTCGGCCACCGCCGCCGGCGGAGCCAGCACCAGCGCGCCCTTCAAATCCTCCTTCGCCGCGACGGTGGCGGGTCGCAGCTCGCCCAACTCCACCCCCAGACTGCTGTACAGCCGGCACAGCGGCTCCAGCGCGCCATGCAGCCAGATCGGCCGGTCGTACCCCGCCGCCCGCAGCAGGGTGATCAGCCGCTGGCATTTGCCCAGCGCATAGACGCCGACCACATGGCTGCGCTCCGGGAACAGCGCCATCGAATGCAGCAGCTTTCCCACCTCCCCCAGGTCGGGCGGATGGCGGAACACCGGCAGGCCGAAGGTCGCCTCGGTGACGAAGACGTCGCAGGGCACCGGCTCGAACGGCGCACATGTGCGGTCGAGCCGGCGCTTGTAGTCGCCCGACACCACCACGCGCGACCCGGCATGCTCCAGCACCACCTGGGCGCTGCCCAGCACATGGCCGGCCGGCACCAGCCGCACCGCCACGTCGCCGATGCGCAAACTCTCGCCATACTCCAGCCCTTGCAGGCTGCCGCCCACCCCCTCGCCCATCCGCTGGCGCATGATGGCGAGCGTTCCGGGCGTCGCCAGCACATGGCGGTTGCCGGGCCTCGCGTGGTCGGAATGGCCGTGGGTGACGACCGCGCGCTCCACCGGGCGCACCGGGTCGATGTAGAAGCCCCCCGGCTCGACATACTGCCCCTCGGGAAGGACCTTGATCCATCGGTCGGGGTGGGGACGATCTGGATTGAATTGGTGTGCAGCGGACATGCGTCCTAATATAGGGCGCCCAACAGCGGAGACCCAGCGCATGCACCCGATCCTGCTGCCGACCCCCGAGATCGCCGACGCGCTTGCCGGGAGCCGCCCGGTGGTGGCGCTTGAATCGACGGTGATCTCCCACGGCATGCCCTTTCCGCAGAATCTGGAGACCGCCCGCGCGCTGGAGGCGGAGGTGCGGGCTGCCGGCGCCATCCCCGCCACCATCGCGGTGATGGACGGGCGCATCCGCATCGGGCTGGACGACACGGCGCTGGAACGGCTGGCCACCGCCGGCCACAAGGCGCGCAAGCTGAGCCGCCGCGACCTGCCCATCGCGCTCGCCACCGGCGGCATCGGCGCCACCACGGTGGCGGCGACGATGATCGGGGCGCGGCTGGCCGGCATCTCCGTCTTCGCCACCGGCGGCATCGGCGGCGTCCATCGCGGGGCGGAAACCAGCTTCGACATCTCCGCCGACCTCGACGAGCTGGCCCGCACCTCCGTCTGCGTGGTCTGCGCCGGCGCCAAGTCGATTCTCGACCTGCCCAAGACGCTGGAGGTGCTGGAAACCCGCGGCGTCCCGGTCCTGGGCTTCGGCACGGACGAATTTCCCGCCTTCTACAGCCGCCGCAGCGGCCTTCCCGTCGATCATCGCTGTGACAACGTGACCGAGGTGGCAGACATCCTGCGGGCGAAATGGCAGCTTGGCCTGGAAGGCGGCGTTCTGCTCGCCAACCCGATCCCGCCCGCCGACGAGCTGGACCCCGAGGCGATGGAAGCCGCGGTCACCCAGGCGCTGGCCGACGCGGAAGCCAAGGAAATCAAGGGGAAGGACATCACCCCGCACCTGCTGGCGGCGCTGGAGCGCATCACCGGCGGGCGCAGCCTGACCGCCAACATCGCGCTGATCCGCAACAACGCGCGGGTCGCGGCCGGGGTCGCCGCCGCCCTTGCCGCCCCCTAGAACCGAACGGATAAGCCTACTCCTGCGGTGGTAAGGCTTTAGCCCCGGTACCGGCTTAAGACCCCGTTAACCGCCTGCGCGCAAATCTGTCGTCATCGAACGAGCGGAGGCTTCAATGCGCGCACCCAGCAGCACCTCGACCCTGGTTTCCCGGATGATCGCGATGGCCGGCCAAGGCGACGAGGCGCCGGGCGTTGCGGAGATGAAGGAGCCGGCCCACGTCAAGCGCATCGTCTGGGCCTCCCAGGCGGCCAAGCTGCGCGTGTCGCTGTCGTCCCGCTCCATCCACGAGATCGAAGCTGCCGTCACCGCCGACCTGGACAGCATGGAACTGCCGGAAGTGTTCTTCACCTCCGTCGAAGTCGGCGGCCATGTGGTCACCTGCGACCTCGACGCCTCCGGCACCGCCTCGATCTTCGGGCTGATCGAGGCCCACGAATACGACGATCTGGTGGAAGAGGCCGGCGACGACGCCCTGTTCGGCGTCGATTGGGACGGCGTCTACATCACCCCGGCCCGCACCCGGCACTGAGCGCGACTCCTCCGGTCCCGTCAGCCCAGCCTCCGAGAACGCCCCGCACGCAGCCCGCATGCGGGGCGTTTTGCGTTATCCACCCGACAGAGGAGCCCGGCCGGATTGTCCCGGCTGGATTGTATAGTCACCGCGCATTCTGGTTCGCAGTTCCAACTATGAGACGCAATTTGCGATGGTGGATGGCCCCGATCAGGGTTGCCCCTCGCATAATCGACCCCTCCGCTTTGGTATATTACTTGCGTAATGCAGGCGACGCCCACCAACTGGCCGACGCAGCGGAGTTTCCATGTCCCGACACCTGAACGCTCTGCTCGCCGCCGGACTGGCTCTGGCCGTCGTCATCGCCATGACGGTTCACATCGTCTGGCAGGACCGGGCGAGCACCGCCGCACAGATGGAGGCGCTGGCCGCCGACATGGCAAAGGTGGTCGAGGCCCATGTCCTGCACACGACCAAGGGGGCCGACATCGCCCTGCATCAGGCGACCTCGCTGGTCGACGATGCCGGCAGCCTGGAAGCCGTGCGGAATGCTGCCCACTGGCGCCGGCTGCGCGATGCCCTCGCCAACCTGGACGGCGGGGACACCCTGTGGCTGTTCGACGCCAAGGGCAATGGAATCGTCGGCACCGGCCGGCAGGTGGACCGGCCACTCAACGTCGCGGACCGTCCGCATTTTCAGGCGGTGATGACGGGGGCGGAGTTCGTGATCAGCCCGGCCCTGCGCAGCCTTATGGACGACCGCATCCTCTTCACCATTTCGCGGCCGATCCGCGACTGGACCGGCGACGTCATCGGCATCGCCAGCGCCGGGATGAAGGCCGAATGGCTGGTCAATTTCTACGCCCTGATGTCGTTCGGGCTGGATACGACGATCACCATCTTCCGCACCGATGGCGAAATCGTCGCCCGCAATCCGGACCTGTCCGACTTCATCGGCAAGAACGACCGGGACGGGCATCTCTTCCGGGAGCAGCTTCCGCGTTCGCCGGTCGGGGTCTACTGGTCACGGTCGGTGTTCGATGGCGAGGAGCGGCTTGCCGCCTACCGGCTGATCCCTGACCTGAACCTCGTCGTCTATGCCGGGATCGAGAGCCGGTCGGCCTTCGCCGCATGGCGGACCCGATCGCTCTGGTTCATCGCCGAAGTGGGGATCGCAACGGTCCTCGTGCTGCTTGTGCTTTTGTGGGGTGCCCGCATGGTCCGGCGCGAGAACCATGTCCGGATGCGTGTGCTCGAAGCGGAGAACGCCGCGCGCCAATTGGATGCCGAACTCCATCAGGCCCGGCGCGATCCCCTGACCGGGTTGCCCGCCCGCGGACTGTTCCTGGAACTGGCGGACCGGATGCACCTGAATGCCGGGAAACGCGGATCGGTCCTCGCCTTCCTCTACATCGATCTGGACGGCTTCAAGGCGGTGAACGACCGGCACGGCCACCATCGCGGCGACAGTGTCCTGACGATGGTCGCCGAGATCATGCGCAAGATGATCCGCGACGGCGACCTGATCGGCCGGGTCGGCGGCGACGAGTTCGTCATCTGCCTGTCCGGGTATGATCCCGAAATCAGGACGGTCGCCATCGGCGTCGCCTCCCGCATCATCACTCAGGTCCGCGATCTCGATGCGGGCGTGGGATGCAGCATCGGCATCGCACTGACCGCGGGCGCATGCGGCGACCTGTCCTGTTGCCTGCGCCAGGCCGACGCCGCGATGTACCGCGCCAAGCAGCTGGGAAAAGGTGTCTGGTCCATGCATGAACCGGCGCAGGTGTCCTGCCTCTCCTGCGACAACAAGATCGTCGCCTGACGCCTGATGGCCGCCGGGCCGTGGCCGCTTCCGATCAGACCGGCTCGCGGCTGTTGGTCGGCCGGTTCACCCCGGCGGCGGACATGCCGACCACCACGTCGCCGTCGATCAGCGGCAAGCCGGCCCGCCGCTCCTCCCAGGCTGCCAGGAAGGCGTCGATGCAGTCGGCGGGCAGTGGCCGGCTGACGAAATAGCCCTGGATCAGGTCGCAACCCATCTGCGCAAGCACCTCCCACTGGGCGGCGTCCTCCACCCCTTCGGCCACCACACAGCGACTGAGGTCGTGGGCGATGCGCGAGATGGACGACACCATGCTGCGCGCGTCGGGGCGGCGGTGGACGTCGTTGATGAAGGCCTTGTCCAGCTTCAGCGTGTTGATCGGCAGCGTCCGCAGATAGGTCAGCGACGAATAGCCGGTGCCGAAATCGTCCAGCGCGATGTGGATGCCGGCCTGCCGCAGCGCATTCAGCTTGCCGATGGCGGCGTCGAGCGAGCCGATCATCTGCGACTCGGTGATCTCCAGCTCCAGCCGGTGCGGCGGCAATCCGGTGCGGGCCAGGATCTCCAGCACCCGCGGCACGAAATCATGCTGGGACAGCTGGACCGCCGACATGTTGACGCTCATCGTCACGTCGCCGGCCCCGCGGCAGGCCAGACCGACCGCCTCGACGCAGGCGGTCTCCAGCACCCACAGCCCGAGCGGGACGATCAGGCCCGAATCCTCGCACACCGGGATGAAGCGGTCCGGCGACACCGGCCCCAATTCCGAATCGGTCCAGCGGACCAGCGCCTCGAAGCCGTGGACCCGGCCGTCGGATGTGGCGACCTGCGGCTGGTAATGCAGGGTGAAGGCCTGGCGGTCGAAAGCCAGCCGGGCACGGCTGAGCAGCCGCATGCGCTCCACGACATTGCGGTTCATGTCGGGGGTGAAGGTGCAGATCCGTCCGCGCCCATTGTCCTTGGCCCGGTACATGGCGGTGTCGGCGTTCTGCAGCAGATCGTCGAAGCAGCGGCCGTCCCAGGGATAGCGGGCGATGCCGATGCTGCAGGAAACGTAGAAATGCTGTCCTTCCACCAGGAAAGGCGCGGCCAGAGCCTGCTCCACCCGCCGCGCCACCTCCGCCGGAGCGCAGGCGTCGCCGTCCTGAACGACCACCACGAACTCGTCGCCGCCCAGCCGCGCGATGAACAGCCCCTCGCCGGCCCCTTTGCTGATGCGCTGGCCCATCATCGTCAGCAGCTCGTCGCCTGCCTTGTGGCCGAACCCGTCATTGATGAACTTGAAATTGTCCATGTCGAGGAACAGCAGCGCCAGCGACCCGGCTTGGCCGCAAGTCCTGTTCTCGGCGATCAGCCGGTCGACATGCCGTTCCAGCATCAGCCGGTTGGGCAGCCCGGTCAGCGAATCATAATGGGCCAGATGGTCCAGCCACTCCTGCTGCCGCTTCTGCGCCGTGATGTCGGTGTAGGAACCGCCCATCATCAGCGGCTTTCCCTGCCCCTCCCCGTCGAACAGGGCCTTGCCGGTGGCGTAGAGCCACAGGTAATGGCCGTCGCGGTGGCGGATGCGGTATTCCACCCGGTATTCCGGCAGCTCGCCGGACAGGTGGCGCTGCAAGGCCTCCTCGGCCAGCGGACGGTCTTCCGGATGGATGCGGTCGAACCAGGCCGCCCGCGAATCGATTCTGAGCGGTTCAACCCCCAGCAGTTCCTCCACCCGGCCGGACAGGACGCGGGTATCGTGGACGATGTCCCAGCTCCAGATGATGTCGCGCGACGCCTCCGCCACCAGCCGCATCCGGCGTTCCTGCTCGCGCAAGGTCTCCTTGCTGGCAGTCAGCTCGACGACCTTGGCCTGCAACTGCCGGCGCGACTCGCTCAGCGCATCGTTGCTCACCCGCAGCGCCGCCTCGGCCATCCGGCGTTCGCGCAGCGCGAAGGACAGCACCAGCACCATGCCGAACAGCAGCAGCAGCACGCCGCCGACCGTCACCACCAGCCAGCGGTAGGTCTCCATGAAGGAGAAGGGCTTGTTGACCAGCCGGTCGAGCGATCCGAACCGCGTGACGTCGAGGCCATACCGCTCCGCCTGCCGGTAGTCGGCCGCACGGATGACCGAGCGGCGCCTCTCGACCGGCAGTTCGGTCACCGGCACACCGTTGAGGAGCTTCGCCGCCAGCGTGCCCACCGCACGGGCATGCTCATAGGCGCTCTTCAGGCTGCCGCCGACGATCCCATGGCCGAGCAGATAGTCCTCCAGCCCATAGATCGGGGCGCTGCTCGCCTTGCTCATCAGCGCGAGATACTGCTGCGGCAGCAGGACGACCCCTTTGGAATCGGTGGCGTAATTGCCCAGCAGAACGGCGCTGTCCGGCGGCAGGGACGACAGGATCTCCTGCAGCCGGGCAAAGGGCATGTCCTCCAGGACCTGCAGATCCGGGACGGCCGGAACGCGGCCGGCTGCCCTGGCCTCCCGGATTTCGTCGTCCAGCACGGTGCCCGATTCGGTGTGGTCGCGCAGGACAAACAGATGCTGCAGCGCCGGATTGGCCGTCAGCGCCATGTCGATGGTTCCGGCCACGTCCCTGGTCTCCACCACGCCGGTGACCGCCGGATCCCCAGCCGTCATCGCCCGTGCCACCTCGACCTGCACCCCGTCATAAACCAGCGGAATCGGGCCGTAGACCTCCCGGCGCAGCTTCAGGCCGAACTGCAGGGCGGCATCGTCGGTGGTGACGATGACATCGATCTGTCCACGCGGATGGCGATGGGCGATCAGCGCCTGCAGCCGCTCCAACCCGCCCTCATCGGGAAAGCGCTTCCAGTCCAGATAATAGCTGATCGCCACGGCGTCGGGCGCGGAAGCGGCCAGCATCTCGGCTATGCCGGCGGCCTGCTGGTCGGTCCACTCGTAGCCGGGATGGTAGGAATGCAGGATCAGCAGATTGCGGTTCGCCGCCGTCGACCGTCCGTCGGCAGACGGCACCATCGTCGCCAGCAGAAGTCCCAGCAGCAGGACACAACCGCGCATCCACATGATGGGACGTATGATGGGCCGCCTGGTCATGGAGCACCCTTCGGTCGCCGATCCGGCCGCACTCTTCGAGGTCCGCAAAGCGATCGAAGAGCTCCGACCCTCCCACCTTAAAGAATAAGCAGGCAAGACACCTCAACGCCACAGACTTCTTATAAGGGACTTTCCCGCTGTTATGGTTAATTTCTATAGAAGATTGGAAAATATCCAAACCACACCCGCGCCGGTCGTGCTCGAATATTTGTATACACAGTTCTTTTTTGCAGTGCAAACAGCAGAGTCGGCCCCCATGCCTTGTCCGTAACTTCCGCAGGCTCCGGCCGATCGTTGCGGAACGGACGACACAATCCGGCTGTTGTCCCGGCAGCACCCTGCCCAGCCCACAATCCGGAGCCCCGCTCGTGTCCGCTGCCTCTGCCCGGCACAATGCCCAGCCCAGTTCAAAGCCCCTGCCCTACACGCCGTCGGTCGAAAACCCCGGTCCCGATGAAGCCCGGATCTTCGAGGATCTGGCCGAGACGATGCTGTCGATCAGCGCCAAGACCTTCGAAGACAGCGGCCACGCCAACCGCAGCGTCCATGCCAAGAGCCACGGGCTGCTGATCGGCCGGCTGGACGTGCTGGACGATCTGCCGGCGGAGCTGGCCCAGGGCCTGTTCGCGCGGGCCGAGAGCTATCCGGCGATCCTGCGGCTGTCGACCACGCCGGGCGACGTCCTGCCCGACAGCGTGTCGACCCCGCGCGGTCTGGCGGTGAAGGTGCTGGGGGTGTCCGGCGACCGGATGCCGGGATCGGAGGGCGAGGCCACGCAGGATTTCGTCATGGCCAATGCTCCGGTCTTCTCGGCCCCCGACGCCAAGCAGTTCCTGAAGACGCTGAAGCTGCTGGCCGCCACCACCGACCGGGCGGAAACGGCGAAGAAGGCGCTGTCGGCCGGCCTACGCGCCACCGAACGGGTGGTGGAGGCCTTCGGCGGCGAAAGCGCCACGCTGAAGACGCTGGGCGGCCACCCGGAAACCCACATCCTGGGCGAGACCTTCTACAGCCAGGCGGCCCTGCGCTTCGGCGACCATATCGCCAAGCTGCAGATCGTTCCGGTCTCGCCGGACCTGACCGCGCTGACCGATGCGCCGCTGACCGTCAACGGCAAGCCGAACGGCCTGCGCGAGGCGGTGGTGGAGTTCTTCCGCGATCACGAGGCGGTCTGGGAGCTGCGCGCCCAGCTGCGCACCGACGAGGAGCGCATGCCGGTGGAGGATGCCAGCGTGCTGTGGCCGGAGGAGCTGAGCCCCTACCGCACCGTCGCCCGCCTCACCGTGCCGGCGCAGACGGCGTGGAGCGAGGAACGGTCCCGCGCCGGCGACGACCGGCTGTCCTTCAGCCCGTGGCATGGGCTGGCCGCGCACCGGCCGCTCGGTTCGATCATGCGCGCCCGCCGCCTCGCCTACGACCGCTCCGCCGAATTCCGCATGGACCGCAACGGCTGCCCGATGCAGGAACCGTCTGCGGGCTACCGGCTGCCGGGGTGAGGC
>CBFGPE010000083.1:0-31694 GCA_965650625.1 uncultured Azospirillum sp. | reverse complement strand
CCTCTCCCGCCCCGGGAGAGGGAGGGGACCCGCCGAAGGCGGGGAGGGTGAGGGGGACTCCAAGAATCCCGGACCGCATGGTTCCTTGAGTAACCCCTCACCCTTCCCATGCTGCGCATGGGCCCCTTCCCTCTCCCGGGGCGGGAGAGGGGATCTCACATTTTCCCCTGGCGCATAGTTTCAAAAGAAACTATATGAGCGACAAATGGTCGCGCCCGGTGCCCACGCCGGCCGCATCCCCCGGATCAGGGAGCTGCCCGCATGACGTCCCCCGCCTTCACCTACCAGTCCGGCTTCGGCAACGAGTTCGCGACGGAGGCGCTGCCCGGCGCCTTGCCCGTCGGCCGCAATTCGCCGCAACGCCCGCCCTACGGCCTCTATGCCGAGCAGATCAGCGGCACCGCCTTCACCGCGCCGCGCGCCCACAACCGCCGCTCCTGGCTCTACCGCATCCGCCCGGCGGTGGTGCACGAACCCTTCCGCCCGCTGGAGTCCGGCCGCCTGACCAGCCGCTTCGACGATGTGCCGGCCCCGCCGACCCAGCTGCGCTGGAACCCGCCGCCGATGCCGGACATGGCCACCGACTTCGTCGCCGGTCTCACCACCATGGGCGGCAACGGCGGACCGCAGGCGCAGACCGGCTGCGGCATCCATCTCTACACCGCCAACCGGTCGATGCAGGGCCGCTTCTTCTACGACGCCGACGGCGAGCTGCTGATCGTGCCGCAGCAGGGCCGCCTGCGCCTTTCCACCGAGCTTGGCGTGCTGGAGGTCGAACCGCAGGAGATCGCCCTGATCCCCCGCGGCATCCGCTTCCGGGTCGAGCTGCTTGACGGCACCGCCCGCGGCTATGTCTGCGAGAATTTCGGCGCGCCCTTCCGCCTGCCGGATCTCGGCCCCATCGGCTCCAACGGGCTGGCCAACCCGCGCGACTTCCTGACGCCCGACGCCTGGTACGAGGATGTCGACGGCGACTTCGAACTGGTGGCGAAGTTCGACGGCGCCCTGTGGACCGCCCGCATCGACCATTCGCCGCTGGACGTGGTGGCCTGGCACGGCAACCATGCGCCCTGCAAATACGACCTGCGCCGCTTCAACACCATCGGCTCGATCAGCTTCGATCATCCCGATCCGTCGATCTTCCTGGTTCTGCAATCGCCCAGCGACACCCCCGGCGTCGACAGCATCGACTTCGTCATCTTCCCGCCGCGTTGGCTGGTGCAGGAGGACACCTTCCGTCCCCCCTGGTTCCACCGCAACATCGCCAGCGAGTTCATGGGCCTGATCCATGGCGTCTACGACGCGAAGGAGGAGGGCTTCCTGCCCGGCGGGGCGTCCCTGCACAACTGCATGAGCGGCCACGGCCCCGATGCGGAGACCTTCGCCAAGGCCACCGACGCCGACACCGCCCGGCCGCAGCGGGTCGCCGACACCATGGCCTTCATGTTCGAAACGCGCGCCGTCATCCGTCCGACGCGGTACGCACTGGAAACTGCCGAGCTTCAGCACGATTATTACCGCTGCTGGCAGGGGCTGGCGAAGCGCTTCGACCCGAACCGGCCATAAGGGAAACCTCCCGGTCGGGCAGGGCCGCACCCGCCGCTCCCGACCATGCGACGTTTTGTCTCGACGGCGCGCGCGCAGCCTTACACACTGCGGCGTGCCGTTCGTGCGCTTGGCAAGGGGAGGGGGCCGATGGCGGCCGAAGTTGGTAATGGCAAGGCTGGGAATGATGCGGAAAACCGGTCGCTGCTCGACCGGATGATCGACCGGATGACGGTGCAGCGCAACGCGCTGGCCTGGGCGCAGCGTGCGGTCGCCGGACGCGACGGCATGGTGCTGGAGGTGGGGCTGGGCAAGGGCCGCACCTTCGACCATCTGCGCCACCTGTTCCCGCCGCGCGACATCCTGGTGTTCGACATGTGGGTGCGCGTGCCGCCGGAACTGACGCCGGACGAGGACCGCCTGTTCGTCGGCGATTTCCAGGAAACCATGCCGGCCGCCGCCGAACGCTTCGGCCGCTGCGCCCGGCTGGCCCATGCCGATTTCGGCAGCACCGACCGCAACCACGATGCCAAGCAGGCGGCGTGGCTGGCACCGCTGATCGACGCGCTGATGCTGCCCGGCGGCGTCGTCCTGTCCGACCGGCCGCTGCAGCGTCCCAACTGGACTCCGCTCCCCCTGCCGCAGGACGAACGCTGGACCTATCACGCCTGGAAGGTCGAAGGCTGAGCGGAGCGGCATCAGTGGAAAAAGCACCGATGGAAAACGGCCCGGCCGACGCCAATCTTCCGTCCTTCATCCCCCCGCGCGTGACCCCTGCGGCCCTGACCGGCCGTGACGCTGAAGGCCATTGATGGACCGCAACATATTTCAGTTCATATGGAAGCACAGCGGACGTCAGCAGATCCTGCTCGCCCTGTTGACGGTCGCGTCCTTCCCGGTGCTCTACGCCTCGCTTGAACTGCCGAAGATCATCATCAACCGGGCCTTGTCCGATCCCCAGCCGGTGCGCGAGATCCTCGGCGTCTCCATGGGTCCGGTGACCTATCTGCTGGTGCTGTGCTTCACCTTCCTGGCGCTGGTGCTGGCAAACGGCGCCTTCAAGATGCGGATCAACACCTTCAAGGGCGTGGTCGGCGAACGGCAGGTGCGGCGGCTGCGCTTCCTGCTGCTCGACCGCATGCTGCGCTTCCCGCTGCCGCATTTCTCCAAGGTCAGCCAGGGAGAGCTGATCTCCACCATCTCGGCGGAAACCGAACCGCTGGCCGGCTTCATCGGCGATTCCTTCGCCCAGCCGCTCTACCAGGGCGGCACGATGCTGACCATCCTGCTGTTCCTGTTCATCCAGCAGCCGACCATCGGTCTGGTCTCGGTCGCGCTGATCCCGGTGCAGGCCTACATCATCCCCAAGCTTCAGATGAAGGTGAAGCTGCTGGGCAAGGAGCGGGTGCGCAAGGTCCGGCAGCTGTCCGAACGCATCGGCGAAAGCGTGGAGAACATCCGCGAGGTCCGCGTCAACGGCACCGTCCGCTACGTGATGGCGGAATTCTCCCAATATCTCGGCAGCATCTACTGGATCAGGCTCGAGATCTACAAGCGAAAGTATTTCGTCAAGTTCCTGAACAACTTCATCAATCAGATCACTCCCTTCTTCCTGTTTTCCATCGGCGGTTATCTGGTTCTGCACGGGAACATGACCATCGGCGCGCTGGTGGCCGCGCTTTCCGCCTTCAAGGACCTGACCGCCCCCTGGAAGGAGCTGCTCGACTATTACCAGAACATGATCGACGCCCAGATCAAGTACGAGCAGATCGCCGAGCAGTTCTCGCCGCCCTTCCTGTTCGAATGGACGCCGCCGACGCCCGCCACCCCCACCGACCTCAAGGCTCCCTTGCAGCTGGAGGCGGTGACCTGGGCCAACGAATATGGCGACCGCATGCTGCAGCGCCTGTCGCTGGAGGTGCCGCCGGGCTCCCTGATCGGCATCGCCGGCACCAACGCGCTGGCACTGCGCCGTCTGGCGGAGGTGCTGGTGCGGCTGTCGCCGCCGACCTCCGGCCGGATCACCATCGGCGACCAGTCGCTGGAAGCCATTCCGCTGGAGCTGCTGGGGCGTCGCATGGCCTATGCCAGCCCCGAACCGCGCATGTTCACCGGCAGCATGATGCAGAACATCACCTATGGTCTGCGCCACCGCCCGCCGGCCGACGATCCGGACTCCATCTCCCCCGCCCGCCGGCGCGAGATCGCGGAGGCCAAGGCGTCGGGCAACTCCACCGACAGCATGGAGGGGATCTGGACCGATTTCGCCATGATCGGCGCCACCGACTGGACCAGCCTGCGCCCCTGGTTCATGCAGTGTCTGGCGGCGACCGGCGGCGAGAGCGCCGTCTACCAGCGCGGCCTGCGCGAGGTGTTCGATCCCGACGACTACCCCTTCGTCGCCCAGCCGCTGCTGCGCGCCCGCCACTGGCTGCGCGACGCGATCGTGGAGCGCGGGATGGACAAGCTGCTGGCCCGCTTCGATCGCGACCGCTTCAATCCCTACGCCAGCCTCGCGGAGAACATGCTGTTCGGCCTGCCGGACGGCAAGCGGCTGACGGTCGCCCGCATGGTCTGCAACCCGACCGTCCGCGACCTGATGGAAACCTACGGGCTGTGGGAGTCGGCCGTCCGCATCGGCCGCCGCTTCGCCATGCGGGTGGTGGCGGTCTACCGCGACAGCGACGACGGCGACGTCATGATCATGCGCTACCCGCACATCGACGACTCCCTGTTCGAGGAGCTGGTGGAGGCGGTCACCCGGCTGAAGCGCCGCTCCGAACGGCCGCAGCGCCGCCATCAGGAGGCGGACACCCTGCTGTTCGCCACCATGTTCCTGATGATCGTGCCCAAGCGCGACGGCATGGACTTCGTGCCGCCGGCAGAGCGCGAGGCGATCATGGCGATCCGCCGCAGCCTGCTGAACGAGATGCCGTACGAGCTGCGCGACAAGGTCGCCGTCTTCGATCCGGACCTTTACCACCCGCGCCTGAACGTGATGGACAATTTGCTGTTCGGCCGCATCACGACGGAGGATCCGCGCGCCATCACCCAGCTCCGCGCCCTGGTGGACGAGGCGCTGGAGCGGACCGACGCCCGCGCCTTCGTGCTGATCCTGGTGGCGCTGGGCGAGGTCGGCATCGGCGGCTCGCTGCTGCCGATCAGCGTGCGCCAGCGGGTGCAGCTGATCCGCGGCCTGATGAAGAAGCCCGACATCTTCGTCATCTATCAGGCGCTGAACAGCTACGATCCGGAGGAACGGCTGCGCATCTTCCTGCGCATGAAGGAGCTGCTGCCGACCATGACGCTGATCGTGCTGGAGGAGCGGATCGCCGACAACCCGGCCTTCGACGCGCTCTACGACCTGGAGGACGGCCGGCTGGTCCGGCGCGGCCAGCATGGCGCCGACCATGACGAGGACACCATGCCGGGCGAGGCGGAGGAGACCGACGAACCGGCCCTGCGCCTGCTGTCGCGCTCCCCCGTCTTCTCCGACCTGCCGGAAACGGTGCTGCGCCGCATGCTGAGCGCATCGGACTGGCGCGCGGTGGCGGCCGGCGATTTCATCTACCGCAGCGGCGAGCAGTCGGAATTCGTCTTCGTCCTGGCGGAAGGGGAGGCGGAGCTGGTGCGGCTGATGCCGGACAACCAGCCGCCGCTGCACATCGCCTACATCAAGCCGCCCGAGGTGATCGGCGAGGTGGAACTGCTGGCCGGCGTCCGCCGCTTCTCCACCATCCGCGCCCGCACCGACCTGCGGCTTCTGCGTCTGGACGGCGCCACCATGCTGCGCCTGCTGTCCTCGGCACCGGACCTGCCGATGCGGGTGATCCAGCAGATCGGCAAGCGCCTGACCAGCGAAGCGCCCGCCGGCTCGGTGCCCGCCGCGTCGGCAAATGAAATCCCTCTCCCGCCCCGGGAGAGGGAAGGGGCCCAAGCGGAGCTTGGGAAGGGTGAGGGGTGAGGCAAGGATTGATGATCCATGTCCACATTGCCCCTCACCCTCCCCACTTCGTGGGTCCCCTCCCTCTCCCGGGACGGGAGAGGGCATTCCTCCTGGAAACGCCAAGATGCTGACTGTCGATAACCTGACGATCCGCTTCCGCAACGCCCCCCGTCCGGTGGTCGACGGCGTCGGCTTCTCCATCGGCGCGGGGCAGAGCGTCGCGCTGGTCGGCGAGTCCGGCTCGGGCAAGACGCTGACCTGCCGCAGCATCCTCGGCATCCTGCCGCGCGGGGCGACGGTCACCGGCGGCTCCATCCTGTTCGGCCGCGGGGACGAGGCGGTGGACCTGCTGCGCCTGTCCAAGGCGGGCCTGCGCGACATCCGCGGCAGCCGCATCTCGATGATCTTCCAGGAACCGATGAGCGCGCTGTCGCCGCTCCACACCATCGGCGACCAGACGATCGAGGTGCTGCGGCTGCACGGCAACTGCAACCGAACGAGCGCGCGCGAGCGCTGCCTCGCCATGTTCGAGCGCGTCGGCTTCCCCGATCCGGTGCGCGCCTTCCGGTCCTATCCGTTCCAGCTTTCGGGCGGCCTGCGCCAGCGCGCGATGATCGCCATGGCGATGGTCGCCCGCCCGCAGCTGCTGATCGCCGACGAGCCGACCACCGCCCTCGACGTCACCCTGCAGGCCCAGGTTCTGGCCCTCATCAAGGAGCTGCAGGGCGAGACCGGCATGGCGGTGCTGCTGGTCACCCACGATCTGGGGGTGGTCGCCAACATGGCCGACGCCGTGGTGGTGATGCGCGCCGGCCGGGTGATGGAATCGGGCTGCTGCGCCGACGTTCTCGGCCACCCGCTGCACGGCTACACCCGCAAGCTGATGGCCGCCGCCCCCTCCATCCCCGAGACGACCTGCGCGCAGGGCACCGGCCCGGTGCGCGACCCCATCCTGGAATTCCACGGCGTCGCCAAGACCTACGAGCGCGGCAACCTGCGCATCCGCGCGCTCGACGGCGTCGACCTTTGCGTCGGCCGCGGCGAGACGCTGGCCATCGTCGGCGAGTCAGGATCAGGCAAGACGACGCTGGCGCGGCTGGCCATGCTGGCGGAGCGGCCGGATCCCGGTGGCCGCCTACTGTTCCGCGCCTCCGCCGGGCAGCCGCCGCTCGACCTCCTTTCCGCCGCCGGGCCGGAGCTGACCGCCTACCGCCGCCGTGCCCAGATGGTGTTCCAGGATCCCTATGCCTCCCTCAGTCCCCGCATGAGCGTCGGCGAGATCATCGCAGAGCCGCTGGCGATCCACGGCGTCTGCGGCCGCGGCGAGGGGCGCGAGCGGGTGCGGGCGCTGATGGCGCAGGTCGGGCTCGACCCCGCCTGGGCCAACCGCTATCCCCACGCCTTCTCCGGCGGCCAGCGCCAGCGCATCGGCATCGCCCGCGCGCTGGCGCTCGACCCCCAGCTGTTGATCTGCGACGAGCCGACCTCGGCGCTCGACGTGTCGGTGCAGGCGCAGGTGCTGGACCTGCTGGAATCGATCAAGCAGCGGCTCGGCCTCAGCCTGATGTTCATCTCGCACGATCTGGCGGTGGTGGCGCGGCTGGCCGACCGCGTCGCGGTGATGCGCGCCGGCCGGGTGATGGAGGAGGCGCCGCCCGCCCTGCTGTTCTCCGCCCCGCTGCACCCCTACACCCGCGCGCTGATCGCCGCCTCGCCGGAACCGAACGTCGGCCGTCCGATCGACATCGCCACCGTTGCCTTGGGTGCCGGCCGCCCTGACCTCTGGCCCGAACCCTTCCGCCCCACCCCCGACGGCGCGCCCCCTCCGCTGGTGGAAGCCGCGCCCGGGCACTTTGTGAGGCGGGCGGCATGAGAACGCTCTTTTGCCCCGCCGCTCTGAATCACCCTCTCCCGCCCCGGGAGAGGGGAGGGCCCCGCCGCTTCGCGGCGGGGTGGGTGAGGGGTATCCCAAAACTCCTGAACCGCATGGCTTCGTGCCTAACCCCTCACCCTTCCCATGCTCCGCATGGGCCCCTTCCCTCTCCCGGGACGGGAGAGGGAGTCCGAGGGATCGCAACCCTCCTCCTAATCCTCCTCCTCGCCACCCCCGCCGCCGCCTTCAGCCCGCAGGAGCCGGCCCTGCTGCGCGACGAGGTCGTCTACGGCCTGATCCCGCCGGTGCGCCAGCGCATGCCGGACGAGCCGCTGATCGTCGATCTGGAGGCGAAGGGCCGCAGCCTCGGCCGCTCCGGCGGCTGGATCCGCACCTTCATCACCCAGCGACGCAACAGCCGCATCGCCGTGCTCTACGGCTATGCCCGGCTGGTCGGCTACGACGCCAAGCGGGAGATCGTGCCCGACATCCTGAAGGCCGTGACCGTCCATGACGGCCGCGACTTCACCCTGACCCTGCGCGCCGGCCACCGCTGGTCCGACGGCGCCCCCTTCACCAGCGACGACATCCGCTATTGGTGGGAGGACGTCGCCAACAACCCGATGCTGTCGCCCTCCGGTCCGCCGCGCTTCATGCTGGTGGACGGCAAGCCGCCGGAGGTCAGCTTTCCCGACGCGGTCACCGCCCGCTTCCGCTGGGACGAGCCGAACCCCTATTTCCTGCCGGCGCTGGCCGCCGCCCGGCCGCCCTTCATCTACCGCCCGGCCCATTACCTGAAGCGCTTCCACGCCCGCTACACCGGCGAGGCCGACCTCGCCCCGCTGCTCGCCAAATACAAGGTCCGCAACTGGGCGGCCCTGCACAACGCCCGCGACGACATGTTCCGGATGGAGAACCCGGACGAGCCGACGCTGCAGCCCTGGATGGCGATCTCGAAGGGCACCGGCACCCATCTGCTGTTCCAGCGCAACCCCTATTTCCACCGCTTCGACGCGCGCGGCATGCAGCTGCCCTACACCGACGGGCTGGACGTGACGGTGATGGCCGGCGGCCTGATCCCGGCCCAGGTCGCCACCGGCAAGGCCGACCTCCAGGCCGAAGGGCTGACCTTCTCCCAGGTCCCGGTGCTGGTGGCGGGGGAGCAGGCCGGCGATTACCGCACCCTGCTGTGGCCGGAGGGCAAGGCGGCGGAGATCGCGCTCTATCCCAACCTGAACTACAACGACCCGGTCTGGCGCGCCGTGCTGCGCGACGTCCGCTTCCGCCGCGCATTGTCGATGGCCATCGACCGCCGCATCATCAACCGCTCGCTCTTCTTCGGGCTGGCCAAGGAAAGCGGCGTCGACGTGCTGCCGCACAGCCCGCTCTACAAGCCGGAGCGCAACGGGGTGTGGACCGGCTACGACCCCAAACAGGCGGCGGCCCTGCTCGACGAGATGGGGCTGAAGCGCCCGCGCGGCGCCGCCTACCGCCGGCTTCCCGACGGCCGGCCGCTGGAGGTGATCGTCGAGACCGCCGGCGAGAAGCCGGAGGTGGCCGACGCGATGCAGATCATCGCCGAGACCTGGCGCGACATCGGCGTCCGGCTGCTGGTGCGCACGGTGGACCGCGACGTGCTGCGCAACCGGGTCTATGCCGGCCAGACGATGATGGCGGTGTGGGGCGGCTGGGACAACGGCATCCCCGACCCCGACAGCAGTCCGGAGGAGCTGGCGCCGATGACCCAGGAGAATTTCAGCTGGCCGAAATGGGGGCAGTATTACCAGACCTCCGGCAGCGCCGGCGAACCCATCGACATGCCGATCCCGCAGGAGCTGATGGACCTCGCCCGCCGCTGGCGCCACACCACCGACGAGACCGAGCGGCGCGCCCTGTGGTCGGCGCTGCTCGACATCCATGCCGACCAGCTCTACGCCATCGGCGTGGTGTCGAAGACGCCGCAGCCCATCGCCGTCTCCAACCGCCTGCGCAACGTCCCGGACAAGGGGCTGTGGCTGTGGGATCCCGGCGCCTATCTCGGCGTCTACCGCCCCGACGAGTTCTATTTCGCCGACGCCCGCCCGGCCGATCCGGAGCCGGCCGGCAGTCACCGCGGGGGGGAGTGAACGCCCATGTTGCCACCCATGCTGCGCTTCATCCTGCACCGGCTGCTGGTGATGGTGCCGACGCTGTTCGTGGTGTCGATGCTGATCTTCATCGTCATCAACCTCCCCCCCGGCGATTACCTGTCCAACCAGATCGCCGAGCTGCGCGCCACCGGCCAGGAGGCCGGACTGGCGAAGGCGGAGTTCCTGCGCCACGAATATGCGCTCGACCGCCCCTTGCCTGAGCAGTATCTGGTCTGGATCGGCGTCTGGCCGGGGCCGAACGGCTTCCACGGCCTGCTGCAGGGCGATCTCGGCTGGTCCTTCGAGTTCAACAAGCCGGTGGCCGAGGTGGTGGGGGAGACGCTGTGGTTCACCGTCATCCTCAACCTCGCCGCCGTGCTGTTCGTCTATCTGGTGTCCTTCCCGCTGGGGGCGCTGGCGGCGATCCGCGCCAACAGCTGGGTGGATTACCTCGCCGCCGCCGTCGGTTACATCGGGCTGGCGACGCCCAACTTCCTGCTGGCGCTGATCCTGCTCTATTACGGCCAGAAATGGCTGGGCCTGCCCATCGGCGGGCTGGTCGACGCCCGCTATGAGGATCAGGCGCTCAGCTGGGCCAAGATCGGTTCGGTGCTGGAACACCTGATCGTGCCGACCATCGTCATCGGCCTGTCCGGCACCGCCGCCATGGTGCGCCGCCTGCGCGCCAACCTGCTGGACGAGCTGGGCAAGCCCTATGTCGTCACCGCCAAGGCCAAGGGCGTGCCGCCGCTGCGCCGGCTGACCCGCTATCCGCTGCGCATGGCGCTGAACCCCTTCGTCTCCGACATCGGCTCGCTGCTGCCGTCGCTGGTGTCGGGATCGGTGCTGATCTCCGTCGTGCTCAGCCTGCCGACCATCGGCCCGGCCCTGCTGGAAGCGCTGCGGGCGCAGGACATCTTCCTGTCCGGCTTCATCCTGATGTTCATCTCGCTCTTGGTGCTGGTCGGCATGCTGGTCTCCGACATCGCGCTCGCCCTGCTCGATCCCCGCATCCGCCTGGGCAAGGCGAGGAAGGCGCAATCGTGAAAGGCCCCGTCGCAAAA
The DNA here is from genome assembly GCA_965650625.1 of uncultured Azospirillum sp. Lineage (GTDB taxonomy): Bacteria > Pseudomonadota > Alphaproteobacteria > Azospirillales > Azospirillaceae > Azospirillum. The sequence goes on along the minus strand of CBFGPE010000083.1, from coordinate 21,137 downwards.
GATCCGGGTACGAAAGGCGGCTGGGCGCATTACGTCGACAGCCGCCCCTATCCCGATCCGGAGGCGCCGGACGCCCCGGCCACCCGCTTCGATCCGGGCGCCTCCACCGGGCGGCTGATGCTGCGCCGCTTCCTGCGCCACCGGCTGGCGGTGCTGGGGGCGCTGTTCCTGGGCCTGTCCTATCTCAGCCTGCCCTTCGTCGATTTCCTGGTGCCCTACGGCGCCAACGAACGCGATGTGGAGCACCTCTACGCCCCGCCGCAGGGCGTCCACCTGTTCCACGACGGCGCTTTCATCGGCCCCTTCGTCTATCCGACCGTCGGCCATCCCGACCTGAAGGACTATCGCTGGCGCTACGAGACCGACACCAGCCGGCCGATGCCGCTCCAGTTCTTCTGCCCCGGCGTGCCCTACCGCTTCCTCGGTCTGGTGGAGCTGCGGACGCGGCTGGTCTGCCCGCCGCCCGACGCTTCGCTGCATCTGCTCGGCACCGACCGGCTGGGACGGGACATGCTGTCGCGGCTGGCCATCGGGGCGCAGCTGTCGCTGACCGTCGGGTTGCTGGGCATCGCGGTGTCCTTCGCCATCGGCATCACGCTGGGCGGCATGGCCGGCTATTTCGGCGGCTGGATCGACGCCGGGGTGCAGCGCCTGTCGGAGATCCTGAAATCCCTGCCGGAGCTGCCGCTGTGGCTGGCGCTCTCCGCCGCGGTGCCGGCGCAATGGAGCCCGGTGACGGTGTTCCTCTGCATCTCCGTCATCCTCGGGCTGCTCGATTGGCCGTCGCTGGCCCGCGCCGTGCGCTCCCGCTTCCTGGCTCTGCGCGAGGAGGATTTCGTCATGGCGGCGGAGCTGATGGGCGCCAGCCCGGCCCGCATCATCCGCCGCCACCTGCTGCCCAACTTCGCCAGCCACCTGCTGGCCAGCGCCACCCTGTCGATCCCGGCGATGATCTTGGGCGAGACGGCGCTGTCCTTCCTGGGGCTCGGCCTGCGCCCGCCGGCGACCAGCTGGGGGGTGATGCTGAACGACGCCCAGAACCTGATGGCGGTGGAAACCTATCCTTGGGTGTCATTGCCGATGCTGCCGGTGATCCTGGTAGTCTTGTCCTTCAACTTCTTCGGCGACGGCCTGCGCGACGCCCTGGATCCCTATCATGGCGACTGACCCTTCAAAACGGCGGGCTCCCCGAAGCGTGAGCTTGGCTATAACTCATATATCACAGCGCATAGCTGGGTTGCCGCCCTTTGGCCGGAAGGCGGGTTGATGCGCGGCGCAATCCATGTGAGGGGTTCTATCCAGGCTGGAGCGCTGCTGCCGGTCCCTGGACCAGTTGCGCAACCACCGGGACCGAGCCGGTCCTCAGACGAGTACAGTGAACTGTTCTGCAACGGCTTTTCGGTTCCGACGCAGTGCTGAAGCGGAGTGTCCGAGCATGCACCAGCCCCTGGCCCCCCTTCGCTCCCTCCATCCCGACCGCACGCCGCCGCGCATCCTGCTCTACAGCCACGACACCTTCGGGCTGGGCCATTTGCGGCGGTCGCGGACGATTGCCCAGGCGCTGGTGTCGGCCTTCCCCGATGCCTCGGCGCTGATCCTCACCGGCTCGCCGGTTGCCGGCCGCTTCGACTTTCCGGAGCGGGTCGACCATGTGCGCCTGCCCGGCGTGGTGAAGCTGCCGGACGGCGGCTACACCGCCCGCAACCTCGGCCTGCCGATTGAGGAGACTGCCGCCATCCGGGCGGAGATCATCCGCGCCACCGCCCGCGCCTTCCGCCCGACTCTTGCCATCGTCGACAAGGAGCCGACCGGCCTGCACGGCGAATTCCTGCCGGCGCTGGAGGAGATGCGGGCGACCGGCAACACCCGCGTGGTCCTTGGCCTGCGCGACGTGCTGGACGCCCCGGAAGCCCTGCAGCCGGAATGGGAGCGCAAGGAGGCGGTCGCCGCCATCGAGCGCTATTACGACCAGCTCTGGATCTACGGCCTGCCGGAGGTCTACCGCCCGCTGGACGGCCTCGACCTGCCGGCGGAGATCGCCGCGCGCGTACGCTACACCGGCTATCTCCGCCGCGAGCCGACGGAAGGCGGCGGTGCCGTCCAGGCCGCGGACTCTCCGATGGCGGCGCCTTATGTGCTGGTGACGCCCGGCGGCGGCGGCGACGGCGCCGCCTTGGTCGACTGGACCATCGCCGCCTATGAAGCCGATCCGGATCTCAGCCCCCGCGCCCTGATCGTCTACGGCCCCTTCCTGGAGGATGCCCGCCGCCAGGAGTTCGCCACCCGCATCCGCCGGCTGAAGGGCAGGGTGGAGACGATCAACTTCCATTCCCGCATGGAGGACCTCTATGCCGGGGCCATCGGCGTCGTGGCGATGGGCGGCTACAACACCTTCTGCGAGATCCTGTCCTTCGACAAGCCGTCGGTCCTGGCCCCGCGCACCCGCCCCCGGCTGGAACAGCGCATCCGCGCCGAGGCGGCGGAGGCGCTCGGCCTGCTGCGCACGCTGGACAGCGACCGCGACGGCACCGACCCGCTGGCGATGGCCGCCGCCATCCGCGCGCTGTCGACCCAGCCGCCGCCCTCGGCCAGCCCGCTGCCCGGCCTGCTCGGTGGGCTGGACCGCATCGTCGGGCTGACCCGCGAAGTCCTGGCGGCGGACTCGGTGGTCGCCCGCACCACCCCCGTCACCCCGATCCGCCGGGCGGCGGAGCGGATGTCCCGCGCAATGGCGGGCAAGCGCGCATGAATTCCGGATTGGGGAAGGACGGCCACAGGCCGTCCGGCGTGCCGACCCGTTCGCCGTTGAAGATAGCCGTGGTGGTGAAGGGCTATCCCCGCCTGTCGGAAACCTTCATCGCGCAGGAGCTGCTGGCCCTGCAGCTGCGCGGCATCGAGCTGGCGATCTGGTCGCTGCGCCACCCCACCGACAGCCGCCGCCATGCCCTGCACGACCGCATCACCGCGCCCGTCCATTACCTGCCGGAATATCTGCGCGACGAGCCCGCCCGCGTCCTGCGCGCGCTGGGCCGCCTGATCCTCCGCCACCCGGCCGGGCTGGTCCGCACGGCGGTGGGTTGGCTGCGCGATCTCAACCGCGACCGCACCGCCAACCGGGGCCGCCGCTTCGGACAGGCCCTCGTTCTCGCGGCGGAGCTGCCGGCCGACGTGCCCTTCCTCTACACCCATTTCCTGCACACCCCGGCCTCGGTCGGGCGCTATGCCGCCTCGATCCGCGGCATCGGCTGGGGCTTTTCCGCCCACGCCAAGGACATCTGGACCACGCCGGAGTGGGAGAAGCGCGAGAAGCTGGCCGACGCCCGCTTCGGCGCCACCTGCACCGCCGTCGGCGCCGCCCATCTGCGTGGACTTGCCGCCGACCCCGGCCGCATCGACCTCGTCTATCATGGCCTCGACCTCTCCCGCTTCCCCGACCCGCCGGACCGGGAGGCGACTGCCCCGGCCCGCGACGGCTCCACCCCCGACCGCGCGGTGGAGATCCTGTCAGTCGGCCGGCTGGTGGAGAAGAAGGGCTATGACCGGCTGCTTGATGCGCTGGCGACGCTGCCGGACGGGCTGCACTGGCGGCTGGTCCATATCGGCTCCGGCGATCTGAAGCAGGCCCTGCGCGCCCAGGCCGAGCGGCTCGGCCTGTCCGACCGCATCGACTGGCGCGGCGCCCAGGATCAGGCGACGGTGATCCAGGCGCTGCGCCATGCCGACCTGTTCGTTCTGACCAGCGTGGTGGCCGGCGACGGCGACCGCGACGGCCTGCCCAACGTGCTGATGGAGGCAGCGAGCCAGCGCCTCGCCATCCTCTCCACCGCCGTTTCCGCCATCCCCGAATTCATCACCGACGGCACCCACGGCCTGCTGACCGACGGCACCCCGCCCGCCATCGCCGCCGCGCTGGAACGGCTCGCCACCGACCCGGCGCTGCGCCTGCGTCTTGGCGAGGCCGCCCATGACCGCCTGCGCGCCGAGTTCGGCATGACCGCCGGCATCGACCGCCTCGTCCGCCGCCTGGAGGAGGCCGCGGCGTGAGCCCTCGCCGGATTGCCTTTTACGCCCCGCTGAAACCGGTCGACCACCCCATCCCCTCCGGCGACCGCCAGATGGCGCGGCTGATTTTGCGCGCCCTGGAAGCCATTGACCCGGCGGAGATTGGCCCGGTGGAGGTGGCGAGCGGCCTGCGTGTCTATGACGGCGCCGGCGACCCCGCCGCACAGGCCCATCTGTCCGCCGCCGCCGCCGCCGAGTGCGACCGCCTGCTGTCCCTCTATGCCGCCGAACCGGCACGGCGCCCGGCGCTGTGGCTCAGCTACCATGTCTATTACAAGGCGCCCGACCTGATCGGCCCAGCCGTGGCCCGCGCTTTCGGCATCCCCTATGTCGTCGTGGAGGCGACCCGCGCCCGCAAGCGCCTGACCGGCCCCTGGTCCGCCTTCGCCGCCGCGGCAGAGTCCGCCATCGAGCAGGCCGCCCTCGTCCTCTGCGTCAGCGCCCGCGACCGTCACGCGGTGGAGGCCTATGGCCCGCCCGGCCAGCGGGTGGCGATGCTGCCGCCCTTCCTCGACCTGCCCCCGGTCGTGGAGCGCACCGAACCGGCCTCTCCGCCCCGCCTGCTGACCGTCGCCATGATGCGTCCCGGCGACAAGCTGGCCTCCTACCGCCTGCTCGCCGACTCTCTGCACCGTCTGGCTGACCGCCCCTGGACCCTCGACATCGTCGGCGACGGCCCGGCGGCGGCGGAGGTCTCGGCGCTGTTCGCCACCTTCGGGCCGCGTGTGCGTCTTCATGGCGCCTGCGCCCCCGCCGATCTCGCCGCCCATTACCGCGCCGCCGACCTGCTGGTCTGGCCCGGCCTGAACGAGGCCTTCGGCATGGTCTATCTGGAGGCGCAGGCCCACGGCGTCCCCGTGCTCGCCATCGACAACGCCGGCACCGGCACCGTTATCCACGACGGTATCGGCGGCCACCTGACCGGCCCGACCACGCAGGACTATGCCGCCACGCTATCCGCCCTGCTGGCCGACCCGCCGGCCCTGCGCATCCTCGGCCAAAACGCCCGCGCCCATGTCGAGGCCCACCACGCCCTCCCGGCGGCGGCCCAGCGCCTGCGCGGCCTGCTGACCGGCCTCATGTCATGATCCGCCTCGCTTTCCTGCGCCACGGCATCACCGCCTGGAACCGCGAGGGCCGCATCCAGGGCCGCACCGACATCCCGCTCGACCCGGAGGGCCGCGACCGCCTCGCCCGCCTGACCCTGCCGGCGGACTGGCGCGACGCCACCCTGCACGCCAGCCCCTTGTCGCGCGCCATCGAGACCGCCCGCATCCTCGGCAACGACCGCCCCGTCCACCCCGACCCCCGCCTGATCGAGATGGACTGGGGCGCCTGGGAGGGCCAACGCGGCCACGACCTGCGCGCCGACCCCGCCAGCGGTTATCGTGACATCGAACACTGGGGCTGGGACTTCCGCCCCCCGGGCGGTGAAAGCCCCGCCGACGTGCGGGAGCGGTTGACGGGTTGGCTGAAGGACTTGGCGGGGGAGGGGGGGACCCACCACCTCATCGTCACCCACATCGGCGTCATCCGCGTCGCCCTGGCGCTCGCCTGGGGCTGGGACTTCCTTGGCCCGCCGCCGGTTCCGGTCAAGCGCGACCGCCTCTACGCCATGACGCTCGCCGCCGACGGCACCCTCCATCCCGCCGGCCCAAGGGAGGGGCAACGCCTGTCATGAAGCTCCTGATCGCCGTCACCCATCTGCTCGGCACCGGCCATCTCAGCCGCGCCCTCGCCCTGGCCGAGGCCTTCACCGCACGCGGCTGGAGCGTCGATGTGGTCAGCGGCGGCCGTCCCGCCCCCCATCTCACCGGCGGCGGCGCCACCCTGCACCAGCTGCCGCCGCTGGCGAGCGACGGCGCCGACTTCGCCACCCTGCTGGCCGCCGACGGCCGCCCCGCCAATGCCGACCTCTTCGCCGCGCGCCAGGCGATGCTGACCGGCCTGCTCGACAGCCTCCGCCCCGACGTTCTCATCACCGAACTCTTCCCCTTCGGCCGCCGCGCTCTCGCCGCCGAGTTCGACGCCCTGCTGGAACGTGCCCGTGCCCTGCCGCGCCCGCCGCTGACCCTGGCGTCGGTCCGCGACATCCTGGCCCCGCCCTCAAAACCGAAGCGCATCGCCGAGACCGAAAACCGCCTGCTGCGCTTCTACGACGGCGTTCTGGTCCATTCCGACCCCGCCCTGATCCCGCTGGAGGACAGCTGGCCGCTGACCCCGGCGATGCATCCGCTGCTGCGCTACACCGGCTTCGTCGTGCCCCCGCCGCCCGTCCCCGACGACGGCACCGACGGCAATGCTGAGATCCTGGTCACCGCCGGCGGCGGCCCGGTCGGCCGCCCGGTCTTCGAGGCCGCAGCCCGCTGTGCAGCCCAATGCGCCGCATCCGGAGCCCTGCCGCAGCGCTGGCGCCTGCTGGTGGCGAAGGACGACGCGGCGCTGGCCGACCGCTTGCGCACCATGGCCCCGCCCGACCGCCTGCTGGTGGAGCCGGTGCGTCCCGACTTCCGCGCCCTGCTGGGCCGGGCCGCCGCCTCGGTCGGCCGCTGCGGCTACAACACCGCGCTCGACTGCCTGACCGCCGGCGTCCCCAGCGTCTTCTGCCCCTTCGAAGACGGCAAGGAGGTCGAGCAGACCATCCGCGCCGCCATCCTCGCCCGCCAGCCCGGCATCGCCACCCTGCGCGAGGCCGACCTCACGCCCGACAGCCTCGCCCAGGCGTTGACCTCCGTGCTGGGCGCCCGCATCCCGCCGCTCAACCCCTCTTCGCTGGCCGGTGCGGCGCGCAGCGTGGAGATCGTCGAAACCATGCTGGCGGAGAAAACGTCATGACCAACTGGACCGCATTGGACGAAGAACTGGCGCGCTGGACCGATATCGGCCGCCGCTGTTCCCTCTGGCTGCGCGACGACGACGCCATCGCCGCCAGCCCGCAGCTCGACCGCCTTCTGCAGCGCTGCGCCAAGGCCGGCATCCCGCTCGGCCTCGCCGTCATCCCCGCCGACGCCGAGCCTTCTCTGGCGCAAGCGCTCGCCGGCCATCCGAACGTCACTCCGCTGGTCCATGGCTGGTCCCACACCGACCACGCCGCCCCCGGTGCCAAGAAGTGCGAGTTCGGCCCGGAACGCCCCGCCGAAATCCGCCAAGCCGAGGCCGAACGCGGCCTGTCGGTCCTGCGCACCCTGTTCGGCGACCGCCTGCTGCCGCTGTTCGTCCCGCCCTGGAACCGCATGGCCGCCGACATGCCGTCCCGCCTGTCCGCCGCCGGCTACCGCGCCGTCTCCGCCTTCGGCCCGGCGCCCGCAAGCTGCGACGGCATAACCTGGATCAACACCCACCTCGACCTGATCGACTGGCACGGCACCCGCTCCGCAGTCCCGTTGGATGGGGTGCTGGACCTCCTCTGCCGCGAACTGCGCGACCGCCGCGAGGGCCGCCAAGAGGGCAGGGGCAACCCCGCCGAGCCCATCGGCCTGCTAACCCACCATCTGGTGCACGACGCCGCAATCTGGGATCTGCTGGACCGCCTGCTCGACCGGTTGGTCAGCCATCCGGCGGTGGAGTGGCCGGCGGTTGGAAGCTTGTGTCGTTCATAAACAAAAAAAAGCCGACCCGCGCCTTTCGACGCGAGCCGGCCCCATTGTGCGGTAGAGGAACTGTCCCTTACGCCGCGTGGTCGGTGATGTAGCCCGTGGCGGTGCCGAGGTTGGCGGTGCCGTGGGTCAGGTGCAGCAGGAAGTTCTCCGTGCCCTCGCCGGCGTTGTCGCCGTTGATGTGGACGGAGACCGTCTTGCTGGTTTCACCCGGCTGGAAGGTCAGGCTGCCGTGGGCGGCGGTGTAGTCGCTGCCGGCCTTGGCGGTGCCGTCCTCGGTCGAGTAGTCGATGGTGGTGGCGGTGGTGACCGCCTTGGCCAGCTGCACGGTGAAGACCGCCTCGTCGCTGCCCGGCACCGAACCCGAGCTGCCGGAGCTGGACGCCAGACCCGCCTTGATGATGTTCATCTTGGTCGGATCGATGGTCTTGTAGTCCTTCTCCAGCAGGCCGCCGACGTCGCCCGATTCCGGGGTCCAGGCCCAATAGGTCCAGTTCATGCCCTGCTGGCCGGCCGGCAGGTCGCTCTTGCCGTCCAGGTTCCAGTCGCCGTTCATGTACTTGACGAAGGCGTTGGCCCAGGTCTGCTCGGCCGCGCTGTTCATCTGGCCGCCGAACTCGCCGATCAGGACCGGGGCGATGTTGTTCTTATAGATGAAGCCCCACATGCCGTCATACTGGGCCGGCAGGTTGTTGGGGAAGTTGCTGTCGGTCAGCCAGCTGAAGTTGCCGACGCTCTGGCCATAGGCGTGCGGCGAATAGACCAGCTTGTTCGGCACGTCGAACTCGATGGGATGGTTCTTCACGCCGGCCAGCGTGCTGCTCCACTCCGTGCCCTCGACCAGCAGCAGCCAGTCCTTGTTCACGGTCTGGATCGAGTTGCCGATGCGCTCGGCCGCCGCGGCCCAGTCGGTGGCCTGGTTGCCGTCGCCCCAGGTGGCGGTCACGCTCGGCTCGTTGTGCAGGTCGGCGCCGATCACCGCGTCGTTGCCGGCATAATGCTGGGCCAGCATCTTCCAGTTCTCGATCACCTTCGATTCCGGGTTGTTGGCGGTGTACCACAGCCCGTGCTCGTTGGTGCCGGCGCCGCCGTCGTTGCGGTGGTGGTCGAGGATCACCTTCATGCCGACCTTGCCGGCGTAATCGATGACCTTGTCATAGACCTGCAGGCGGGTCAGACCCTTCAGGTCCGGGTTCTTCGAATAGTCGATGCCGTTGGTGACGGCCTCGCTGTCGAACATGTCGTCGGCCCAGGTCAGGCGGATGACGTTGAAGCCCAGGCCCTTCATGCTGTCGATGTGGCCCTGGTAGCTGTCGGCCCACAGGCCGGCGGGCACATAGTTGTAGCCCTCGCCGCCGAACCAGTTCACGCCGGTCAGGCGGACGTTGTTGCCGCTTTCATCGACGATCTGGTTGCCGTTGGTGTGCAGGAAGCCGTTGATCGAGCCGCTGCTCTGCACCATGCCCGGATCGGACACGGTGACGTTGCCGACCTTCAGCGACAGCGAGGCGTCGCCCGTCGAACCGCCGGTGGAGCCGCCAGTCGAGCCGCCCGTGCTGCTGCCGCCCTTGCCGGCATCGGTGGAGCCGCCGGTCGAGCCGCCCGTGCTGCTGCCGGTGGCCGCGAAATGGCTGGCGTCCAGCTTGGCGGTCAGCGTGGCGTCCCAGTAGAGGTTGCTGGTGGCGCCCAGCTCGGCGCCGTCCGCCGTGCGGTGGACCGACATGGCGGCATCGGTGGCCGCCACGGTCTTGCCGTCGACGCCGACGCTGTTGACATACAGGTTGCGGTCGCTGCCACCGATGACGGCGTCGTTGTCGTACTTCACCTCGACCGCATGGGCGGTGCCCTGCGCCAGATCGGCGGTGAACTTGAAATCCTTGGCGTCCGGGCTGGTGGCCGTGCCCTCGCCGATCTGCTTGCCGTCGACCAGCACGGTGAAGTGCGCGCCTTCGCCGCCCGCCGCGTTGCCGGCGGCGTTCACGGTGATGACGTTCTGCGCGGTTCCTGCGGCCGGGGCCGTGGTGGGGGCGGCCGGAGCGGCGGCCACCGGGGCGGCGTAATGGCTGGCGGGGGTCTTGAAGGTCAGCGCGCCGTCCCACCACATGGCGTCCTGGCCGGCCTGGGTCGGCGCCGGGGCGGCATCGTCATGGCGCTCATAGACGGCGTCGGTCGGCTTCAGCGTGTGGCCGTTCACCTCGATCGACTGAACATAGAGGTCGCGATTGGCGGCGTTCACGGTGTCATTGTCGTAGACGACCTGAACCGTGTGCGCGGTGTTCGCCACAAGGTCGGCGGTGAAGCTGTATGCCTTCGACGAGGTGGCGGCTGCATTGGCCGAACCGACCTCCTGACCATCCACCAGCAGCTTGAAATGCGGCGCGACGCCATCCTGGGATTGGCCGTAGGCGTTGACGACGATCTTGCTCGGCGCGGTGGTCGTGCTCATGACTTCAATCCTATGTCCGTTGTGTTGAAGCCATGCTGGGGCTTTAATGGTTAACGAAACCTTTCCAAGTCCGGTTAACTTTTCTCGAAGCTTGTGGCAAATTTGGCCCAGCCGATCACAGGGCCGTTCAAGGGGGTGGACTCAGGTCAGCAAACTATATCCCATCTTGGTCACAGGTTCTGCGATCTATCATACAGTCTTATTTTGATCACATCAGTATACGCTTTGCTTGCATTCACTTTCTCAAGATGATCTCGAAAGACATAGACCAGAGAAACCCCGACGATGTGCGTCTATGCGCATCATACTTTCAAAAATACCGCTGATTGATGCCATATGTTTGCTGGTTATACTTACCCATTCGGACACTGGATTGATAGATGGCTGTCGCGCTGGATTACGGCCGCTGGGGTAAGCCAAATTCGGAAACGGCCCTTTGCGTCTGCAAAAAAGTTAACGCCCGTGAGTGCACAACGCCGACTGCCGGGCTGGTTAAGGAATTAATTTACAGAATATATTCCTTTCATACCCAAATCTTTCGAGTGACGACCGTCACTTCCCCTCCACTGGCCATGCGGTATGATGGGATAAATCGATCGCCTGCGAAGGAACGGACCCATGGCCACCGGCACGCACGCCGCCTTTTTGAACAGCATCAAGAATGCGGCGCAGTCGCGCATCAAGACGGGCGTCTTCGCCGATGCCGCGGCGTCGAAGGCGGAGATCGAGCAGGTCGGCCAGTCCATCGCCGCCAAATACCGCGGCGTCATCTCCGCCGCCCCGATCAAGAGCGAGGAGCGCGCGTCCCAGAAGGTCGGCATGGACTATGACGGTGACTGGCATTCCATCAAGGATCTGGCGCGCATGACCATCATCGTCCCGACCCTGGCCGATTGCCGGTCGGTGCTGGTCGATCTGAAGCGCGCCTTCACCGCCTCGCAGGGGCGCGGCCTGATCCAGGTGAAGGAGGTCGGCGCCGACGCCGATCCCTGCGGCTATTCCTCGACCACCGTCTTCGTCCGCACCTCGAACGGCCGCCCGGCGGAAATCCAGATCAATGTGCCGGAGATCATCTACGCCAAGCAGTCGGAGGAGAGTGTCCGCCGCATCCTCGGGCCGGTGCGCTTCATGAACATCAAGATGAAGTACCAGCTGGACGGCGGCCTGGGTCACGCCCTGTACGAGATCTACCGCGTCGCCCCCGGCTCCAGCCGCGGCCAGTCCGCCGCCGCCCTCAGCAGGAGCTATTACGCCTTCTTCCGCCAGACCGTCCCCAGCCCCGCCGCCGCGTCCGGCCTGCGCAAGGCACTGCTGGACCTCGGCGTGCGCAAGCACTGACCGGGGCAGGGCAGGGGGGAGACGCCGGAAGGGCAGGGCGCACCGTTCAGCACGCCGTTCAGCGTGCTTCCACCATGCCGATGAACTGCGCCAGTTCGGGGGTGGACGGCCGGTCGAACAGCTCGGCCGGCGGTCCCTGTTCGATGATGCGGCCGCCATGCATGAAGACCAGCCGGTCGCAGACCTCGCGGGCGAAGCGCATCTCGTGCGTCACCAGGATCAGCGTCATCCCCTCTTCCGCCAGCTTGCGCACCACCCCCAGCACCTCGGCCACCAGTTCGGGGTCGAGCGCCGAGGTGATCTCGTCGCACAGCAGAACCTTCGGCGCCATCGCCAGCGACCGCGCGATGGCGACGCGCTGCTGCTGGCCGCCCGACAGCTGCGACGGGTAGGCGTCGAACTTCTGGCCCAAGCCCACCTTGGCCAGGGCGGCTTCCGCCGCGGCGCGGGTGGTGGCCTTGTCCTGCTTCTTCACCACCTTCAGCGCCAGCATGACGTTCTCGCCGGCGGTCAGGTGGGGGAACAGGTTGAACTGCTGGAACACCATGCCGACCTTCTGGCGCAGCGCGCGCAGGTCGATCTGGCCGGGGTCGACGCATTCGCCGTCGACCTCGATCACGCCGCCGTCGATGCGCTCCAGCCCGTTGATGCTGCGCAGCAGCGTGCTCTTGCCCGATCCGCTGCGGCCGATCATGGCGACGACCTGCCCCTCCTCCACCGCCATGTCGACGCCCTTCAGCACCTCCACCGGGCCGAAGGATTTGCGGATGCCGGACAGCTTCACCAGAGGCCGGCCGGTGGCGGGCCCACCAGCGGGGAGTGTCTTAACGGGCGACATTCAGCTTCCTTTCCAGCGCCTTGGCCGACAGCGACAGCGGATAGCACAGAGCGAAATAGATCAGCCCGACCAGCCCATAGACCAGGAAGGGCTGGAAGGTGGCGTTGGTGATCATGGTTCCGGCCTTCGTCACCTCGACGAAACCGATGATGGAGGTCACCGCCGTGCCCTTCACCACCTGCACCGAGAATCCGACGGTCGGCGGCACGGCGATGCGCAGCGCCTGCGGCAGGATGACGTGGCGCATCTGCTCGCCGAACGTCAGCGCCAGACTGGCCGAGGCTTCCCACTGGCCCTTCGGCACCGCCTCGACGCAGCCGCGCCAGATCTCGGCGAGATAGGCGGCGGTGAACAGCGTCAGACCGATGGCGGCGGCGGTCCAGGCCGTCGTCTCGATGCCGATCAGCGGCAGCGCGAAGAAGACGATGAACAGCTGCATCAACAGCGGCGTGCCCTGGAACACCTCGATGAACAGCTTTGCCGCGACGCGCAGCGGCGGCACCGGCGACACCCGCGCCAGCAGCAGCAGCAGCCCCGCCACCCCGCCGGAGACGAAGGCGATCAGCGACAGCAGCACCGTCCAGCGCGCCGCCAGCAGCAGGTTGGACAGGATGTCCCAGAGGGTGAATTCAAGCACGCGACACCCCCTTGGCGAACATCCGCCCGCCGACCAGGCTCAGGATCCAGCGCAAGGCGACTGCCAGCGCCAGATACAGCGCCGTCGCCAGGAAATAGACCTCGAAGGGCCGGAAATTGCGGGACTGGATGAAGTTGGCGGCGAAGCTCAGCTCCTCCGCCGCGATCTGCGAGCAGACCGACGATCCCAGCATGACGATGACGATCTGGCTGGTCAGCGCCGGCCAGATCTTCTCCATCGCCGGCCCCAGGACGACATAGCGGAAGATCTGCGGCCCGGTCATGCCCAGGCTGGCCCCGGCCTCGATCTGGCCCTTGGGCGTGGCGTCGATGCCGGCGCGGATGATCTCGGTCGAATAGGCACCGAGATTGACGACCATCGCCAGCACCGCCGCCTGCCATTCCGCCAGCCGGATGCCCAGCGACGGCAGCCCGAAGAAGATGAAGAACAGCTGCACCAGGAAGGGCGTGTTGCGGATCAGCTCGACATAGGCGCCGACCACCACCGCCAGCGGCTTGACGGTGGAGGTCCGCGCCGCCGCTCCGCCGATGCCGAGCGCGACGCCCAACACCGTGCTGACCGCCGTCAACCCCACCGTCGTCACCACCCCGTCCACCAGCACGGGCGTGTAGTCCAACAGGGACGAGAAATCGAAACTGTAGGCCATAAGGGGCGTCCGTAGCGGAGAATCTCCCTCTCCCGCCCCGGGAGAGGGAAGGGGCCCATGCGGAGCATGGGAAGGGTGAGGGGTGATCCAAGGATAAGGGGTCCATGTCCGGATTGCCCCTCACCCTCCCCACGCCTGCGGCGCGGGTCCAAGGCCGCTCGCAAGTCTCGCGACCGCGCTCCGCCTACGATCACCTTCGGCGCTCGTCCGGCCTATGGCCGTCGGCTCCGAGCCCTCTCCCGGGGCGGGAGAGGGCGTGTTCCGTCACAGATCCTTCGGCAGCGGCGCGTGCAGCCACTTCTTGGCGATGGCGTTCAGCGAGCCGTCATCCTTCGCCTTGGCGATGATGGCGTTGACCTTCTCCATCAGCGGCCCTTCGTTCTTGTTCAGCCCGACGAAGCAGGGCGAGTTCTTGATCAGGAACTTCATGATCGGCTGGCGCGGCGGGTTGCGCTCGAAGATGGCGGCGGCGACGACGTTGCCGGTGGCGACCAGCTGCACCTGCCCCGACAGGAAGGCGGAGATGGTGCCGTTGTTGTCCTCATAGCGGCGGACGGTGACCTTGTCCGACACGATCTTCGACAGCTCGATGTCCTCGACCGAGCCGCGGGTGACGCCGACGGTCTTGCCGTCCAGATCCTCCGGCTTCTCCGCCTTGATGTCGTCGGGGCCGAAGACGCCGTTGTAGAAGGGGGCGTAGGCGGTGGAGAAGTCGATGACCTTCTCGCGCTCCGCATTCTTGCCCAGGCTGGAGATCACCAGATCGACCTTGCCGGTGGTCAGGTAGGGGATGCGGTTGGTGCTGGTCACCGGCACCAGCTCCACCTTGGCGCCCATCTCCTTGGCGATCAGGGTGGCGGCGTCGATGTCGTAGCCGATCGGCTTCAGGTCGGTGCCGACCGAGCCGAAGGGCGGGAAGTCCTGCGGAACGGCGACGCGCAGCACCTTTTCCTTGGCGATGCGCTCAAGCGCGTCGGCTTTTGCATGGGTCGGGGCCAATCCCCCGGCCAGAACCGCCGTTGCAAGGCCGAGAGCACCCAGAATCTTTGCAAACCGCATGGCATCTGATCTCCAGAGCGAAGGACGATGCCCCCTCCTTTTCAATCGGCGTGCCACTTTCGCCATATGAAATCCGAGGTGAGCCAAAGCATGGAAATGTTACTACTATCCCAGCAACGGTCAAGCTCGTTACATTTGTAACGCCGCATGAGCCGCACTCCGGAAGCTGATTTTTTGTGCATATGCCCGAACCGCGAGGCGATCAGCCTATGAAACAGGCAAACCCATCCAGCCCCCCGAGCGACGGCGCCGAGCCGTCCCTGACCGCGCGCATCCGCGAGCGCTACGGCGACCTCAGCCCGCTGGAGCGGCAGCTTGCCGACGTGATCCTGGCCTGTCCGGGCGAGCTGTCGGGCTATTCGGCGACCGAGCTGGCGGGCCGGGCCGGGGTGTCGAAGATGACGGTATCGCGTCTGGTCCGCCGCCTCGGCTATGCCGGCTTCGAGGAGGCGCGTCTGGCCGCCCGGCGCGGTGGCGACTGGGGCTCGCCCCTGTTCCTGCTGCCCCCCGGCGGCCCGGCCTCAATCTCGGACGCCGATCCCGCGCCCTTGGAGGCGCATTTCCAGCGCAGCGCCGAGGCGCTCGCCGCCACCGCCCGCCAGACCGACCCGGCCCTGTTGGCCCAGGCCGCCCACGCGCTTGCCGACGCAAGGCGGATCTGGGTCTGCGGCGCCCGCAACAGCGCCTTCCTGGCCGGCTATGCCCGCTGGCAATTCATCCAGGTCCGCGGCGAGGTGCACCAGCTGGCGGCATCCGGCGAGACGATGGCGGAAACCCTCGCCGATCTCGGCCCCGGCGACCTGCTGTTCCTGGTCGGCATCCGCCGCCGCCCGCCGGCCATCGTCCGCCTGCTGCAAACGGTGCGGGAGCGCGCGATTCCCAGCATCCTGATCGCCGACAGCCACTCCGCCCTGGAGGCCCCGCCGCCGCCGCTGACCTTCCGCTGCGAGACGCGCAGCCTGGCGGCGCTCGACACCCATGTCGCCGCCCTGGCGGTGATCCACGCGCTCGCAGCCGAACTGATCCCCCTGACCGGACCCGCCGGCCGCGCCCGCATCCGCGCCATCGAGGACCTGCACGAGCAGTTGGGGGAACTCTAACCCCGCCTGCCGCCTTGCTTTCCGGCGGCGATAGCGACACCTTGTTCAGGCATGCGAACAGTCGACGGGCACCCCCAACCGGTTGCCCGCTCCGGCCGTTGCATTGCTGATCAGTCACCCCGCCGTCCCTCCAAGGTGGCCGCCGTCCCATCGGCGCACCGGACGGCCCAGCCAAGAGAGGACGGCCCCCGCGGCCGGAACCATATGCGCCGTCATCGCCGCGCCAAGATCGTCGCCACCGTCGGACCGGCCAGCAACTCGCCCGAGATGCTGAAAACCCTGTTCCTGGCCGGCGTCGACACCTTCCGGCTGAACTTCAGCCACGGCACCCACGACGACCACGCCAAGGTCCACCGCGCCATCCGCGAGCTGGAGGCGGAGGTCGGCCGCCCCATCGGCATCCTTCAGGATCTCCAGGGTCCGAAGATCCGCGTCGGCACCATCCGCGACGGCAAGATCACCGTCGCCACCGGTGAGCAGATCCGCTTCGTCCTGCAGGGCAGCGAGGGCGACAAGCGCTCCATCCCGCTGCCGCACCCGGAAATCTTCGCCGCCATCATGCCGGGCCATCATCTGCTGATCGACGACGGCCGCGTCCGCGTCGAGGTGACCGAGCTGGGCGACGACTGGATCGAGGCCCGCGTCGTCGTCGGCGGCACCATCTCCAACCGCAAGGGCGTCAACCTGCCGGGCACCATCCTGGACCTGTCGCCGCTGACCGAGAAGGATCGCGCCGACCTCGCCTTCGGGCTGGAGCTGGGCGTCGACTGGGTCGCCATGTCCTTCGTGCAGAAGCCGGGCGACATCCTGGAAGGCCGCGGCCTGATCGGCGACCGCGCCGGCATCATGGCGAAGATCGAGAAGCCGCAGGCGCTGGAGAAGATCGACGACATCATCCGCCTGTCCGACGCGGTGATGGTGGCGCGCGGCGACCTCGGCGTCGAAATCCCGCACGAGGACGTCCCCGGCCGCCAGAAGGAGCTGGTGCGCGCCTGCCGTCTGGCGGTGAAGCCGGTGATCGTCGCCACCCAGATGCTCGATTCGATGGTTTCCGCCCCGACCCCGACGCGGGCCGAGGCGTCGGACGTGGCGACCGCCATCTATGACGGCGCCGACGCGGTGATGCTGTCGGCCGAATCGGCGTCGGGCCAGTATCCGATCGAGGCGGTCACCATGATGGACCGCATCATCCGCTCCACCGAGCAGCACAAGCTCTATCACTCGCTGATCCAGGCGACCCATCCGGGGGAGGAGCACAGCCCGCCCCACGCCGTGGCCGCCGCCGCCGCCGATCTGGCCAACAGCCTGCATTCCTCGGCCATCGTCGCCTTCACCTCCAGCGGCACCACCGCGGCGCGCATCGCCCGCAAGCGGCCGGAAGTGCCGATCCTGGCGATCACCCCGGACCGGGCGGTGTCGCGCCGGCTCTGCCTGCTGTGGGGCGCCCACAGCGTGCTGTCCGACGACATCCGCACCTACGAGGAAATGGTCGACCGCTCCATCTCCACCGCGCGGGCGGAGGAGTTCGCCGGCAAGACCGGCACCATGGTCGTCGTCGCCGGCATCCCCTTCGCCCAGGCCGGCACCACCAACAACCTGCGCGTCATCCACATGGACGGGAAGGCGTAAGGACAGGACACCCCCGTTCCTTACCGGACGGGGGCTTCTCCTACCGTTCCATCTTGGTCGACAGCACGATGGACGACATCGTCCGCTCCACACCGGGCAGGCGGCCGATGCTGTCCAGCGCGGCGTCCATCGCGTCATGCGTCTCGGTGCCGACGGTGGCGCAGAGATCATACTGCCCGCTGATGCTGTGCAGCCGGATCACCTCCGGCATCTTGCGCAGGGCATGGACGGCGCGGTCGGCCAGCCGGGCGTTCACGCTGATCATCACCAGCGCCGACACGCCCCGGCGCGGCGCCGGGTCGCCCAGCTTCACGGTATAGCCGGCGATCACCCCCTGCCGCTCCAGCCGGGCGATGCGGTCCTGCACGGTGGACCGCGACAGCCCCAGCGCACGGCCGAGCGCCGCCGTGCTGGTGCGCGCGTTCACCGTCAACAGATCGATCAGCCGGCGGTCGATGTCATCCATGGAGGTCCGTCGCAGCAGGGCAGGGCGCGCAAAAAGGCCCTCTCCCGGGGCGGGAGAGGGGAAATAGGCCCCTTACGCGTCGCAACCCGCCTGATAGCGCTGCATGGCGGCGCGGATGTCGTCGGGGATCGGCACGGCGGCGAAATCGTCCAGCGAGGTGGTGACCAGCGTCAGGCTGCCCGACAGCCGGACCTGCCCCTCATGCTCGCCGGTGATGCGCAGCTGCAACGAGCTGCGGCCCAGCCGTTCCAGCAGGACGCCGAGCGTCAGCGTGTCGCCCATGCGGCTGGGGATCACGAAATCGCATTCGGCATGCACGATCGGCAGACCCAGCCGCCGCTGCAGGATCATCGTCGCATAGTCGATGTCCAGCCCCTGGGTGAACCAGTCCTCCACCGCACCGTTGAACATGTCGAAATAGACCGGGAAATAGACGATCCCGGCCGGGTCGCAGTGGGAAAAGCGAATGGGCCGCTGCATCCGGAAACAGCCCGGCGGCAACGGCCGGTGGCTGGGGTGATCGTCGGCGCGGCGCGGCCGCTCGCTGTACTCGTGCATCTCTCGGTCAATCCTCGTTCCGCTTGGCGTCCGGACATATGGGGGGCCGGAGCCTCGCGGTCACCGCGTCTCATGCTGGCGGTAGACAGTTGTGGCTATTCCAAACAATCCGGGAAAAGCACCTTTCGTTCAACGGCTTCCTGCAGCAATAGGGGAAAGCCGCAATTTTCGCACGGCTCGCTGTTGCGGAAATGCTGCACTGCAATCACGACAACCGTACGAATCGGTCCACGGCCGGAGTAGCCACAATTTGTCGCAGATTCGGCGCTTTTAAGCGAAAACATCACACAAAGATCCCGCCGGTCCTCGCCATCCTCCGCCGGCATCCGGGTTCAGGCCCAAAACGGACATCAGACCCCAGGGGGCACAAGCATGCCCTGGGGCACATCAGGCGAGGACACCGAACCGATGGCCACCACCTCCACCAAGATCGTCGTGAACGCCCTGGGCAAGGCCGCCGCCGGCGTGAACGCCCATTTCACCCTGCTGGTCGACGGCCAGAAGGTGGGTGAGGGCACCGCCGGCACGACGGCGAAGGATTTCGTCTTCACGCCCGTGCTGACCGCCGACACCGCGCACAAGGTGCAGATCCGGTACGACAACGATGCCGTCATCAACGGCCAGGACCGCAGCCTGACCGTCAACAGCATCAGCATCGGCGGCAAGACGATCGCGCCGACCGCCGGCATCGTCAGCTACGACAAGGGCGCGCTTGACGGCCGCGACGTCGCCGCCGGCCAGTCGAACATGTGGTGGAACGGCACGCTGGTGGTGAACGCCGACAAGAGCTATTTCCCCGCGGCCGTCACCGCGACGCCTGCGTCGGGCAAGGACACCATCGTCGTGAACGCCTCGGGCACCGCGGCGGGCGGCGTCAACGCCCACTTCAAGGTGCTGGTCGACGGCAAGCAGATCGGCGAGGGCACCGCCGGCACCACCGCCAAGAACTTCACCTTCACCACCGATGCCGCCGACCATGTCGCGCACAAGGTGCAGGTCCAGTACGACAACGATGCCATGATCAACGGCCAGGACCGCAGCCTGACCGTCAACAGCATCTCCATCAACGGCCACAGCTACGCCTCCACCAGCAGCGCCGTCACCTATGACAAGGGCGCGCTCGACGGCAAGGACGTGATCGCCGGCCAGAAGGGGATGTGGTGGAACGGCACGCTGGTGCTGAACGCCCCGGCCTCCGATTTCCCGGCCGGCACCACGACCACCCCGACGCCGACGACGCCGACCGCGCCGACGCCCACCAATCCGACGCCGACCGGCCCGGCCTTCTACGTCGCCACCAACGGCAAGGACAGCTGGTCGGGCAAGCTGGCCGCCCCCAACGCCGCCGGCACCGACGGTCCCTTCGCCAGCCTCGCCAAGGCCCAGACGGCGATGCGCGCCGACCCGAACATCGACACCACCTACATCCGCGGCGGCGATTACCATCAGAACGGGGTGTGGCTGAACAGCCAGGACTCCGGCGTCACCTTCGCCGGCTACGGCAACGAGAAGGCGGTGATTCACGGCAGCTCGGCGGCGTCGGTGTCCTTCGGCCTCGGCGGCGCCAAGAACGTCACCATCGAAGGGCTGAGCTTCGCCGACGGCGTCACCAGCGGCCATTACGTCTTCGCCGACAACGCCGCCGGCCTGACCTTCGCCAACAATGTCGTGAAGGGCGGCGGCTACGGCATCACGGTGCAGAACAGCGCCAACAGCAAGGTCACCGGCAACCAGTTCGACAACACCGGCGCCGAGTCGATCTTCGTCAAGGCCGGCTCCAACGCCACGCTGGTCTCCGACAACCTGATCCGGCACCCGAACGCCGCCGACCGCGGCGACGCCGGCATCTGGGTCAACGGCAGCTCCGACGTCAAGGTCACCCACAACCAGATCGAAAACTCGCCGGAGAAGGCCATCGCGGTCGGCTCGGTCCAGACCGACGGCAGCGACGCCTCCTATCGGGTGACCATCTCCTACAACAAGGTGATCAACGCCAACCTGGAATCGAACGACGGCGGCGGCATCTACCTGATCAACCGCCAGCAGGATCTGGCCAACCACACCGTCGTCAACAACGACGTGTCCGGCACCACCGCGACCAACCCGACGGGTCAGGTGGCGAGCTGGGGCATCTATCTCGACGACTGGACCAGCGGCACCACGGTGAAGGGCAACGTCGTCCACGACAACATCGGCGGCGTCTTCCTGCATGGCGGCTGGAACAACACGGTCACCGAGAACGTGATCGCCGGCAACAGCGGCGCCCAGATCGGCCTGCAGCAGCCGGTGGCCTGGAGCGGCTGGAAGGGCCACGCCATGACCGGCAACGACATCTCCGGCAACGTCATCGACGTCCGCGAGGGCACCGCCGTCCATATCTATGGCCCGGCCAACGTCGGCAACCTCCACGACAACTTCTACAGCAGCCTGAACACCGCCGAGAAGGAGTTCGACGCCTGGCCGCAGGTGATGTCGAGCGGCGCCTGGGGCACCCTGTCGAACTGGCAGGCCGCCGGCTACGACAAGGGCTCGATGATGCTGAACCCGGGCTTCGTCAATCCGGGTGCGGACGACTTCAGCCTGTCGTCGACCTCGCCGGTCTACGCCCATGGCTTCGACCACATCCCCACCCACGACATCGGGCTGCTGGCCTGATCCACTCCTCCCCGACCAGGGCGGCGATAAATGCCCTCTCCCGCCCCGGGAGAGGGAGGGGACCCACGAAGTGGGGAGGGTGAGGG
>CBFGPE010000082.1:0-31744 GCA_965650625.1 uncultured Azospirillum sp. | reverse complement strand
GTCGCTGCCGGTCCGGTCGCGGATCAGGCCGGCCAGCATCTGGATCAGCGTCATCAGGATATAGAAGACGGTCATGAACCAGCCCAGCGACCATGCCGTGTCAGCCGGGGCGGAGTGGCGGGCCGGCAGGGCCAGGATGCCGCCGGCCGGCAGGCCGAGGAACAGGCCGGCGACGATGCAACTCGCCACCGGCGGCGCTCCCAGGCTGAAGGCCATCCCGGCCGCGGCGGCACCCAGCGATCCGACCGCCACCGGCATCAGCGGCCGGCCGCAACGGTCGGTCAGCAGGCCGCCCAACGGCATGGTGGCCATGGTAACCCACACCGTCAGGCTGACGGTGCGCGACGCCTCGGTCACCGACATGCCGGTGGAGGCCAGCAGGGCCGGCGCATAGGTCAGGAAAATCACCTGTCCGACATTGTAGGCGGTCCAGATGATGCCGGCCAGGGTTGAAAGGATGCTCTGCCGCCGGGCGATCAGGCGCAGGCTGGGCATGCTCCGCCGCCCTGTGGCGGTGGATGTGACCGTGGCGGCGCCGGCTGGCGAGCGGTAGGTCAGCCCGACCAGAACCGCCACCGTCAGGCAGACCAGAGTCGTCAGATGGCAGGCCCAGCGCCAGGACGCCGCCTCCGCGATCGCCGGGAACACCGCCAACGCGACGGCGAGGCCGAACTGCCAGCTGATGAACACGATGGACAGCGCCGTCGACAGGTCGCGGTCGCGGAACCATTCGGCCACCATCGCCGACACCAGCACGCTGAGCACCGCGTTGCCGGCCCCGCCGACCAGACGCCCGGCCAGGGCGGTGCCATAGTCGTGGCTGACCGAGAACAGCGCGCTGCCGCCGGCCAGCAGAAGCAGGCTCAAGACCGCCAGCGGCTTCAGCCCGAACCGGCTGCTCAGCATGCCCGCCGGCAAGGCCAGCACGATACCCGGCAGCATGAACAGGCCCATCAACTGGCCCATGGCGGCATAGTCGCTGTTCAGATCCGTCCGCGCGAACGGCATAACGGCGCCCAGGATCTGGAACTCCAGCGCCATGCAGGTGCGGGCGATGAACAGGATGGCAAGAATGAACCAGCGCATGATCGTCGCTTTTCCCCGTCCATCGTTGTCGCTGCCGGGCACGTGCCGAAGATGACACCGAAACGCGCGTTGTCCAGTGTACTGACCGGATAGGCGTCCTCCCGCGCGAAATGCCGGAACATCCTCAAGGTGCGGCTTTGGTCCGGCCAGTGGGTAGGGAAAGGGGCGGCAGGGAACGTGGCGGCGCGGCCGGTGTTCCTGTCGGGCAATCTCCCATCCGGAAAGCCCGACGATCATGGCCGAGGACACCGCCCGCCGGCTGCAGGCACGCCCCATCGCGGTGACGAAGGCCGCTCCCCCCGTCTCTACCCAGACCATCCTGCTCATCATCACGCTGATCGTGGTGACGCTGTATCTGGCGGCGGACATCCTGATGCCGATCGCCCTGGCGGTGCTGCTCGGTTTCGTGCTGACACCCATCGTCAGCCGGTTGGAGCGCTGGCGCCTCGGCCGGGTGCCGTCGGTGCTGGCGGTGGTGGTCCTGCTGTTCCTCGCCATCATCGGCTTCGGCGCGGTGGTGGGCAGCCAGCTCGGCGACCTGGCCGACAATCTGCCGACCTACCAGCGCAACATCCACACCAAGATCGAATCCCTGCGCAACACCACCGTGTCGACCGGCGACCGCGGTGCCATCAAGCAGGCGACCGAGGCCTTCCGCGATCTCAAACAGGAGCTGGAGAACGCCACCGGCAGCGCGACGCCGGAGCAGCAGGGCACCACGGCCGCGCCCACGGCTCCGCAAGCCGGCCCCGCCGCCCCACCGCGACGCGAACCCGTGCCGGTCCGCATCGACCAGTCCGACACTGGAATTTTCGACCTGGTCAGCCGGGTGCTCGGCCCGGCGATGACGCCCATCGCCACCGCCGGCATGGTGCTGGTCTTCACCATCTTCATGCTTCTGCAGCGGGAGGATCTGCGCGACCGCCTGATCCGTCTGGTCGGGTCCGGAGACCTCAGCCGC
This sequence comes from uncultured Azospirillum sp., assembly GCA_965650625.1. Taxonomy (GTDB): domain Bacteria; phylum Pseudomonadota; class Alphaproteobacteria; order Azospirillales; family Azospirillaceae; genus Azospirillum. The sequence goes on along the minus strand of CBFGPE010000082.1, from coordinate 29,697 downwards.
ACGACGGAGGCGATGAACGATGCCGGCGAGCGGGTCAGCCGCTATCTGCTGATGCAGGTGGTGGTAAACGTCACCTACGGAATTCCCATCGGCGTCGGGCTGTGGCTGCTGGGTGTGCCGAACCCGCTGCTGTGGGGACTGCTGGCGACGGTGCTGCGCTTCATTCCGTTCCTGGGGCCGGTGATCGCGTCGGCCTTTCCGATCCTGCTGTCCTTCGCGGTCGACACCGGCTGGACCCTGCCGCTGCTGTGCATCGCCCTGTTCGTGGCGGTGGAGCTGTTTTCCAACAATGTGGTGGAGCCCTGGCTCTACGGCACGGCGACTGGTCTGTCCTCCCTCGCCATCATCGTCGCGGCGGTGGTGTGGACGACGCTGTGGGGTCCCGTCGGGCTGCTGCTGGCGACGCCGCTGACGGTGTGCCTTGTCGTGCTGGGCCGCCATGTGCCGCAGCTGCATTTCCTGGAGGTGATGCTGGGCGACCGTCCGGTCCTGCCGGACGAGGCGAAGGTGTATCAGCGCCTGCTCGCCCGCGATCCCACCGAGGCGACGGAGCTTGCCGAGGAGCGGCTCGGCACCTGCAGCCCGGTCGAACTGGCCGACGGCCTGCTGCTTCCCGCCCTGTCGCTGGCCGAGCAGGACCGCCAGCGCGGCACCCTGAACCCGGAAGGCCGGCAGGCGGTGGCGGAGGGCATGGCGAGCCTGCTCGACGAATTGAGCGACACCGTGGCCCCAGCTGCCGACACGCCCCATGTGCTCTGTGTCGGCGCTCGCAACAATCTGGATGAGGCGGCGGCCGGGCTTCTGGCCTATTTGCTGACCGGCCGCGGTATCCAGACCGATGTCGTGCCGTGCGAGAAGGTGTCGTCCCGCACCATCGCCAGCCTGGGCACCGCCGGGGTGGATGCGGTGGTGCTGTCCTCCCTCAACCCGTCCGCCCTCGGCCACAGCCGGCGGCTGGTGCGCCGCCTGCGCCTGCATTTCGGTCCGCGCGTGCCGATCCTGCTCTGCCTGTGGAGCGCCCATCCGGAAGCCGAGGTGCCGGAACGCGCCAGCGCCGAGACCGACGCCAATCTGGTCGCCACCGGCATGGCCGGCGCCCTGGCGCAGCTGGAGGAACTGAACATCGGCGTTGTTGCGGCTCCCGCTCCCGAGCCGACGTCTCCGCAGACTTAGTCAGGCCGCATTATTCAGGCGGCCGCGGCCCACCTGTTCCGCCCGGCGCGCTTGGCGATGTACAGCGCATCGTCGGCCGCCTGGATGCAGGCATCGGCCGTCCGCCCCTGACGATGGGCGGCGACGCCCAGGCTGAGAGTCACGGCAATGCTGTGCTCCTGATGTGCCATGGGATGGCGGGCGACGATGTCCCGCAGCTTTTCCGCCACCGCTTCGGCCTGGACCTGATCGGTGTCGGGCAGCAGGATCAGGAACTCCTCGCCGCCCCAGCGGGCGCACAGATCGTGCCCGCGCAGGTTCCGGCGCAGCAGGCCGGCGGTCTCCACCAGCACGTGATCGCCGGCGGCATGGCCGAAGGCGTCGTTCACTTCCTTGAAATGGTCGATGTCCAGCATGATGAGCGCGAAGCCGCCGCCGCTGCGGCCGACGCGGCACAGCTCCGCCTCCAGCCGTTCGATCATCTGGCGGCGGTTGGGCAGCTCGGTCAGCGGATCGGTCTGCGAGGCGGCGTGCAGCGCCCGCGCCATCTGGCGGGTGTCGGTCTGCATGCGGTCGCTGATCTTGGCGATCTTGGTCAGCTGCCGCATCAGCTTCAGATGCTCGTCGGCGAGCGCGCGGAATTCCTCCATCAGCGGATGGGCGGCGTAATCCGGGTTCTCCGCAAGGCGGGCGAGCCAATCCTGGATCTTCTGTTCCTGCAGCATCATGCCCACCGTTCCCCGCCGCAAGGCCCAGCGTCTGGGCAAGCCCGTCACCGTCACGCCCTCAAGCCTGATGTCGGCGGATTTGGTGTCGCCGGTCATGACGTCTCCTCCGCCACCGGGACCGTCGCCGCGGCCGCCGGAACCGCGGCCCGCATCGCCGGCAGTCGGACGGTGAAGGCCGATCCCCGGCCCAGCTCACTCGTTACCGAAATGGCACCGCCGTGGGTATCCACGATGCAGCGGGCGAGATGGAGCCCGAGCCCCGCTCCTGTCGTCCCGGCGGCATTGGACGCGCGGAAATACTTGTCGAACAGCCGCGCCGCATCGGCCGCATTGACGCCGATCCCCTCGTCCATGATCCGCACCGTGACCTGGCCCTCGCCGACCGAGAGGTCGAGGCGGATCGTCCCCCCGTTCGGCGAGTATTTGACAGCGTTCTCCAGCAGGTTGGAAAACACAACAGCCAAAAGGTCGCGGTCGCCGGGGATCGGGACCGGGCGGTCGGCGCCATGCAGTTCGATCCGGTGACCGCCGACCGCAGCTTCCATTTCGCCCACCAGCGCGGTCAGCATCGCAGTAAGGTCGAAGGCGGTCGGCCGCGCCGAGGCGGTGCCCAGCCGGTCGTGGGTCAGGCAGCGTTCGATCAGGTGCAGCATCCGCTGGACCGCGTTCCGGATTTTCCCCACCCGTGGCATCGCCGAGACCGGCAGCTTCGGTTCCAGCTCCAGCATCTGCGAGGCGCTGTCGATGATCGCCAGCGGCGTGCGGAATTCGTGGCTGACCATCAGCACGAATTGCCGCTGCTGGCGCGCCATCTCCTTGGTCTCGGTCTGAAGGCGGTCGCTGATCTTGGCGACCTTGCGGAACTGGCGCAAAAGCTTGCCGTGCCGTTCCGCCAGCTTCTGGAAGTCCGCCAGCAGCGGGTTGCCGGCATTGGCCGGATCCTCGGCCAGCCGCTGGACCCACTGACGAAGCTCCTGTTCCTGCGACCGCATCGTCATCCCGGGTGCTCAGTGCGCGATCAGTGCGCCAGAATTTCGAAAGGCAGCGACACGTCCTCGGCGAATTCCTCGGCCATGTCGAGCGCACGGTCGTTGTCGCTGTCGTAATGCCAACGCACCGACACCGTCTGTCCGTTCTGGTGGGCGCCGTCCAGCATCTCCAGCACGTCGATCATGCATTTGATGCTGCTGGTGTTGAGATAGCTCAACCCGATGTCCAGCACCACCGCCGGCGCGGGAGCCTTCAGATACTCCTCCAGCCAGCCGAACACCGGCGCATAGAAGTCGAAGGAGTTCTCCGGATAGGATTCGCCTTCGATGCGCAGCAGCCCGGCCGCCGGATCGAAGTCGATCAGGGGAGAGCAGGAGGTTGCCTCGATCCGCAAACTGTCCATTATGCGTGTTCCGTGATTTCTTATAGCTGGACTTCAAGGCTGAAGAAGAAATAGGCGTCGTCCACCGCGCGCAGCGAATATTCCAGCGGCCGGGTGGCCTTGCGCGCCATGTCAATCAGCCCCAGCCCGGCGCCGCTGGCACCCGGTTCGCGCGGCTTGCGCGACTGCTCCTTGTAGACCGCCTTGAGACCGGCCTTGTCCAGCCCGCGCAGCTTCTCCAGCATCGCCGACAGCCCTGGAACGTCGTCCGCCTCCACCAGATTGCCGGAGCTGACGACGTAATGGTCGCCCTCCTTGCCGATCACCACGATGCCGCTGTTGGCGGGGATCGGCCGGCCCAGCGCTTCGCGCGACGCGGTGTAGTTGCGGACATTCTGCGCCTGCTCCACATAGACGGAGAAGACGTCCATGATCGCCGACTTCTCGATCCGCTCATTTTCCAGATGGTTGCGGACCGCCTTGCCCAGCTCCTCGATGACGCTGTGGCTGAAGGGGCCGCTGAAGCAGATCAGCAGCTTCTGCCGCGACAGCAGCTCCTGCAGGTTGAAGAGTTCGTTGCCTTTCATCGTATCTTGACGACCTGCCTTACGGGTGGACGGGGTGGAATGAGGATGCTCCGGCAGCGGACACCGCCGCAAGTGCCGGCGAAACGGTGAAGCCGACCAGAGTGATGTCGTCGCGCTGGGCCCGCTCGCCCTGATGCTCGGCCAGGGCCTGCGCGAAGGCGGTCCTGCGCTCGGACATCGGGATCGCGTCGTGCTCCAGCAGCATGGTGCTGAAGCGGCGGTTGCCGAAGCCGAAGCCGCGGGCGCCGCCGGCCTGATCGAGGAAACCATCGGTGGTCAGGTAGAAGCTGCGGCCCGGCGCAAGCTCCACCCGGTGGGTGGTGAAGCGGTGGCCGATGTCGGAGCGGCGATAGCCCAGGCTCTGCGCGTCGCCCTTGATCTCGCCGACCCTGTCGGCACCGGGATCGACGATGTGCAGGCCGATCCGGCCGCCGGCGAACAGCAGGTCGCCCTGGTCCGGCCGCACCAGGCACAGCCCGATGTCCAGCCCGTTGTCGAAGCGCGGGTTGTCGCGCCCGCGGGCCAGCGCCGCACGCACCATGCGGTTCAGCCCGCACAGGATCGCCGCCGGATCGCTGTCCGGCGTTTCCGACAACACATGGTCGAGGATGGCCGACACCGTCATCGTCATGAAGGCGCCCGGCACGCCATGGCCGGAACAGTCGGCGACGCCGATCAGGAAACGGCCGTCCTCCAGCTCGCGGAAGATGTGGAAATCGCCGCCCACCACGTCGCGCGGCCGCCACAGCACGCACAGCCCGTCCAGCCGCCGCGCCATCTCGCGCTCATCGGGCAGGATGGCCGATTGCAGAAGGCTGGCGTACTGGATGCTGTCCATCACCTGCCGGTTGACGACCGCAAGCTGCTCGTTGGACTGGCGCAGTTCCTCCGTCCGTTCGGCGACGCGCTGTTCCAGCCGCTCGGTATAGTCGTGGACGGTTTCCGCCATATGGTTGAAGGCGACGGTCAGCTGGCCGATCTCGTCGGTACGGCTGTTGCGCAGGCGCACGCGGTAGTCGCCGGCGGCGATGGCCCCGGCCGACCGGGTCAGCCGGGCGAGCGGCGCCAGAACCAGCCGGTTCAGCAGCACGCTGATCATGCCGATGACGGCCAGCAGCGAGAAGAAGACCAGACCGGCCATCGGCGCCAGCGCGGTCATGGTGGCGTTTTCCGCCTCCTCCAGCGAATAGGTCATGCGCAGCAGGCCGACCATCGTGCGTTCGCCGTTGCTGTCGGACATGTGGATCTTGCGTTCGACGGTCGCCAGTTCCGCCCGGCCGGCCGGCCGGTCCAGTTCCACCAGCGGCTCGCCATGGCTACCGCGCCCGCCGGTGGCCGCCCACACCTTGACGCTGCGCACCGCCGGATCCTCGGCCATCAGGCCGCGGATCATCGCCTCGACGGCACGGGTGTCGAACTCCCAAACCGCCTGCCCCATGGCCGAGGCCTGCAGCGTGCCGACCAGCGTCGCGCGGTGGGTCAGCGCGTCGCGCTGCTGCCGGCCGACCAGCACGGACGACACGCCCATGGCGATCAGCCCGACCAGCAGCGTGCAGCCGACGATCATCAGAATGACGCGGGTCAGCAGGGAGGACCCGCCGGCGCGGGCGACCTCGTCACCCGATCCGCGGGGGCCGGCGCCGCGAAGCGTATAGGATTCGGTGTCGTCCCATCCCGTGACGCTCATCCATATCCTCCTGGCCCGGCCGATCGGGGCCTTTGCATTCATGGCGGGTTTCATGCCAACCCCGTCCCGGAGGTTCGGGGGTGCGGTAGTCCCATTTCCATCAGTAAATCCACCCTCGCGTGCAACATGCCGACAGTCATCGAGCCAGCCGGCGGGCATCATGCGAGTGGCCGATGGGCTTATCCATAGCACGATCGGTTTACTCAGTCCTGAAATAACATTCGGCAAATGGATGTTCACTGTCGGAGCGGCCGAGAAAATGGGAACGACCGGCAACGACCGGCGACCAATCCCAACCAATTGCGACGAACTGTCGCATACGTGCCGTTCAAGTCGCTGAAGCCTTTGCCGGACATGGGAATTTCCGTGGACGGCGGCGCCGTTGCCCATGCTACTTTCCGGGACTGCCGGCCTCCGGGCTGGTCGCGGCGGTTGCGGCGGACTTGATCTCAGGCTGGCAAGGACGGAGTGCGAAGGATGGTGTTCGGTGTTCGTGCATTCGCTGCCCCGGTGGGCGTCGCGGCCCGCCTGGCTCTCTTCATCGGCCTCATCTCCGCGGCGCTGCCCGCGGCGGCCCGCCCGGTGACGATCCTGGCGCCGGAACTGCCGCCGATGATGACCGCCGACGGCACCGGGCGCGAGGCGTCCATCATCAAGGAAACCCTGGCCGCCTGCGGGCACGAGGCGCATTTCAAGGTTGTTCCCTTCGGCCGCCACTGGAACGACTATCGCGACGGTGTGCAGGCGGGCGGGCAGGTGGATGCCGTCACCACGGTTCCAGCGGGAATGGAGATGCCGGGGTCCCGCTCCGTCCCCTATATCTTCTACCAGAACGGCGCCTCGGTGCTGAAAAGCAGCGGTCTGACGGTGCGGTCGCTGGCCGATCTGGCGGGCAAGCGGGTCATCACCTTTTCCGGCGCGCCGGACGTGCTGCCGGGCCTGCACGCCGCGATCCCCAGTTTCGGCGATTTCCGCGAGCGCGCCGACCAGATGGTGCATTCCAACCTGCTGTTTGCCGGCCGGGTGGATGCGGTGCTGGCCGACGGCCTGATCTTCGCCGAATACAACCGCCAGCTTCAGGAGAAGGCGAAATCGGCCGGCGGCCTGCCGTTCGATCCGGCCCAGCCGGTGCTGTTCACCGCCATCTTCCCGCCGACGCCCTACAGCATGGTGTTCCGTGACGAGTCGCTGCGCGCCGACTTCGACCGCTGCTTTGCCGAGCTGAAGGCGAAGGGGCGGGTCGACGCCATCGATCGTGATTGGGTGGCCCGCTATGCCGCAACGGTCGGCGACCGCTATCTGTCCAAGCGGTAAGGCGGCGGAACCGATATTGCGTGGCCTCGTTTATTCCGTTTGTCTGATAGGGTTTGCGTAACCCGTCCGGGCGTTTAAGATAATCTCATACGAATGTGAATGGGGGCGTGAGGCGTCGTGGCCCGGATCATTGTGGTCGAGGACGAAGCCGACCTTCGTGACGATCTTGTCGAATATCTCGACCGTTGCGGCTTCGAGGTGCGGGGTGCGTCGCGCGGTGCGGAACTGGACCGGCTGCTGGAGGCAGGGCCGGCCGACGTGATCGTGCTCGACATCAACCTGCCGGACGAGGATGGCTTTTCGGTCGCCCGCCGCGTCCGTGCCAGCTCGCCGGCCGCCATCATCATGCTGACGGCGCGGTCCAGCCTGATCGACCGTGTCATCGGGCTGGAACTGGGCGCCGACGTCTATCTGGTCAAGCCGGTCGACTTCCGCGAGGTGGAGGCGCAGATCAAGGCGCTGATGCGCCGGATGCAGAAGGGCACCGATTCGCCGCCTGCCGCGGAGCATGCCCCGGCGCCGCCCGCTGCTCCCGCCGGCGCATCGCCTGCGGACCCGCGCAAGGCCTGGCTGTTCGACGACATCGAATGGCGCATCCAGCCGCCGACCGGCGCCGCCGTTCCGCTGACCGCGACAGAGTACAAGTTCCTCTCGCTGCTGGTCACCGCGCCGGGCGAGGCGGTGAGCCGCCAGGACATCTCCTTGGCGCTGACAGGCCGCGATTGGGACCCCTACAGCCGCTCCATCGACTCGCTGGTGCGCCGCCTGCGCATCAAGGTGGAGGAGCGCAGCGGCTGCGCCCTGCCGGTCCAGGCGGTGCACGGCGTCGGCTATGCCTTCGTCGGCCCGGTGGTGACCAGCGCGGTGGAGGACAGCACCGGCTGAGGGTGCTCTACCCCGGTCTCGGCACTCGACTCCCGGCCCTCCTTCGGCGATGGTAGCGCCCGCAAGGAAGGGACGAGAGACCACCATGACTGATGCCACCGCCTCCGAGAACACCGCGACCGAAGCCAAGGCCACTCCGGGCGGCACCACGTCGGGCGGCGACGGCAGCGGCCTGTATCTGGTCGACGGGTCGGGCTTCATCTTCCGCGCGTTCCATGCGCTGCCGATGCTGACGCGGCCGGATGGCACGCCGGTCAACGCGGTGCTGGGCTTCTCCAACATGCTGCTGAAGCTGCTGGCCGACGCCAAGGCGGAAGCCGTCGCGGTGGTCTTCGACAGCAAGCGCCTGAACTTCCGCAACGAGTTCTACCCCGACTACAAGGCCCACCGCCCGGAACCACCGGAGGAGCTGAAGCCGCAGTTCGCCCTGATCCGCGAGGCGACGGAGGCCTTCTGCCTGCCCTGCCTGGAGCTGGAGGGATTCGAGGCCGACGACCTGATCGCCACCTACGCCCGTCTGGCGCAGGAGGCCGGCCGTCCGGTTACCATCGTGTCGTCGGACAAGGACCTGATGCAGTTGGTCCGCCCCGGTGTCGGCATGTTCGACCCGATGAAGAACAAGGCCATCGGCCCCGACGAGGTGTTCGAGAAGTTCGGCGTCCCGCCGGAGAAGGTGGTGGACGTCCAGGCGCTGGCTGGCGACAGCGTCGACAATGTCCCCGGCGTGCCCGGCATCGGCGTGAAGACCGCCGCCCAGCTTATCACCGAATATGGCGACCTGGAAGCCCTGCTGGCCAATGCCGAGAAGATCAAGCAGCCGGCTCGCCGCCAGAAGCTGATCGAGTTCGCCGATCTCGCCCGCGTCTCCCGCCGTCTGGTCCTGCTCGACGATCAGGTGCCGCCGCCCAAGCCGCTTGACGAGCTGCGCGTGCGTGAGCCCGACCACCAGAAGCTGATCGACTTCCTGCGCGCCCAAGGCTTCCGCAGCATCGTCTCGCGCGTCGAGATGGAGATGTTGAAGGACGGCCGCATCGCCGACGGGGCCGGCGGCGCGCCCGCCTCCACCGGTTCGGCAGCCACTCCGGCCGCAACCTCTCCCACGTCAGCCGAGAGCCCGGCCGCCGAAGACCGTCCGGCCCGCAAGACGGTGCTGAATGTTCCGGAGGTGCGTTACGAGCTGGTGCAGGACGCCGACGCGCTGCGCCGCTGGGTCGAGCGGGCGCGCGAGACCGGCGTGCTGGCGGTCGATACCGAAACCGACAGCCTGACCCCGGCCACCGCCACGCTGGTCGGCGTCTCGCTGTCCACCGAGCCCGGCATCGCCTGCTACATCCCACTCGCCCATGGCGCCTCGACCGCCGCCGCCGGGCAGCTGGACTTCGACGCCCCGCCGCCGCCCAAGCAGATCCCGACCGACGAGGCGATGGCGATCCTGAAGGACGTGCTGGAGGACCCGTCGGTCCTGAAGATCGGCCACAATTTCAAGTTCGACCACCAGCTGTTCGCCCGCAGCGGCATCAAGGTCGCGCCGGTGGACGACAGCATGCTGATCTCCTACGTGCTGGAGGGCGGTTCCCACGGCCACGGCATGGACGAGTTGGCGGAGCTGCACCTCGCCTACACGCCGATCCCCTTCAAGGAGGTCTGCGGCACCGGCAAGAACCAGATCACCTTCGACCGCGTGCCGCTGGACAAGGCGCTGGCCTATGCCGCCGAGGATGCCGACATCACGCTGCGCCTGTGGACGCTGCTGAAGCCGCGTCTGGTCGATGACCGCATGGTCACCGTCTACGAGACGCTGGACCGCCCGCTGGTCCCGGTGGTGGCGGACATGGAGCGCGCCGGCGTGCGCATCGACAAGAAGGCGCTGTCCGACCTGTCGCAGAGCCTGTCCGTCCGCCTCGCCGAGATCGAGAAGGACGTCCACGCCCTGGCCGGCCAGAGCTTCAACATCGGCTCGCCCAAGCAGCTTGGCGAGATCCTGTTCGACACGATGAAGCTCGGCACCGGCAAGAAGGGCAAGACCGGCGCCTATTCCACCGACAGCAGCGTGCTGGAGGAACTGGCGGAGCAGGGCCATACCATCGCCCAGCGCGTGCTCGACTGGCGCCAGCTCGCCAAGCTGAAGAGCACCTACACCGACGCCTTGCAGGAGAAGATTTCCCCGGTCACCGGCCGAGTCCACACCGCCTTCGCGCTGGCGGCGACCAACACCGGCCGCCTGTCCTCCACCGACCCCAACCTGCAGAACATCCCGGTGCGGACGGAGGAGGGCAAGAAGATCCGCCGCGCCTTCGTCGCCGCGCCCGGCCACAAGCTGCTGAGCGTCGACTATTCGCAGATCGAACTGCGTCTGGTGGCGGAGATGGCGAACATCCAGGCGTTGAAGGACGCCTTCCGCGACGGTCTGGACATTCACGCCGCCACCGCCGCCCAGGTCTTCGGCATCCCGCTGGAGCAGATGACGCCGGACATCCGCCGCAAAGCCAAGGCGATCAACTTCGGCATCATCTACGGCATCTCCGGCTTCGGCCTCGGCCGCCAGCTCGGCATCGCGCCGGGGGAGGCCAACGCCTTCATCAAGACCTATCTGGAGCGCTTCCACGAGTTGAAGGTGTGGATGGAGGCGACCAAGGCCTTCGCCCGCCAGCACGGCTATGTGGTTACCCTGTTCGGCCGCCGCTGCTACATGCCCGGCATCCAGGAAAAGAACGCCGCCCGCCGCGCCTTCGCCGAGCGTCAGGCGATCAATGCCCCGATCCAGGGGACCGCCGCCGACATCATGAAGCGCGCGATGAACCGCATGCCGGCCGCGCTGGCCGCCGCGGGCAGCAACGCGCGGATGCTGCTGCAAGTGCACGATGAACTGCTGTTCGAGGTGCCGGAAGCGGAGGTGGAGGACACCGCCCGGATCGTGCGCGAGGTGATGGAGGGGGCTGCCCACCTCGGCGTGCCGCTGGTGGCGGAAGCGGGGATTGGGGACAATTGGGAAGAGGCGCACTGAAGGGTGCGAACATCCCCCTCTCCCGCCCCGGGAGAGGGAAGGGGCCCATGCGCAGCATGGGAAGGGTGAGGGGTAATCCAAAGATCCCGAACAGCAGGGTTTCTTGCCTTACCCCTCACCCTCCCCACGCCTTCGGCGCGGGTCCCCTCCCTCTCCCGGGGCGGGGAGAGTGCGTGTTATCCCTCCCCCGCCACGATCCGCACCGGCACCCCCTTTACGGCCGGCGTCTTCGACGCCTCGTCGTAATACCACAGCGGAATCAGCGGATTCATCTCCGGGTAGTACGCCCCGACGCAGCCGCGCGGCAGGTGGAAGGGCATCACCGTCAGCCCGCCCACCCGGCGGTCGACATCGTCGCCGGCGTCGCTCGCCAGCGCCACCACCTGTCCCTCGCGCAAGCCGGCGGCGGCGATGTCCAGCGGGTTCATCAGCAGCACGTCGCGGGTGCCTTCGATGCCGCGCAGGCGGTCGGAATAGCCGTAGATCGTCGTGTTGAACTGGTCGTTCGACCGCATGGTCATCAGCCGCCAGCGCCCCGGCGCGTCCTCGAAGCCGATGGCGCGCAGGTGGCCCGGCGGGGTGAAATGGGCCTTGTCGGACTCCGTCTTCCAAATCCGCTCGCGCGCCGGGTTGCCGCGGTAGAAGCCGCCGGGGGTGAAGACCCGCTCGTTGAAGCGGTGGAACTGGTCGGGATAGGTCTCCTCGATCAGGGCGCGGATGCGGCGGTAATCGGCCACCCACGCGTCCCACGTCACCTTCGGGTTGGGCGGCAGGGTCGCCTTGGCCATGCCGGCGACGATGGCGACCTCCGACTTCAGATGCGGGCTGGCCGGGGTGTTGTTGCCGAGTGAGCCGTGGATGCAGCTCAGGCTGTCCTCCATCGTCACCGCCTGCGCGCCGCTCTCCTGCATGTCCTCTTCCGACCGGCCGAGGCAGGGCAGCAGATAGGCGACCTCGCCGTTGATCAGGTGGCTGCGGTTCAGCTTGGTCGCGATCTGCACGGTCAGGCGCATGCGCGTCCAGGCCGTCTCCATCCGCTCGCGCTCGGGGATCGCGCGGACGAAGTTGCCGCCGAGCCCGATGAAGGCCTTCACCTCGCCCGACAGGATCTTCTCGCAGGCCTTGACGGTGGTCAGCCCCTCCTTGCGCGGCGGCTCGAAGCCGAACTGTTCGGCCAGCCGGTCGAGCGGCACCAGCTCCGGCTTTTCGGAAATGCCGACAGTGCGCTGGCCCTGGACGTTGGAATGGCCGCGCACCGGGGAAATGCCGGCGCCGTCGCGGCCGATGTTGCCCTTCAGCAGCCACAGATTGACCAGCGCCGCCAGCGTCTCCGACCCGCGCACCTGCTGGGTCAGGCCCATGCCGTACATGGCGATGGAGCGGTCGGCCTCGACATAGATGTCGGCGGCCTGTTTCAGATCGGCGCGGGTCAGGCCGGATTCCTCCTCTATCTGCTCCCAGCCGATGGCGTTGACCCGCGCCTTCATCTCCTCGAAGCCAACGGTGTGCCGGGTGATGAAGTCCTGGTCGAGGACAGGATTGCCCTTCTTCTGCCGTTCCTCCTCGGCCGCCAGCACATGCTTGATCAGGCCAGTGATCGCCGCGATGTCGCCGCCGGCCTTCACCTGGAAATACAGGGTGGAGATCTGGGTTTCCTTGCCTGTCAGCATCTCCAGCGGGCTTTGCGGGTTGCGGAAGCTCTCCAGCCCCTTTTCCCGCACGGGGTTGAAGGTGACGATCTTCGCCCCGCGCTTCACCGCCTCCTGCAAGGGGTGAAGCAGGCGGGGGCTGTTCGACCCGGTGTTCTGGCCGAAGAAGAAGATGGCGTTGCAGCTGTCGAAATCGTCCAGCACGCAGGTGCCGACCGGCGAGCCGATCACCTTCTTCAGCCCGACCGAGGTCGTCTCGTGGCACATGTTGGAGCTGTCGGGCAGGTTGTTGTGCCCATAGAGCCGCGCGAACAGCGCATAGAGATAGGAGGTTTCCAGACTGGCGCGGCCCGACGAATAGAACACCGCCTGTTCCGGGTCGATGGCGCGCAGCTCCGCCCCGATGGCGGAGAACGCCTCGTCCCACGCGCAGGGCACATAGCGGTCGCTGGCCCGGTCATAGCGCATGGGGTTGGTCAGCCGCCCCTGCTGTTCCAGGTCGTAATCCTTCCAGCCCTTCAGCTCGGTGACGGTGTGCTGCGCGAAGAAATCGGGCGTGCAGCGCCGGCTGGTCAGTTCCCAGATCGTCGCCTTGGCGCCGTTCTCGCAGAACTCGAAGGTGTGCGGCTTGGCCGGCTTGGCCCAGGCGCAGGACACGCACATGAAGCCGCCGGGCTTGTTCTGCCGGCGCAGCGTGTCGAGTACGGCGGGGGTCGGCCGTTCCTCCCCCATGATGCGGGCCATCGACCCGACCGATCCCCAGCCGCCGGCCGGACCGTCGTAATGCGGGGTGTCGTCGTCCGACAGTCCGTCGATGCTCATGGGAGGCGTCTCTTTCTGCTTGCGGGGCATGTCTTTCGGGGGGCTGTCTGTATTGGCCGTCAGTCCAACCCCTTCAGAGGCGATCCGGTTCCGCCACTCCGGCATTCCGGCCGACGCCGTCGGGCTCAGCTCTGCTTCTGCCCGGTCGTCCCCTTGACCTTGGGATTGGACAGCACCGTCCGCAGCGTCTCCACGTTCTGCCGCGCCTCCTGCATCTGCGCCTCCCAATTCGCGGCAAGGGTGGACTGGCCCCGTTGCCGCGCGTGGATGGCCATGCGGTTGAACAGCTCCACCCGGTCCTCATGGGTGCGCAGCGCGACCCATAGGGCCTTTTCCATCGCTTCGGTCTGCGCCTCCTCCATGCTGTCGGGGCTGAAGGCGTGCCCGACCTGACAGCGGAAGCGCAGCACCGGACCGTCCTGGATTTCCGACAATCCGCCGCCGCATTCCGGGCAGGACAGGGTGGTCGGGCTGCCGACCGCCTTGGTATCGTCGGACACGGTCGTGAACTCCTGTTCTGCGACGTGGGCCTCCGTGGCGATGTCGAAAGGAACCGGTGGGCTGGGGGGCGCCGGCTCCGTCGCCAGCCGGCACAGCAGCGTCGGCATGGAGCCGACCGGCAGCACATGGTCGACCGGCGCGCGGGCGATGGCGCTTTCCGGCATGCCCGGCCACTCCGCTTCCTCCGGATCCTGGACGACACAGACGCCGCCGCAGCGGTGGATGGCGCGCAGGCCGGACGTGCCGTCGTCGAGCATTCCCGTCAGCACGACCCCGACGACCCGGCTGCCGAACGCGACGCCGGCGGAGCGGAACAGCGGGTCGACCGCCGGACGGGTCCGGTTCTCCCGCGGGCCGCGGCGCACCAGCACATGGTCGTGATGAACCAGCAGGTGGTGGTCGGGCGGCGCCAGATGGATGTGGCCGGGCCGGATCGGCGCGCCGTCGGTGGGATGGAAGGCGGGAAGCCAGCCGACGCGGGTGAGCAGCCGCGGCAGCAGGCTCCTGGCGTTGGGCGAGGTGTGCAGGACGACGAACACCGTCGGCGCGCAGTCCCCCGGCATCGCGGCGAACAGCCGGGTCAGGGCTGCAAGTCCGCCGGCCGATCCGCCGATCACCAGAATGTCGCGCTTGTCCATTGTGCATGAACAGCCGGCGGTCCCTTGCGTCCCGACGCCGCCGCAGGATTTCTCCGCATGATCAGGGAAGCACCCGAAATCGGGAATAGGCCGTCACGCCGCTTGAGAGAATCGTGAACAGACGACTATGCTCCGTCCGAACGATGCAATGATCAATAAGATGACCAGCAGCAACGACGCCACCGACAGCGACTTTTCCAATCTGATCCGGCATATTCAGGAAAGCCGCGGCATCGACTTCCGCGGCTACAAGCGGACCAGCCTGGAACGCCGCATCCGGCGCCGGATGGACGAGGTCGGCTGCGAAAGCTTCAACGCCTATCACGCCTTTCTGGAGGCACACCCGCGTGAATTCATCGATCTGCTGAACATCGTCCTGATCAACGTCACCTCCTTCTTCCGCGACAAGGAGGCGTGGGATGTGCTGCGCCAGGAGGTCATTCCCCAGATCCTGAAGCGCAAGGGGGACAAGGCCCCGGTCCGTGTCTGGAGCGTCGGCTGCGCCTCGGGCCAGGAACCTTATTCTCTGGCGATGCTGTTCGCCGAGCAGCTGGGCAAGGTGGAGTTCTGCCGGCGGGTCAAGATTTACGCGACCGATCTGGACGACGACGCGCTGAACACGGCGCGCCACGCCACCTATCCCGCGCGCGACGTGGAATCGGTGCCGGAGGCGATGCTGGAACGCTATTTCGAGCGATCCGGCAACAGCTATGTCTTCCAGCGCGAATTGCGCAAATGCGTGATCTTCGGGCGCCACAATGTGGTCAGCGACGCGCCGATCTCCCGCATCGACCTGCTGGTCTGCCGCAACCTGCTGATCTATCTGGAGGCGGATACCCAATCCATCGTCCTGCCGCGGCTGCATTACGCCCTGGTCAACGAGGGCGTCCTGTTCCTCGGCAAGGCGGAAACCCAGCTGGCCCGGTCCCGCATGTTCGAGGCGGTGAACCTGAAAAGCCGCATCTTCACCAAGGTTCCGCAGGAATGGCGCCGCACCGCCGGGGGAAGCCTGTCGCTGGCGCCCGACCTGCCGAATGGACGGAACAGCCAGCATACCCGCCTCTTGGAGAGCATCGTCGACGGCAGTTCGGCCGCGTATCTGGCGGTGGGCTCCGACGGCGAGCTGATCTTCGCCAATCTGCTGGCCCGCCGCCTGTTCGACATCGAGGAGCCGGACATCGGCCGGCCTTTTCAGGATCTGACGATTTCCTACCGCCCGACCGAACTGCGCAGCCAGATCGAGGAGGTGCGCAGCACCGGGCGGACGATCCGCATCGACCATCAGCTCTTCAGCCGGCCGGGCGGCGAGCCGATGCGCCTGAGCATCGATGTCTCGCCGCTGTTCGGCCGCGACGGCAAGGCCTTCGGCACCCTGTTGAGCTTCCAGGACACCAGCCGCCTCTTCATGCTGCAGCAGGAGGTCGAGGTGGCGCAGGAAAGCCTGGAGACCACCATAGAGGAACTTCAGTCCGCCAACGAGGAACTGGAGACCACCAATGAAGAGCTGCAGTCGACCAACGAGGAGTTGGAGACGACCAACGAGGAACTCCAGTCCACCAACGAGGAACTGGAGACGATGAACGAGGAGTTGCGCTCCACCAACGAGGAGCTTGAGGTAACCAACGAGGAGATGAGGCGCCAGGGCGACGAGGCGGCCGAGTACCGGCGCTATTCCGAATCCGTCCTGCGCAGCATCGACGCCGGCATCATCGTGCTGGACGACAATCTGCTGGTGCAGTCCTGGAACCGCTGGTGCGAGAACGCCTGGGGCCTGCGCAACGAGGAGGTCGCCGAGGAATCCTTCCTCGACCTCGACATCGGTCTGCCGGTGCAGCGCCTGCGCGATTCCCTGCACGAAACTCTGACCACGCAGATGCCGGCCGACATGATCGAGATGGAGGCGATGGACCGGCGCGGACGCCGGATCGACTGCCGCATCCGCCTGTCGCCGCTGCTCTACGACAGCCGGCAGGCGCGCGGCGTCATCCTGATCGTGGAGGACGTGACGGAGCGGCGGCGGGCCGACGCCTTCATCCACTATCTGGGCCGCATCATCGGCCAGTCCCTGAACGAGGTGTATTTCCTCGATCCCGCCAACTTTCATTTTCAGCTGGTCAACAAGGGGGCGGAGGAAAAGCTGGGCTATTCGCTGGACCACCTCCGCCAGATCGCCTTGCACGATCTGATGCCGGAAATCGATGCCACTGCCTTCGCCCGGCTGGTCGCGCCCCTGCTGTCGGGAAGGAAGGCGGAAATCGTCATCGAGACGGCCATCGAAAGCAGCGACAGGCAGCCGAGGCAGGTCGAGATGTGCATGCAGTATTTCGGCCAGGAGGAGCCGCCGATCCTGGTGGTGATCTCGCACGACATCGCGACACGCCAACGCATCGGCATCGACGACAGCTGGGCGGAGCCGGTATCGGAGTAAACGAAAGGCTTGCGCCTTTGCACGTTGCTGCGGCGCAGGCGGCATTCGAATACCGGACAGACTGATCTAAAGCTATATGGCCGTGACGGCATTGCATCGCGACAGTTAACTTTGTGAACCTAGTACTGCCATGATGTTCCGGCGTCGTGCACCATGGACCGCTCACTCCCGAAAGGATAGTGTTGGCATGTCGGTTGCGCATGGATTGAAGGATCTCAAGGCAAAGCCGCTGATCGTCCAACCGATTTGGGATCAGTTGGATCATGCCGTCATCGTCACCGACCGGAACCTCGCCGCGCCGGGACCGACCATCCGCTATGTCAATCGCGCTTTCACCCGTCTGACCGGCTATCGGGCGGACGAGGTGATCGGCCGCTCCCCCCGGATTCTGCAGTGCCCCCGCA
The DNA here is from genome assembly GCA_965650625.1 of uncultured Azospirillum sp. Lineage (GTDB taxonomy): Bacteria > Pseudomonadota > Alphaproteobacteria > Azospirillales > Azospirillaceae > Azospirillum. Next base: position 12,526 of record CBFGPE010000082.1, on the reverse strand, counting down.
CCGATCCGGTGATCACCGCCGCCATCAAGCGCGACCTGGTGGACGGGGAATATGCGCGCGGCAGCATGGTCAACCGGCGCAAGGACGGCAGCGACTATCTGTGCGCCCTGGTCATCACGCCACTGGTCGGACCCACCGGCGAGACCGAGCATTTCATCTGCGTGGCCACCGACCTCAAGGAGGACCGCTCCCCCGCCGCCGTCCAGCGGCTTTACGACGAGCTTGAGCAGGCGCAGACACTGATCGAGGATCTGGAGCGGCGCCAGCAGGATGCGAACGAGACCATCGCGCAACTGCGCAAGGAATTGCTGACAACGACCACGAGATACCACGAAACGCTGTCCCAACTGGATGCGGTGCAGGAACGGCTGTCCCTTCGGGAAAATGCCCTGGATCGCCGGAGCAGGGATTACGACCGGTCGGACAGCGAACTTCAGGCCTCGCTGGAAAAACTGCGCGCCATGGACGAGGAGTTGCGCCTCTCGTTGGAGCAGGTGGAGGAGGTCAACGCCCATCTCGCCCGCTCCAACGAGGAATTGCAGCGGCTTCGGGCCGCCGATACGGCAAAGCTGCAGCTTCTCGGCTCGGCCAGCCACGACCTGCGCCAGCCGGTGATGTCGATGGGGCTGTTCCTCGACGTGCTGCGTCATCGGATGGGCGACGCCGAACGGCCGGTCCTCGGCGGGCTTCTGGCGGCGCATCTGTCGATCCGCACGCTGCTGGACGGCATGCTCGACACCGCAAGGCTCGATGCCGGGGCGCTGGAGCCGCTGATCGAGCCGGTGTCGGTGCCGGTGATGTTCGAAAGCATCGAGGGGGAGTTCGCCATTCAGGCGGAGATGCGCGGGATCCGCTTCCGCGTCGTGTCCTGTCATGCCCAGGTGCTCAGCGATGGGCAGCTTCTGGAGCGGATCCTGCGCAATCTCGTCGCGAATGCGCTGAAATACATTGTTTCAGGAACCATCCTGCTGGGCTGCCGCCGCTGCCGCGATGCTGAGGGGCGACGCTGTCTGCGCATTGAGGTCTGGGATACCGGCCCCGGCATCGACGAGGCCAACCAGGCCGCCATCTTCGAAGAGTTCCGGCAACTTGACGCCGACAACCGCGACCAGCGGCGCGGGGTCGGCCTCGGCCTCGCCATTGTCTCGCGGCTGGCCTGTCAAATCGACCATCGGATTGGGCTGAGATCCCACCCGGGGCATGGGTCGGTCTTCTCGGTCACGGTGCCGCTTGTCGAAATGCCTGTCAATCGCGGGATCAAGGCGCGACGTGGCCGGCGGACAGGACGCAGCACTGCGGGCGACATCAGGTGATTGCAGTTCTGCCACCTTCGGTTTGTTCGCCCCTTACCCCCATGCGTCTTACGGGCAGCCGGAAGGGCAGGTTCATACAGGCCGTCCTTCGGCTTTAGTGTTGCTGGTAAGACCCACAAATCCAGTGGGGTTTGGTACTTTGGACCGATGAAGAGGAACAAACGTGGATCATCATGTGCAGCACGACCATGGCTCGCCGACGCGGGACATGGTGTCTGACCGCCGGACCCCGTCCGACGATCCGCTCAAGTTCCTGATTGTCGACGATCACGCGTTGGTCCGGTACGGCCTGTCGCTTGCCCTGCGGCAGCACTATGAGCATGTCGCGGTCGTCGAGGCGGGATCGCTGGCGGAGGCCTTGCGCAAGGTCCGCTCCGAACCGGACCTCACCGCCATCCTCTACGACCTGCAGATGAGCGACAGCGACGAGCACAGCGGCCTGACCGACATGCTGGAGGCGGCCGGCGATGTGCCGCTGATCGTCGTCTCCGGAACGACCGACGGCACCGTCATCGCGTCCTGCATCCGTGCCGGCGCGCGCGGCTTCGTCCACAAGGGCTGCGAGGGCGGCGTGCTCGACCAAGCGCTGCCGATCGTGCTGGAGGGCGGCATCTTCGCCCCGGCGCCGCCGACGCCGCCCGATGGACGGCCGGTCCGCATCGCGCTGACCTCCGAGGCCGCGTCGGTGCGCAGCGATAACGAGGCGGTCAACGGCCTGACCGAGCGTCAGCGCGAGGTGCTGCGGCTCCTGCTGGAAGGCCAGTCGAACAAGGAGATCGCCCGCGCGCTGGGCGTGCTGGAGGGCACCATCAAGGTGCATCTGCGCACGGTGATGCAGCGGCTGGGCGTGCGCAACCGCACCCAGCTGGCGCTGGCCACCATGAGGGCGGGGATCAAGCTGTCGTCCTGAATGGGCTTGCCTATTGCGGCGTCGGGCCGATGCCGCGCTGCTGGGCGGCGTCCAGCAGGCTGACCAGTTCGCCCGACACCCACCAGCGGCAGCGCCGGCGTTCCTCTGTGGCGACGGTGACGACGCGCTCGATCAGCTTGCTTTCCGCGGCGCTCAGTTCACGGCCGTCGCGCAGCGCCCGCTCGGTGATGCCCAGCAGCGTCTTGTCGATGGCGGTCACCTCGATGGGATAACCGGTCTCTTCCGCCAGTTCGCACAGTTCGGCCATGGCCGACAGCGCATCTTCCCGGCCATAGGTGCCGATCTGCCGGAACAGGCCGGCCAGATGCTCGCCGATCGCCGTCAGCCAGGGGTTGGTCGAGGCGGCGATGCCGCGGCGACGAAGCCGGTGGTTGAAGCCGTTGATGAAGCGCACCGGGTCGATCAGCGGCCGGGCCGAACTGCTGGCGTTCAGCGTCAGCAGGCGGTGGCTCAGCACTGGCACCACCTCTCCCTCCACCAGCCCGGTCACCCGGCCGACGGCGGCGGACACCGCGGCCCAGTTGCGCCCGCCGCGTTCGACGCCGAAGCCCTGCAGCGCATCGTACCAGCGGAAGGCACGCTCCTGCAGCCGGTCCACCGTTTCGCCGGCGGTCAGCTGCGGCGGGGCGGGGCGGCCGAGATGCAGGTCCTCCAGCTTCTGCCGCAGGCATTGCCAAGCGAACTGCACATGACCGACTGCCGCCTCGACCAGAGCCGGATTGGGCGACAGGCCATGGAGCGCCAGCGCCTGATCGGGATCGCGCGATCCGTTCAACAGGGCCAGGGCGTACTGCATCGCGCCCTCCGCACCGCCACCGGTGGCGGCGCCGCGCTCTGCCATCTCCGACACCATGTGCAGGATGCCGATGGTGTCGCGCGGACGGGCCGCGCCCTTCCACAGCGGCGCATGGTCCAGCATGGCGTCCAGCATCGCCAGATCGCCGAAGGACAGCGGCGCCACCCCGGTCAGCCCGCGCTTGCGCAGCAGGGTGATCCGCTCCGCATTGGCGGTCGCCAGCAAGGGTCCGGCCGCGCCGCGCCGGCGCAGGACCTCCAGCGAACGGATGCGAAGCTCCTCCGCCCACGCCGCGGCAGCGGGGGAGGCGAGGACGGATTCCAGCGGATGCTCGCTGGCGCGGTCGGCGATGTCGGCCTGGACCCGGCCGGCAAGGTCGCGCAGATGTGGCAGCAGGGCGAACCACCAGGCGCTGGCGTCGACCACATGCATACAGCCCGGCGGCCGGCTTTCCGCCAGCATCAGCGCATCGGTGCGCAGCATCACCGGGTCGAACCAGCCGGTCCAGATGCGCCGGGCATGCTCGGTGCGCGGGCCGTTCAGCATGGCGACGATCAGGCGGCCGACCTCCACCGTCATCTGGTCGTCTTCCAGATGGCCTGCCTGCACCAGTTCGAACAGCTTGGACTTCTGCGCCCGGTCCAGCGGCGCCAGGATCGCCTTGACCTTGTCGAGGCTGACGGCTGCCGGATCCGGTTCCACCGCGTGAAGCGGCACGGTCTGAAGGGAGGCGCTGCGGTTGGGGCGGCCGGCCATGGCGTTCACGGGCGCTGCTGAGTCGCGGCAATTTTAGATACTGGCACCAATGATTGCTACTGGTATGTCGTGACATATTCTGTCGAGCTGTGTCGGGGCTGTACGACGCTCGCGCTTTGCCGCTTTTCGCCACCGGCCAGCGGCACATGAAACGAGATGTATCAAATGCGACCTAAATTTATTTCATTTAAGCGCTAAATCGCACCTTCACACCCGCCGGTCGTGGACCCATTATTGGGATAGGCCACGCGTCCAGCATCAAGGCGCCCCGATGACTCCCCAGAAGCTCGCCGACACAAACCCCAGGTTGTTTCCCGTCATGACCCAAGTCGACACCCGGAAGGCTGAACAGCTGGTGGACGACTTCGTCGCCCGCCTGGCCATGGCGGGCCTGCCAGATGGCGAGCGCACCGAGGTCTACGAGGCGGCGCTGAAGCGGCTGATGGACCACCTGATCGAGCGTGAAGGCTGGCTGGCCGAGGAATTCACCGCCGCCGCCCGGTCGCTCGGCGCCTACTGACCGCCGCACCGCTTCTCCTTCCTGCTGCCGCTGGCCGCCCGTCCTTTTCCGGACCGGCGGCCTTTCGTATTTCCGGGGGGAGGACGGCGCCTCCCCGCCAGTTGCCCTCACCGTTCGTTGAAGCTGTCGGACAGGGCGAAGTAGATCGGCTTCAGCAGATATTCCAGCAGCGACCGCTTGCCGGTGGGCATCTCCACCTGGGTGGTCATGCCGGGCAGAACCGGGTGCTGCACGTCGTCGCGGCCGACATGGTTGCGGCTGAGCGCCACGACCGCCTTGTAGTAGGGGCGTTTCTGCTCGTCCAGGAAGGTGGAGGCGGAGATGCGCTGCAGCGTGCCGGTGATGGCGCCGTAGCGGGCGAAGTCGTAGGTCAGCACCTTCACCGTCGCCTCCTGCCCGATCTGGAGATGGCCGACGTCGCGCGGGGTGACATGCGCCTCGACCGTCATCTCGTGGTCGACCGGAACGATCTGCATCAGGACGCCGCCCTCCGGCACCACGGCGCCGATGGTGTTGATCCGCAGGTCCTGCACCAGCCCGCGCACCGGCGACGGCACGGTCAACCGCTCGGCGCGGTCGTCCAGCTTGGCGCGGGCCTCTCGCAGCTGGGCGATCTCGGCGGTGACGGTGCCCATCTCGGTGACGGCGTCCTGCGACAGCTTGGCCGACTGGTCGAGGATGCGGTTGCCGGCCTCGGTGATCGCCTGCTGGGTGGCGATGATCTGGCCCTCGATCCGCCGCTGCTCGCCCATCAGGCGCGACTGCTCGCGCTGGGTTTCCAGCGACTGCAGCTTCGACGACAGCCCCATGGATTCCAGCCGGTTGCGGATGTCGACCGAGCCGGTGATGAAGGTGATCTGGTCCTTGATGTTGGCCAGCTGCCCCTCATACAGCGCCAGTTCGGCCTCGCGCTGCGACACCTGGGCCTGCAGCACGGCGATGGCGGTGTCGCGAGCCTTGCGCTGAGTGTCGTAGATCAGGCGCTGGTCGGCGACTTGCGCCTCCTTTTGGGCCTCCACCTGGGGCGTGTCGGGGCCGGCGACGCGGGTGAAGTCCGGCTCCCGCCCGGCGGCGAAGGCGCGCAGCCGCTCTGCCCGCAGCTCCAGGGTCAGCAGGCGGGCGTTCATCTGCTCGCGCTCTGCCCGGACCTGCTTGGGATCGAAGACGATCAGAGGCTGGCCGGCCTCGACCAGATCGCCCTCCTTGACCAGGATGGCCGACACGATGCCGCCTTCCAGATGCTGGACGACCTGGGAGTTGCCGGACGGCACCACCTGTCCGGCGGTGACGACGGCCTCCTTGACCGGCATCAGCGTGGCCCAGGTCAGCAATGCTGCCAGCAGCAGGACCAGCACGACGATGGTCGCACGGACCAGCGACAGCGACGCGTCGTCGGCGCTGAGCGATTTGCCGGTGGGGCGGGCGAGGTCTGAAGCGGCCATCTGCGGTTCACTTTGAAAGCGAAAGAGTAGGGGGAAAGCGAAAGAGGGAGGGGCGAAACGGATCAGCGCTGCGGCGTGGCGGCGACGCCGGGCGGGCGTTGCAGCCCGATCCCGCCCAGCAGCGCCCCGGCGATGCCGTTGGCGACGCTGCTGCCGCCACCCGGACCGGTCCCCGGACCAACCGGGCGGGGACCGGGCAGGCCGCCGGCCGGGTTGGCCGGGGCGATCATGCCGGCATCCATGGTCAGCACCGTGTCGGCCAGCGTCAGGTGGCTCGGCCGGTGGGTGACCAGGAAGATGGTGCTGTGGCCGCGCAGCACGGCAAGCGCCGCGTGCAGGGCCTTGTCGCCCTCGAAATCCAGCCGGCTGGCCGGCTCGTCCAGCAGCAGGATGCGCGGCCGGCGGATATAGGCGCGGGCCAGGCAGATCTTCTGCGTCAGGCTGGGCGACAGGCGCAGCGACTGGTTGTCGCCGATGCGGGTGTCCAGACCGCGCGGCAGCGCCTCCACCTCGTCCAGCGCGCCGGCCAGCGACAGCGCCCAGCGCAGCTCGGCCTCGTCGGCGGTCTGGTCGGCGAAGCGCAGGTTCTGGGCGATGGTGCCGTAGAACAGCGAGCTGGCCTGCGGTACATAGCCGACGGACTTGCGCAGGTCGACGGGGTCCATCTGGCGGATGTCGACGCCGTCGATCCGCACGTTGCCGGCCTGCGGCGCATAGAGCCCCAGCATCACCTTCAGCAGCGACGACTTGCCGGCGCCGTCCGAACCGACGATGGCGACGATCTGCCCGGGCTTGACGGTGAAGGTCACGCCGACCAGCGCCGGGTCGGCATCGTTGCGGTAGCGCAGCGACACGCGGGAGAAGGAGACCTCGCCCTTCAGCTTGCGCGGCTGCAGGGTGGCGCAGCGCGACTCGCGCTCCGGCCGGATGCTCATCAAGCCGTTGATCTGGCGGGCGTTGGCGCGCAGCTGTTCGATGCGCGGCAACATGGACACGGCGGTTTGCAGCGGCACCATCACCCGCCACAGCAGCATCATCGACGCCATCAGCGCGCCGGGCGTCATGGTGCCGGCGAAGACCTGCAAGGCGCCAACGCCGACGGTGGCGAGCCCGGCGACCGGCACCACCAGCCCGGCCAGCGCCGCATGGGTCGCCGACAGGTTGGCGGCGGTGTGGCCCGACCGGGCGGTGCGGGCGGACAGCCGGTCGTAGCGGTCGCGCCAGTGGGCCAGCCCGCCGATGGCGCGCAGCGCCGGCATCTTGGCGACCATTTCGACGAAGAATTCCTGCCGCTCGGTGTCGGCGCGCGCGGTGGTGCCGGTGCGAGCGCGCACCATCGGGTGGACGGCGGCGCCGATGGCAGCGGTCACCAGCACGGCGGCCAGCGGCACCAGCGCCAGCGGTCCGCCCAGCATGGCCATCACCCCCAGATAGAACAGGGCGAAGGGTACGTCGAACAGGGCCGCGACCTGCCCCTGGCTGATGAAGTCGCGGATCGATTCCAGGTCCTTCACCCGGGCGATCTGCGTGCCGATGGCGGCGCGCTCGCTCATCCCCACCGGCAGCATCAGGATGCGCTCGATGGTGGCGTTGCTGATGCTGCGGGCGATGCGCGACCCGGCATGGGCCAGCGCCCGGCCGCGGATCTGGCGCAGGGCGAAATCGCCGGCGATCACCAGGAACGCGCCGACGGCGATGGTCGCCAGCGTGTCGAAGGATCCGGTGCCGATGACCTTGTCGTAGATCGCCATGGTGAAGAGCGGGGCGGCGACGGACAGCAGGTTGATGACCGCGCTCAGCCCCAGCACTGCCCACAGCAGCGGCAGATAGGCATGGATGACCGTGCCGACCCAGTTCTGGTTGCCGGCGCCCGCCGCCGCCTCCAGCGGGGTGAAGACATAGGCGGTGCCCTTGCCGTAATTCAGCAGCACCGTCTCGCGCGACCGGCCGCTGAAGGCGGTGACGCCGTCGGCCTCGGCGGACAGCAGCGTGTAGATGCCGCCGTCGCGGGCTTGGAACAGGCAGGGCAGCAGCGACGGCTCCGGCCGGCCGAGATCGAAGCGCAGGCTGCGCCCCTCGAAATGCAGGCGCTGGAGCACGTCGCACAGCTCCTCCACCGTCTGCACCTCGGAGAAGTGGGGCAGGGCCTCCGCCAGCGTCTGCGGCGCGCCGCGCCAGCCCAGCGCGTCCAGCAGCGGGACCATGCAGGCGCCGACCGCCGACGCTTCGGCCAGCCGGCGGCGCAGGATGTCGCCATCGTCATGGGCGGCGCGGATCGGCTCCGCATCGGGCTTGGCCTCCGCCTCGGCCGCCGGGGCAGCGGTGGCGGCGACCAGGGCCGGCTGCCCGCCGACGCTCCCGGCATCGGGGTTGCGGGTGACGGCATGGCCGTCGACGATCTGGACCACCCGATCGGCCAGCGACAGCAGCGACGGACGGCTGGTGACCAGCAGGATGGTGACGCTGCCGCGCAGCTCGTCCAGCGCGCGGCGGAAGGCCTTGTCGGACTCGACGTCGAGGGAGGAGTTCGGCTCGTCCAGCAGCAGCACCGCCGGCTCGCGCACCAGCGCGCGGGCAAGGCAGATCAATTGGCGGGCGCCGCGCGGCAGCGCCTCCTGCGAGGCGTCGCCGACGATGGTCTCATAGCCCTGCGGCAGACCGGCGATGCGGCGGTCGAGGCCCAGGCGGCGGCAGACCTCCATCGCCAGATCGGCCCGGCCGGGGTCGAACAGGGTCAGATTCTGCAGGATGGTGCCTTTGAACAGCTCCGGATGCTCGCCGACATAGACGACGCCGCCGATGCCGATCATGGCATCTGCCTCCGTCAGGGCGCGCACGCCGACCCGTACCTCGCCCGAACTCGGGCGCAGCACGCCCAGGATCAGGCGCAGCAGCGTGGTCTTGCCCGAACTGTTGGTCGCCACCACGCCCAGGAACTCGCCCGGCCCGACGCTCAGCGACAGGTCGCTCAGGATCTCCGGCCCTCGGTCGTAGGCGAAGTGGACCTTGTCCATCTCGATGGAGCCTGGGGTCAGCGCCATGCCGACCGCTCCCTCGGACTTGCCGTCTGCCTGCGGCTGCGCCGCGGCACCGTCAACTCCGACCTCCAGCAGGACATGGCCGATGCGGCGCAGGGCCAGCGACACCGACTGGTAGCGGACCCAGCGGTCGAACAACGCCTGCACCGGCTGCACGCAGCGTCCGGCCAGCATCGAGCAGGCGGTGAGCACGCCGGTGGTCATCGCCCCGTCGATCACCGACACGCTGCCCAGGATCACCACCAGCATCATCGTCGCCTGCGCCAGCGTGGCGGCGACGACGGAGGCCGAGCCGCTGAGCCGCGCGACGGTGAAATCCTCCTCGCTGCAGCCCTGCTGCAGACGTTCGTGGCGGCGCAGCAGCCCGGCCTCGGCCCCCAGACCCTTCACGGTATGGACGCCGGCCAGCACCTCGCTGATGAAGTTCAGGCGCCGCTCCTCCAGCGTGTGGCGGCTTTCCAGTGCCCGGCGCATCCGCCGGCCCAGCACGGCGCCGACGATCAGGAACAGCGCCAGCACCGCCACCGGGATCACCGCCAGCCAGCCGGCCAGCAGGGCGATCAGCCCCAGGTAGAGAACGGCGAAGGGGATGTCGATGGCCGACTGCAGAGCCTGGCCCGAGTAGAACTCCCGCACCATCTTGATGGCGCGATAGACCTCGAAATGGGTGCCGATCCCCTGTTGGGAAAAGGCGTTCAGCGGCATGTGCATCAGCCGGTCGATCAGCGACGCGCTCGACCGGTGCTCGATCCTCGCGCCCATCCAGGTGGTCAGCGCCGAACGCGCGACCCGCAGGATCGCCTCCATCACCGCCGCAGCGCCGCAGCCGATGCCGAGCAGAAGCATGGTGCCGTAGGATTCGTTCGGCAGGATGCGGTCGTAGACGTGCAGCAGCGTGACCGGCAGCGCCAGCGCGAAGATGTTCAGCGCGAAGGACGCCAGAACCAGCATCGCCCGGTCGCGGCGCGGCCCCAGCATGCCGGACAGCAGCCGCCGGGCCGCCTTTTCGGCCGCCCGGTCGCTGCCGGAAGACGCATTTGCTGCGGTGGTGCGCGGCGCGGTGCGGATGGTGGACGGGGCTGCGGACTGCAAGACGACCAACCTGTTCACGGAGTTAACCGGGCGCTAATCAACACCATAATTGCTAGTGATAGGTAAATCCGCGAATAGCAACAAAAGGCAACCGAGTGACAAAGCGTGTTGCGCACACCCCTTCCGAACCTGCGCGAAAGGGGAAAGAAACGATGTGATTCAATGGCTTCCGCCCGCTTCGCACCTCCCTGGCAGGGCCTGCGCAAGGGCAGTCCTGCCACGCAAGCTGTTGAAACTCATCACAGGATGTTTCTTATCACAAGCAAGTCAGAGCGCTAGAACCTAGGGTCGTGACGAGTGGCGTGGTGCGATTTCGCATCCCTCTTATGGAGCGGTCCGATGGCTGAGGAAGCGGTTCAAGGCAATGTCCCGGCGGTCGACGATCGTCAGATCCTGGACGATCTGACCCTCCTGCAGCAGGTCGACGGCACCCGGCTGGGCGGCGTCATCCACGAGGCGAGCGCGGTCCAACTGCAGCGGCCCGACGACACGCTGGGCTATGTCCAGACCGACTATCGCGGCGCCGAGGATCTGATGGTCGGCGGCGCGGTGCAGACCGGGTCCGTTGTCGGCGAAGCGGTGGGGGTCGCCACCGACCGGTCGGTGAACGCGCTGCTGCTGAACGGCGATGTTCTGCGCACCGAAGGCACCCGCGGCTCCGGCCCGGCCGGTCCCGAAGGGTCTGGCCTGTCGGAGGGGGAGAGCCGCGATGCCGCCGGCAGCGCGGTGGAGCGGGCTGAGCTGCTGTCTAACGCACGCACGACGACCACCTACAGCGAGCTCGCCGTCGCGCTGCCGGACATTCCCGTGCCCGAGACGCCGGAGCAGGTGATCGACGACGGGACCGTCCCCAATGCCGCCCCCGTCACCTTCCTGGACGCCGCTGCCGCCAGTACGCCCGACCTTACCGCCGCCACTGCCACCACGCCGGCACCGGTGTCCGACACGCCCAGCCTGACGGTGAACGGCGTGTCGGGCGACGAGGACACGGCGATCGCCCTGAACATCGCCGCCGCCCTGACCGACACCGGCGGGACGGAGGTGCTGACCGTCACCCTGTCCGGCATCCCGGACGGGGCGGTGCTGCGCGACGGGTCCGGCGCGGTGCTGACGGTGGTGAACGGCAGCATCGTGCTGACCTCCTCGCAGATTCCCGGCCTGACGCTGACCCCGCCGCCCAACAGCGGCGACAGCTTCTCGCTGACCGTGACCGCCACCAGCACCGACGGCGGCGCCACCCCGAACAGTGTCACCGCAACACTGCCGGTCACCGTCAATCCGATCTCCGACACGCCGACGCTCAGCGTCGCGGCGGTGACGGGGGCGGAGGATACCGCGATCCCGCTGACCATCAGCCCGGCCCTGACCGACACCGACGGGTCGGAGACGCTGAGCGTCACCATCGGCGGCATCCCGGACGGGGCGGTGCTGACCAACGCGGCCGGCGAGGTGCTGACCATTTCGGGCGGTTCGATCACCCTGACGCCGGCGCAGCTGGCCGGTCTGGCGATCACGCCGCCGCTGAACAGCGACGCGGACTTCACCCTCACCGTCACCGCGACCAGCAAGGATGGCGATGCCGCCACGGCAAGCACCAGCGCACCCTTGCTGGTCACCGTCAATCCGGTGTCGGACACGCCGACCCTGACCGTCACCGCCGCCCAGGGCAATGAAGACACCGCCATCCCGCTGACCATCAGCCCGGCCCTGACCGATACCGACGGATCGGAGGCGCTGACGATCTCCATCGCCGGCGTTCCGGCTGGGGCGACGCTCAGCGCCGGCACGCACAATGCCGATGGCACCTGGACCCTGACTCCGGCGCAGCTGACCGGGCTGACGATCACGCCGCCGTCGAACAGCGACGTTGATTTCGATCTGACTGTCACCGCCATCGCCAAGGACGGCGTCGCCACCGAAGCGACCAAGAGCGAGACCCTGCGCGTCACCGTCGATCCGGTGACCGACACGCCGACACTCACCGTCACCGCCGCGAGCGGCAACGAAGACACGGCGATCGCGCTGGACATCCGGTCCGCCCTGACCGATCTGGACGGTTCGGAATCGCTGAGCATCACCATCAGCGGCATCCCCACCGGTGCGACCCTCGGCAATACGGCGGGCGACGTGCTGACGGTCACCAACGGCTTGATCACGCTGACCAAGGATCAGCTTGCCGGCCTGACCGTCACGCCGTCGTCGAACAGTGACGTGGACTTCACCCTTACTGTCACCGCCACGGCCAAGGACGGCACTGCCGATGCGGTCTCGGTGACCCAGACGCTGCCGGTGACCGTCAACCCGGTGTCGGACACGCCGACGCTCACCGTCTCCGCCGCCCAGGGCAATGAAGACACGGCCATCGCGCTGACGATCAGCCCGGCCCTGACCGATCTGGACGGCTCGGAAGCCCTGAGCATCACCATCGCCGGCGTTCCTACCGGGGCGACGCTCAGCGCCGGCAGTTCCGTGACCCAGCCGGACGGCACCACGACCTGGACTCTGACTCCGGGCCAGCTCGCCGGTCTGACCATTACGCCGCCGTCGAACAGCGACGTTGATTTCGACCTGACGGTGACTGCTATCGCCAAGGACGGCGTCGCCACCGAAGCGACCAAGAGCGAGACCCTGCGCGTCA